>JBQCCP010000167.1:0-20221 GCA_051962095.1 Rhodanobacteraceae bacterium
ATATCGGATGGCGCTGGACTACGCGCTACCGCTGATCCGCAGGCATAAGGCCGATGCCTACGTATTCCCGGACGAGGCGCACATCAAGTTCCAGCCCAGGCATAAGCTGGCCGTCTATGAACGCAACGTCGACTGGTTCCGCTTCTGGCTGCAAGGGTATGAGGATCCTGACCCGGCGAAGCGGGCGCAGTATGCCCACTGGCAAGAGATGAAGAAGGCCTTGTCGGCTCAACGGACGCGCGGTGCAAATTGATCGTCGGGGGTCAAGAACACGTTTGCGCGGCGCCAGTGTGACCATTGCGCGTGGCCATGCGAGAACTGCCGCCGTATTGAGTCCAAGCAAGTTCATTGCGTGAACCTGATCCACAGTGATTGATATCCAAGAGCGGGCTCGGGGCGGTTTTGCTTCGGCCTATTGGGGTGGTATCTGTGCAGTGCCGCCAGGACGGCGTGGCAAGAGATGCAGGCAAAACAAGCATTTCCCGACATCAATAGGGGAAAAGTGCGCCCGGACCGTTCCTAGTATGAAGTAGTGAGCGACGGCTCATTTCCATGGCCATCTTGCGCTTCCCGGGGTTTCGCCAAAGCGATTCACATGCTTCTCGCTCGACGGGCGGCGACGGGCTCCCTGTGGCTGACGATTCATCGTTCACCCAGATGTGCGAGGAGCTGAAGCCGGGCCTGCGCAGATACTTGCTGCGTCAACTTGGTAGCGTCGACGCTGCCGAGGACGCCGTACAGGAAACTTTCCTGCGCATGCTGCGTTATCGAGCAGTCAACCACCCCGGGGAGCGACGCGCCCTGTTGTTCCGTGTTGCTGCGAGCGTGGTGGCGGACAGCGGGCGAAATGCGAAGTCGCGTCGCACGAATGACCATTATGCGCTTGACGATCAGGACCTGGTATCCGATGCACCGCAACCCGACTGCAATCTGGCTCACCACCAGACTCTTGTCCTGCTGCAACGGGCGATCCTGGCATTGCCGCCGCGTTGCCGCGAAGTCTTCCTGCTGCACAGATTCGAGGGGTTGAGCTATCGCGATATCGCGCGCCGCTTTGGTACGTCCGAGCGTACCGTCGAGAACCAGATTTCTCACGCGCTGGCGGTATGTCGCCGCGCGTTGACGTGATGCCGGGGTGAGCGAGCCATCATGAATTCAGAATACGACATGGAAACAGTCCAACAGCAGGCCGAACGCTGGTTTGCGCGTCTGCGCAGTGAGGGCTGCTCGGTAGCCGAGCGCCGCGACTTCGATACCTGGCTTGCCGCTGATGCTGCGCATGTTTCGGCTTTTGCGCAAGCGGAGCTTTTGTGGAATGAACTTGGTGGTCTAACTGACGACGATGAACTCAAGCGTGCTTGGCACGCAGCGCGCCGCTCTGCACAGAATTCCATGCGTCGGACCGCCAGAAGACGTCGTCTGGCGATCGCGGCCTCGTTTGCTGGCGTATTGGTCGTAGCGACATCAATCTGGATCCTCGGGCATCGCTCCACTATGCAACGTTACACGACGGCGCGCGGTGAGCAACGCAGCATCATGCTGGCGGATGGTTCACGCGTGATGCTCAATACGGATACTGTCCTCGATGTAAAGCTGGGTGCACGTGTCCGCAGCGTGCATTTACTGCAGGGTGAGGCGCTGTTCGATGTCGTCCACGATGTCTCTCATCCGTTCGTGGTGCACGCGGGCGGCAACACCATTTCCGATCTTGGCACACGCTTTGATGTGAACGATGGTGGCCAACAGACCACGATCACGGTACTCGAGGGTTCGGTGAATGTGGAGCGTGGCAACCAGGCGACGCAGTTGACCCGCGACCAGCAACTGATCGCAGGAGATGGCATTTGGCGCCAAGCTACGGCTGATCCCACCATGACGACGAGTTGGAGCCGGGGGCAACTGGTGTTCAGTGCAACGCCATTGGCTGAGGCGATTGCAGATGCAAACCGCTACGCGCAGGAACGACTGACGATCGCTGACTCACGACTGGAATCCATCAAGGTCAGCGGCGAGTTTAGGATAGGCAACACCCAGGCGTTCCTGCGCGCGCTCGAAAGCGCGTTTCCCATTCGTGCCGAGCAAAGCGGCAAAACGATCCGCCTCTATCATCGATAGTGCGCGGGCGGCATCAACGCGAATAGGGGATTGTGTCGGATCTTCCGTTCTTGTTGAGACGCGGCCTAATGCGGGCCGGAAACGGGAGACCGGGGATGCTGTCATTTCACGAATGTTCGCGTGTGCTCCGCATGCGAGCGCTCCAAGTACTGTCGCTGTGTGTTGCATTGGGGTTTGCAACGACGATCCAGGCCGCGCCGCCAGTCTCCGGCGTTGACGTTGGCACTCATGTATTCCACATTTCCGCAGGCCCGCTCGCAAATGGGCTCCATCAGTTCATTGCGCAGAGTGGCCTGCAGGTGCTGTATGACCCCGCCTTGGTCGAAGGACATGCCACGGCCCGTATCGACAGCGTTTCCACTTCGCGTGCGGCGCTCGACATGCTGCTTCGGAACACTGATCTCACCTATGAGTTCACCGACTCGGGCACGGTCGTGATCAAGCGTGCTCCGCCTGCAGTGAAGCCTTATGGTACCCAAGCCCAGAAGCAGCCCATCGTCAAGGAACCTGCATCGCCTACCTTGTTGCAGGCAGTCACTGTGACCGGCACGCGCATCCGTGGCGGCATCACGGCATCGCCGGCGATCACGATTGGCGCGCAGCAGATTCAGAACGAGGGTCTCAGTGATCTGGGTGAGGTGATCCGAAGCATTCCGCAAAACTTCGCAGGCGGTCAAAATCCCGGCGTCACTGCTGGTGCCACGGGTGGTGGCAACGACAATCGAAACATTACCGGTGGTTCGGGTTTGAACCTGCGCGGTCTTGGCCAAGACGCGTCGTTGACGTTGCTCAACGGGCATCGGATGGCCTATGGCGGATTCTCCCAAGGGGTGGACATCAGTGCCATTCCAGTAGAGGCAGTTGACCGCATCGAAATCGTCGCCGATGGTGCATCTGCCATCTATGGTTCCGATGCGGTGGGCGGTGTGGCCAATGTGATCCTCAAACGCGATTTCGATGGTGTGACCGTCGGCGCGCGCTACGGCAGTGCGGCGGACGGTGGGCTGTCCACGCATGAATACACAGCGACAGGGGGCACGACCTGGTCGACCGGTGGCCTGATCGCGACGTGGAAGAAAAGCGACAGTGATCCTATCTATGCGAGCCAGCGTGACTACGCCAAGGACATGTACGGTCCGTCGACCCTGTATCAGGCAAGCACCTTGCGCAGCGGACTGATCAGCGCGCATCAGGCGTTGGGGAACATCGGTGAGTTGCGGCTGGACACGCTCCGAACGGAGCGCGAGATCGCCACGGATCTCGCGTATGCGACCAACTACGAGCATTACGCGCCGAAGACAGTTACTTCGGTGATTTCGCCCACCGTCGACCTGTTCTTGCCTGGCGATTGGACGCTGTCGATTGGCAGCGCTTGGGGCCGGGACAACAGTGATGTCTCCAACACGGTAGTAACGCGGGTAACGGGCATATCCGCTCCCTCGCGCACGATCTATCGCAATAGAAGCCGAGTCTACGAGGCCGGCGCGGAAGGGCCGTTGTTCTCACTGATCAGTGGCGAGGCGCGGCTCGCGGTAGGCGTGGGCTACCGCAGCAATGCCCTGCGTTATGGCAATCCCGTCAGCGGCTCTATGCAGGTAGACGGAGGTGTCAGCAGCCGCTTCGCCTATGCGGAGCTCAATCTGCCATTGATCGCCCCGGAGCAGGACATTTCCGGTGTACGGCGACTGGCCCTGACCGGTGCGGTCCGGAGTGAGGACTACAACAGTTTTGGTGGCGTCACCACGCCCAAGCTGGGTGTGCTCTACAGCCCCGGCACGGACTTCACGCTGAAGGCATCCTGGGGGAAATCGTTCAAGGTACCCACGCTGGCGCAGCAGTACCTGACGCGCAATGCCTATCTGTTTCCCGCGGCCGCGCTGGGTGGGACCGGCTATGCGCCCAGTGCCACAGTGCTCTATCTCACCGGTGGCAATCCGGACCTGAATCCGGAACGGGCGCGAACCTGGAGTGCCTCGCTCGCATTTCATCCCGAGCACATGGAAGGGCTGGAGGCGGAGCTGACCTGGTTCAACGTGGATTACACCGATCGCGTGGTGACGCCGCTGGTACCTGCGCAGGCCCTCAGCAATCCAGCCTTTGCCCAGTTCATCATCAACGCGCCATCCGCCGCAGAGCAGGCTGAGATGCTCCGGAATTTTCATTTTTACAACGTCACCGGGATGGCACATGACCCGAGCAGTGTTGTCGCGATTGCGCCTAACCTGAATACGAATGCCGCTCGGCAACGAGCCAAGGGACTGGATGCATCGGGATCCTATCGATTCGACCTGGCCGTGGGTCGATTGACAATGCGAGGATCGGCCAGCTGGCTGCACAGCACGCGGCAGAATTCGTTGGGCCAGCCGACCTACGATCTTGCGGGCACGTTGTTCTATCCAGCCAGATTCAATGGCCGGATCGGGGCGGTGTGGCAGCGGGACCACTTCACCGCATCATTATTCGGCAACTACAAGAGCGGAGTGACCAACACCGCCAATGGCAGGAAGGGCGCCTCCTTCACCACCTTCGACGCCACACTGCGGTACGACACCGGCTCACGCGATGATGCATGGTCTAATGTGGCGCTGGAGTTGTCGGCACAGAACCTGCTCGATCGTGCGCCACCGTTGTACGCCGTCACCTCATTGACCTATACGCCTTACGACTCTACCAACTATTCGGCGATAGGCCGCTATACCAGCATCTCCGTCTCCAAACATTGGTGATGTCGCACCGGAACTGGGCCATGCGTGGCCCTACCCACACTGGAGCGACGTCATGACGTTTGTCTCTTTCGTAGCCACCTCCAAGCGTGTTCTGATTGCGGGAGCGTTGCTGGGCGCATTTGCTGCCATCGCTCCGGCGTTGGCAGTATCACCACGGCAGTTGGTTGAGATCGCGGATTTCAGCAGCCCCGTGGTGTCGCCAGACGGTACGCATGTCGCGTTCCGAGTGTCGCGAGCATCGATTGAACGCAACACCTACGATACCGTCTGGTACATCCAACGTATGGATGGATCCTCGCCACCGCGTCGTGTCGGTGACGGTGGTGTTCCACTGCGCGATTCGGCTGGTATTCCCGTGCCGGCCACGGCCGTCTGGTCGCAGGATGGGCACTGGATCTACTACCGCGCCCACCTGGATGGCTGCATCGATGTCTGGCGCGCAGCGACTGATGGCAACTCCGCTGATCGTGTGACTGATGGCGATGCCGATGTGCGAGACTTTGTGCTGAGCGATGACGGCACAGTGCTGAAGTACAGCATCGGGCCGACCCACGTGGAAGTGACTGCGGCGGAGCAAGCCGAGTACGACCGAGGCATTCGTGTCGACCGATCCACGCCTCTTGGGCAGCCCTTGTTCCGGTCCGGCTATACCGAGGGGCGGCTTGCCACTCAGCGTCTAGGTCTCATGTTCAACAGGGTTGACTTGACTGCTGATGTGCCAGATCGCTGGAAGGCCATAAATCTGGCGAGCGGTGCGGTGCGGGACCTCGCATCATCCGAAAAGCCCCCCGCGTCGCTGGCAGCGTCGGATCTCGTCAAGCAGGTGCATCACATCTGGAAACTGGCGCGCGATCGCAAAAGTGGGCGTATCGCGCTACTGACACGCATTGCGGAAACGACGGATCGGCCACGGATCAGCTTGGCCATGTTGCCAACGCAGGGTGCTCGTCGCTTGGTGACCTGCAAGGTGGCGGCATGCACCGGCAAGGCGATCAGCAGTGTGCAATGGCGTCCGGACAGCGACGAAGTAATCTTCACCGTAACGCCTTACGACAACGGCTTCGCCCAGTCGGTTTATCGCTGGAATGTAAAGACGGATGCGGTGCATCTGATCGCCACCTCCACTGGCTTGTTCGGCGGCGAAAAGCGCTGGGAACCCGGAACCTGTGGCGCGTCATCCGAAGCGCTGGCATGCGTGACAGCCAATGCAAATCGCCCACCTCGTCTCGAAAGGATTGACTTGCAGACGGGTGAGCGACAGATCCTGTTCGATCCCAACAAGGCGCTCGCGCAGGACCTCTCCAAAGTTCCAGCGCAGTTGTTGCGCTGGACCGACGCGCAAGGCAGGACGTTCACGGGTCAGCTTTACCCGGCGCATCGGGTCAACAACACGTTGCCGCCACTGTTCGTTACCTACTATCGGTGCATTGGCTTCGTACGGGGTGGATCGGGTGACGAGTGGCCCTTGGTCACCATGGCGGAGCAGGGTATTTCCACGCTTTGCATCAACGCACCCTCGTTCTCCACCACTGCCGAAGAGCGCTATGAGTTGGGGCAGGCGGCTGTCGAGAGCGCGGTTGAGCGACTCGCATCGGAAGGCCGGATTGACAAGACGAAGATCGGGATGGGTGGGCTCAGCTTCGGAAGCGAAGTGACCATGTGGACACTCATCCACTCTGACGTGGTCACAGCGGCGTCGATGGCGTCGCCAACGACCTCCCCGATGTATTACCTGCTGGGCAGCAACATCGGCGAGCCATTTCTCTCAATGCTGCGAACGAACTGGCAACTCAGCGCCCCGAACGAAACGCCGGCGCAGTGGCAGCAGATTTCGCCAACCTTGAACTTGGGAAAGATCAGCGCCCCGATACTGATGCAGTTTCCGGAGCAGGAATACATGTTCGGGCTCGACTATGCAATCCCGCTGATGCGGAGCCTTCGTGCGGACGTCTATGTCTTTCCGAACGAACCGCACAACAAATTCCAGCCGCGGCACAAGCTGGCCGTGTACGAACGCAACCTGGACTGGTTCCGGTTTTGGCTTCAGGGTTATGAGGCCCCTGACCCGGCGAAACGGATGCAGTATGCCCACTGGCAAAAGATGAAGAAGGCCTCATCGGCTCAGCCGGAGAAAAGTACTGACAACGTTGATCGTCAGGACCAATAAGACGCGCGGCGGTATCAGCATGGTTGTTGCGTGATCATGCGTCCCTTCTGATTTCACGATGGTGCGGAATGAACGCAGCCGTTGGAGCGCAGATGTGTCATCACATGAGTTGCTTGGTTAGCCCATCCGCTTGGCAAGCTCGCGTGCATCCGGATGGACATAACGTTTGAGCATCCGAAGATCCTGGTGCCCCGTGATCGCGGCCAGTTCGATGGTGTTGAACTTCTTCTTTTCGGCATACCGTGACGCACCCTCATGTCGCAGGTCATGGAGTTTGACGTCGACGAGGAAATGCGGGTCAGGCTCGGTGCCATGCTCCTCGCAGTCTTCGAGGTACCTCGCCCGCGCGCGCGTCACTGCGCGCCGCCAAGCCCGCGTGTAGGTGTGGGGATCGAAGTGGAACACCGGTCCGCTTTTTCGAGCGCCCATTCCTTCAAGAACCGCCGTTGCGGCCGTGGACAAAGGCACGTTCCGGCCCTTGAGTGTCTTGGTCACTTCGGCGGGTAGCCAGGCGGTGTGCTCCCGAAGGTTGATGTTCTCCCAGCGGAGCGCGTGCAGCTCGCCGCGGCGCATCGTGGCGGCAAGCGCGAGTCTCAGGAAATCCGCAAGCTCTTTCGATTCAGTCGCTTTGCATACCGCCGCTATTTCCTCGTTACTTGTGCGCCGGCTGCGCGCATCGGCGACCCGCGGCAGCGCAACATCGCCGATCGGATTGTGCAAGCCGACCATCCTCCATTCCTTTCGGGCGATCGTGTACAGGTGCGAGAGGACGGCCATCCGTCGCTTGATCGTGGATGGCTTCACGCCATCCCGCTTCCATTTGTCGCGTAGTCGCGCGAAGTCGGTGCTCGTCAGGCGGGGCAAGGGGGTATCCAGCAGGCCGAGCGCACCCGCGTCCTCATGGATGATGTGCAAGGCTGATAATTCGCTGGTGGCACTGCGCTTGCGAGGCGTGACTTCTTTCTCGTAAGTGTCGAGTGCTTCGCGCAGCGGTGTGGTCGAGGCCTTTCCCGTATCCAGCCACAAGCCGCGCTCGATTTCCGATTCGTTCTTGCGAGCCCATGCGTCGGCGTCGTCCTCGGTCATGAACGTCTTGGTCAGGAGCGGAACGCCCAACGACGCGCGGCGTATGATGGCCTTGTACTTGTGGCGGGTCTTGGCTTTTCCGCCTTTGCCCTTGTACGCCAGCTTGATGATCGTCGCCATCGGTCGTGTACCTGGATTTGTACCTTATTGAAGCACATCGACGCGAAAACCGCATCAGGCAATGCTTTCATGCGACAGGTTTCTTGATTCGTAATGCGTGGGTCGGGGGTTCGATTCCCTCTTCCGGCAGGTCAGTCACTTCGGGAAGGCCCGTTCCCGGAACGGGCCTTTTCGTTTCCGGCGCCCCCGGTTTCCGTACCGCGGTTTCGTCGCCACGGACGCTTCTTCACGAATTGGCGACCCGGTGATTGCTAGGTTGGGACGTGGCCATCACACAGGAGTGGTCGAGATGCCGCGCGGAGACAAATCGGGCTACACCGCCAAGCAGAAGCGGAAAGCCGAGCACATCGAAGAGGGTTACGAGAAGAAGGGCATATCGAAGGACGAAGCCGAAGAACGCGCCTGGCGAACCGTCAACAAGCAGGACAAGGGCGGCAGGAAATCGGGCCGCGGGCGCAAAAGCTCGTCTGCGAAGAAGTCCGGCAGCAGCAAGCGTTCCTCATCCCGGAAGTCCGCCAGCAAGAAATCCGGGACGGGCCGGAAGCGTTCCACAGCGAAGAAGTCCGCCCGGAAAGGTACGGCCAGCAAGAAGTCCGCGGGCAAACGTTCCTCGGGCAGGAAGTCAGCCAGCAAGAAAAGCGCGAGCCGGAAATCCGGCAGTAAACGTTCGACCGCGAAGAAATCCGGCAGCAGCCGGAAACGTTCGTCCAGCAGGAAATAGACAAGCGCCTCGGTGGTCGATGCGACAGTTCCGCCCGCGTTGCTCAGTGATGCGGCAGCAGCGCGGTTGCGATCATCACGATCGCGGCTGCGCCCATCACGCCGGTCGCCGCCCAGCTCAGGATCTTGAGCGCAACCGGAATCTGGAACCGCCCCATGGTCTTCCTGCGGCTGGCGAGCAGCATGATCAGCACCATCAGCGGCACGGCCACCACGCCATTGATCACCGCGCTCCAGAACAGCATCTTGATCGGGTCCATCGGCGTGAAGCTCAGGCCCATGCCGCCCAGCGTGGCCGCGGCGATGGTGCCGTAGAAGAGTTTCGCGCGTCCGGGTTTTTGTTCGAGCCCGGTGCGCCATTTGAAAGTCTCGCCGAGCGCGAACGCGGCCGATCCGGCCAGCACCGGAATCGCGAGCAGGCCCGTTCCGATGATGCCGCTGGCAAACAGCAGGAACGCGAACTTGCCCGCGATCGGTTCCAGCGCCATCGCGGCATCCGCGGACGTGTTGATGTCGGTCTTGCCGTGCGCGTGCAGCACCGCGGCGGCGGCGAGGATGATGCAGAACGCCACGAACTCCGACAGCACCAGGCCGACGACCGTGTCGACATAGATGCGCTTCAAGGCGCGCGGTGCTTGCGCCGGCGCGTTTTTCAGGGGTTGGCGCCGCGATTCGGTCTTGATCTCGTTCGCTTCCTGCGAGCTTTGCCAGAAGAACAGGTAGGGGCTGATGGTGGTGCCCATCACCGCCACGATCGCAACCGCGTAGGCCGGGCTCAACTTCGCCGTCGGCCAGAACAGCTCCTTCAGCACGCGTAGCCAGGGCACGCGGATCATCAGCACGGTGGCGACGTAGGCGAACAAGCTGAAGGTGAGCACTTTCAGGATCGGCGTGTAGCGGCCGAACGGAACGAACACCTGCAGCAGTACCGACAGCACCGCCGCGATCGCGGCGTAAAGCGCCGCAGGTCCGCCCAGCAGCAGTTTCGTGGCCGCGCCGATCGCGCCGATGTCGGCCGACAGATTGATGATGTTGGCGATGGCCAGAAGGATGACCGCCGCCGCGACCAGCGGGGTCGGAAATTCGTCACGAAGATTCTTGGCGAGGCCCGCGCCTGTGACCCGGCCGATCCGCGCCGATACCGCCTGGATGCCCACCATCAGCGGCAACGCCAGCAGCACCGTCCACAGGATGCCGTAGCCGAACTGGGCGCCCACCTGCGAATAGGTGGCGATGCCGCTGGGATCGTCGTCAGCCGCGCCGGTGATCAACCCCGCGCCCAGCCGTTTCCACCACGGCGTCTTCCCTGGCTCCGGCATCGCACGCTCCTTGTGTCAGTCAGCTGGAAGTTCGTTTCGCAATGATCTTCGCCCATCGACCATGAACGGAGGGTGCGATTCACGGCGGCATCACGCCGGCTGCGACGCGGCCCGCTGCGGCTGCAGTCCAGTTCCGCTCACACGCTGCGGGTCGCCACCACCGGTGGCACCGCCGCGGCGCGCAGTGCCGGGCCCAGCACCGCGACTTGGCCGATCACCCACAGCGCGATGGCGCCGATCGGCAGATACGAGAGCGGCAGCCGCGGCGTTTCGTAATGGGTCATCAGCAGCAGGCTCAAGCCGTACGCCAGTGCCATGCCCGCCACGGTGCCGAAGGTGACGATCAGGAAATTTTCGGTCTGGAAGTAACGCAGGATGTCGGTGCGCGTGGCGCCGAGCGCGCGCCGGATCCCGATCTGCTTGCGCCGCTGCGCCACCCAGAAACTCGCGAGTCCCACGATGCCCAGGCCGGTCACCAGCAGCACCGCCGCGATCACGCCCACGAGAATGGCGGCCATCGCGCGATCGTCCTGGAAGTAATCGCTGCGGATTTCATCGTAGGTGCGCGTGTGCGAGATCACGCGGGCGGGATCGGTGCGTTCCAGCGCCGTGACCGCGGCGGCGAGCACGCGCTGCCGGTCCTGTGGGCGGGTTCGGATCAGATAGCTCTGGTCCTTGTCCGCGCCCATGTGCAATGGAATGATCATCGAGTATTGCGCGGTCGCGGTGTGGTAGGCGTTGGCGCGCGCCAGCGTCGCGACCACGCCCACCACGCGAAAGCTCGCGGTGGGCGCCAGCCAGATCAATTTGCCCAACGGGTTTTGTTGCGGCCACAGGCGCGTGGCCAGCGCCTGGCTGACGAGCATCGGCATCGGAAAGCCCTTGCCGCTGCCATCGGCGAGCGACTTCAGCACGACGTCGGCATCGACGTAGTCGTCGGGCTCCAGTGCGCGCCCGGCAACGAGATGCAAGCCGAGCGTCGGCACCAGGTTTTCGGCGAAGTATTCGGCTGCGCTCAACGTCGGATGCGGCTGGGTGGGCGAGAGCATCACGTTGCCGTTCGAAGACGAACCACCGAACGGCACCTGGTTCGACATGCCCACCGCGAGCACGCCCGGAATCTGGCGCAGCGTCGCGAGGTCCTCCTGCGCCCGTGCGTAGCGGTCGGCGGGCGGCGCGATCGGTGCCTGCTGGATCTGCACCAGTTCGTGTTCGGCGATGCCGCTGGGCATGTCCATGTGCTGCAGGCGCTGCGTGATCAGGAATACGCCGTTGCACACGATCGCGCAGGTCAGCGCGATTTCCAGCACCAGCAGCCACAGGATCACCTTGTGCCGGCGCAAGGTCGCGAGGATGGGCAGGACGTCCATGTCAGTTGCTCTTCAGGTGGAAAGCCGGCGCGACATTGCAGGCGCGCAAGGCCGGGAACATGCCCGCCAGCAGGCTGGCGCCGAGTGCCAGCGCGAACGTCACCACCAGCATCGCCGGATCGAGATGCGCAAGCGCCGCGTAATCGGAGGGCCGCCGCCGTACCAGCCACAATCCGAACAGCGCCAGCAGCAAGCCACCCGCGCCGCCCGCGATTCCGACCAGCCCCGACTCGGTCAGCAGTTGCGCGAACAGAGTGCGCTTGGCCGCGCCCATCGCACGGCGCACGCTCAATTCGCCCGCACGGCGCATGAACTTCGCCAGCATCAGTCCCACGGTGTTGACCAGGCACACCAGCAGGAATCCGAACGCGAGCCATGCCTGCAGGCGCACGTCGCTCGGCACCACGCCGTTGTAGTCGAGCCACTGCATCAGGTCGGGCAAGCGCACGTTCGGCGCGCGCTCGAAACGGCCCAGTGCCCGCTGTTCCTCGGAGTAGTGGACGAGGAACTGTTTGTACGCCGCAGCTTTGGCCGGGCTGTCCAGTTCCACCCAGAATTGCAGCCACGCGCACGTCGCCGAAGGGTAGGGGCCGCCCTCCACGCCGCCGGTGCCGTTGGCCCAGCAATCGTTGGAGCCGTTGTAGTCGAAGTGCAGTTCCAGCGCAGTCTGCAGCGGCATGAACACCTGTTCGTAATAATCGTACGAGCCGGTGGTAAGGTCGTAGAAATGCGGATTCGGGCGCCAGGTGTCGAGCACGCCGACGATGCGGAACGTGGTGCCGCCGATGCGTAGCGTGCGATCCACGCTGTCGGCACCATTGAACAATCTCTCGTCGAGCTTGCGGGTGATCACCACGTCGCGCGCATGCGCTTCGTCGCCGGCGTCCGTCCAGCCATGGCCGTACAGGAATGGCGCGTCGAACATCGCGAAGAAGTCCGCAGTGGTGTAGCGCGCCTCCACGTAAAACGGATCCAGTGTGGAGGAGGCCGGCTGGATCGGCACCGCGCCGCCCTTCATCAGCGCCTGCCGATCCGCACGCCCGGCGCGCAGCAGGTTCATGCCGTCGATCAGCGTCACCTGTTCCGGCGGCAGGTTGCCCGGCATCATGCCGCGAGCGTCCTGCGGATCGATCTGCGGGTAATACAACTCGGCGCTCTTGCCGGGCAGTGGATCGCCGGACAGCACATGCAGCACCGTCAAGGCCGTCATGCACGCGCCGATCCCGACCGCGATCGACAGCACCATCAGCGTGGTCAGCACCTTGTTCCGCTTCAGGCTGCGCAGCGCGATGTCGAGGTGGTAGGCGAACATGAGCGGGTCCCGGGCGACCAGCATGACCAGGCTGGACGTCGCAAGAACGGTGCCAGCCGGGCGGCCGGCATTCCGCCCGGCGATTCAAGCACTTCGCGCGAGCCGTGGTGCGGCGAAAGTGTCCGCGGACACTTTTGCGTGGACCGCGGACAGTCCATGTGATCTTCCGCCTGTCAGCGTTCGAGCACGGGCGCGACGCTCCCTCCAAGCACTTCGCTGATGTGGTCGAGCGCACGCTGGTTGCGTTTCGGCGTGATTGATGCGGTCGTGTCCGCCGGCACCCACAATTCGAAATCGCGCATGTGCGCGTCCATCGCGGTGATCAGCACGCACTGGTCGCCGGCCACGCCCGCCAGCACCAGGCGCTTCACCTTCAGATGTTCCAGCAAGGCCGGCAAGGGCGTCTGGAAGAAACCCGACTGGCCGGGCTTCAGCACAAAGTAGTCGCTGTCGCGCGGCGACAGTTGCTCCGCGATGGCGGCGCCGGGCGCGCCGTTGCGGCGGCAGTAATCGATCACCTGATCGAAGTTGGAGCGCCAGCGCCCGAAGTTGTCGTTCACGTGGATCACCGGCCGCTGCGCGGCGTCGGCGCGGCGGCGCAGCGCGTCGATGGCCTCGACCACCGGCGGCATCTGTTCGAGCAGTTGATCACTGCCCGGGAATGCGAAATCGTTGATCACGTCGATGATCAACACCGCGCTATCGGCGAGCCTGCTGTCGTCAAGCCCGCTGTCGTCACGCATGTTGTCGGCGCCCATGGCGATCGTCCTTGTCTGCCAGATCGCATCCTTGCCGTACGCGCGTGTGCGCGACGTGATTCCGCGTCTGTCAGTAACGGCGCGATCAGCCCACCACGTTCAGCACTTCGTAGCACGCGCCCATGTTGTGGTAGTCGGTCTTGCCGGCCGGGCTTTTCTCGTCGTCGTACTTGCGGCCGTCGCGTGTGAGAATCCGGTACCAGCCGCCGTATTCGTGATCGACGAAATGCGCCCACGCGTATTCCCACAGGCGCCGGTACCAGTCCCAGTATTTTCCCTCGCCGGTGCGCGTCGCCAGCAGCGCAGCGCAGGCCAGCGATTCGGCCTGCACCCAGTGGTATTTGTCATCGTCGCAGATCGAACCATCCGGCGCGAAGCCGTAGCACAGCCCGCCGTATCGATCATCCCAGGCGCGCATGACCGCGGTGTCGAACAGGTGCCGTGCGGTCGGCAGCAGCCAGTCCGCATCGCGATGGCGCGCCATGATCAAAAGCAACTTCGCCCATTCGGTCTGGTGGCCCGGCTGGAAACCCCACGGACGGAACAGGTCCCTGGGATTGTCCTTGTGGTATTCCCAGTCGATTTCCCAGTTCTCGTCATAGTGCTCCCATACGAGCCGGTCGGCTTTCGCCGCCTGGCGTCGCGTCATGTGATCGGCGAGCACGTACGCGCGATCCAGCCAGCGTTGCTCGCGGCTGGCCTCGAATGCGGTCAGCATCGCCTCACACATGTGCATGTTGGCGTTCTGGCCGCGGTACGTGGAGAAATTCCAGTTCGCAGCGGCTTCGTCGCGATACAAGCCGGCGTCGGCATCCCAGTAACGTGTCTCCAGAAGGTTCCAGTGCTCCTCCATCCACGCCGCCGCATCAACGATGCCGGCCATGCGCGCGTGGGCATACGCGACCAGCACGAAGGCAGCGCCATAGCAATGATTGGTGGTGTCTTCGGGTTTGCCGTCGCGCAACGTCCACGCGTAGCCACCGGTTGCCGGGTTCCGGTGCGCGTCGCGGATGAAAGACACGCAATGCCGTGCGCCTTCGAAATATTCGGCGCCGCCGAAGGCGCGCGCGTACATCGCGTAATCGAACACGAAGCGCGCGCTCGAGACGAGGTGGCGGTGCGAGCGGTCGTAGATCGTGCCGTCGTCCTTGTAGTAATCGAAGCAGCCGCCGGCCGGATCGAGGCAGTGTGGATGGTAGAACGCCATCGTGTCGCGAATGTGCCGGCGCAGGAAATCGGGCGAACGGAAATCGGGAAAGTCGCTCATGCGTGTTGCTCCAGAAAAACCTCGACTTCGGCGAGCGCAGGCATCGCCGCGAACGAGCCTGCGCGGGTCACGGCCAGCGCACCGCAGGCCGAGGCGAAGCGCAACGTGGAGTCGAGCCGACTCGTGTCTGCGACGAACGATTGGAATGTTGCGGCAGCAAGCCCGGCTTTCGCGAACTGATACAGGCATCCGCCCACGAAAGCATCGCCGGCGCCGGTGGTGTCGACCGCGCGTACCGGAAATGTGCGTCGTTCACCCCTCGCGTGCGGCATGAACCAGCGCGCTGCGCGCTCGCCATCGGTCACGAGCACGAGTTTGGCATGTGCGTTCCACAGTCGCGCGAACACCGCGTCTTCATGGCCCGTCGAGGCTGCAAGGAACGCAAGCTCTTCCGCACTCAGTTTCACGAAGTCGGCCAGCTCGAGCGCACGCCAGATGGTGGGCGCGGGATCTTCGCCGCGCGGCCACAGCGGCGGACGCAGGTTCATGTCGTAGCTGACCGGCGCGCCGGCGTTGCGCGCGTGCGCCATGCCCTGCAGCGTGACGGCCGCCGAATCGGGCTCGCTCATGCTGCAAGAGCCCGCGTGGAAAATCGTGCCGCCGGCAAAAATCGACGCATCGAAATCGGTATCGCGGAACAGCAGGTCCGCCGCGGGCGGACGGTAGAAACTGAAATCGCGCTCGCCATTGGCGGCATGCGAGACGAACGCGAGCGCCGTGTTGGCGGCATCGGTGCGGCGCGCGTGCGTGGTGTCCACGCCGGCCGCGTCGAGTTCCCGCAGCAGCAGGTCGCCGAACATGTCTTGACCGAACATGCCGACGAACGCTGCGCGTCCACCCAATCGCGCGACCGCGACGGCGACATTGGCCGGCGCGCCGCCCGGGTGGGCGGTGAACACCGGTGCGGCGCCAGAGGGCGTGCCGTGGAAGTCGATCAGCGCCTCGCCGAAACAGCAGACGGTGTTCATGCGACGCGCGAACCCTTCAGGCCGTAATAGATGATGTAGAGATAGCAGACGAGCGGCAGCACATAGGCGTGGTGCACACCGACGTGATCGGCGATCGCACCCTGCGCCAGCGGAATGATTGCGCCGCCCACGATCGCCATCACCAGCAGGCTGGAAACCTTGCCGGTCAGCGGTCCGAACTTCTCGATGCCCAGCGTGAAGATGTTCGGGAACATGATCGAATTGAACAGGCCGATCGCGACCACGCTCCACAATGCGATGTGGCCGAAGGTGAGCATGGTGGTGATCACCAACAGCGCGGCGATCGCCGCGTTGAAGGCCAGCAGCTTGCGCGTGTCGATCCGCGTCAGCAGCGCCGAGCCTATGAAGCGCCCCACCATCGCGCCGCCCCAGTACAGCGACACGTAGCCGGTGGCGGCCGCTTCGCTCATGTGTCCGATATCAGGCAGCGAAAGATAGTTCACCATGAAACTGCCAATCGACACTTCGGCGCCCACGTACACAAAGATCGCCAGCATCCCGAACCATACACGCGGCAGCTTCAGCGCATCGGCAAAGCGATGCTGCGAGTCGTCCGCCGCGGCGGTGTTCTCCAGTTGCGGCAGGCGGCAAAGCCACACCACGATCGCCAGCACGAACAGCACGATCGCGATGCCGATGTACGGGCCCTGCACGACGTGTGCCTGCTGCGCCTTGTAGGCGGCCTGCGCGGCGGGCGAGAGTTGGGCCAGCTCCGCCGCGCCCAGCACCGCGGCCGAGAGAATCAGGAATCCGCCCAGCTTCGGCGCGATCGTGGTGCCCAAGGAGTTCAGCGCCTGGGCAAGGTTGAGTCGCGCGGAGGCGTAGCGCGCCGCGCCTAGAAGGCTCACGTACGGGTTGGCCGCGACCTGCAGCAGCGTAATCCCGCTGGCCAGCACGAAGAACGCGAGCAGGAACAACGGATACGACTGCGCCTGTGCCGCGGGCAGGAACAGCAGCGCGCCTATGCCGGTGACGATCAGTCCGATGATGATGCTGGCGCGATAACCCCAGTGCGCCAGCACCTTGCCCGACGGCAGCGACATGATGAAGTACGCACCGAAGAAGGTGAACTGGACCAGCATCACCTCGGTATAGTTGAGCGTGAACACCGACTTGAGGTGCGGGATCAGCACGTCGTTGAGCGCGGTGATGAAGCCCCACATGAAGAAGATAGTGGTCATCACACCCATCGCGACACGGGTGCTGGTGCCGCGGCCGGCAGGCGCCGCCGCCGTCAGGTGCTCGCTCGAAGAAGTCGGGTTCATCGTGGAAGATTCCTGTCGGTCGGGTGCGACGATGATGACAGCGTCCGCAGCGCGTCGACGCGGGCGCGCACTTCGGCCGCGTCGGTTTGCCAGTGGGTATCACCCATTTCGCCTAGCATCGGCGCCGGCTGATCCATGCGCGTGGTCATGCGCTTCTTGGCGGAGGCGTGGAATTCGCGCGCGCCGGTGGCTTGGGCGATCGCCGCGATGTTGTGCGCGTAGATGCCGCCGCCGGGCATGATCGTGATGCGTCCGCGCGTCCGTTCGATCAACGTGCGGATCAATGGCGCGCCGATGAGCGCGTCGGCCGCCTGGCCTGAGGTCAGCAGGCGGTTGCAACCCAGTGCAATGATCGTTTCAAGCACAAGTTCCGGCTCGCGCGCGAAATCGAACGCGCGATGGAAGGTCACCGACATCCCGCGCGCGGCGTCCGTCAAGACCCTGCAGCGCGCCACGTCCACATCGCCATCGGCCGTCAGTACGCCGATCACCACGCCGGCGCAGCCCAGCGATTTGCAGACTTCGATGTCGCGCCGCATTACTTCGCATTCGGTGTCGTCGAATACGAAATCGCCGGCGCGCGGGCGGATCAGCACGTGCACCGGGATGCGCAGGCGTTCGACCGCCACCGCGATGGTGGCATGTGATGGTGTGAGTCCGCCGAGTTCCAGCGCCGAACACAATTCGACGCGCGCCGCGCCGCCCGCTTCGGCGGCGAGCGCCGAGGCGACGGAGTTCGCCGCGACTTCCAGAACCGGATCGCTCACGTGTTGAACACGCTGGCGGATGGAATCAGTGCGCTCTGGTTTTTCACATCGCACACCGCGTACGAGAAGCCGTGCTGGATCGCGTAGCCACCGACCTCGCCGTCCTTGTTCATCGCCAGGAACGCGACCTGCGTCTTGCGCGCGGTCGACGGATGCTTGTGCAGCACGCGCAGCACCGCTTCCTTGCAGGCTTCGGTGGGCGTGCGGCCCTGGCGCATGAATTCCACCACGAGGAACGAGCCGGCGTTGCGGATCACTTCCTCGCCCATGCCGGTGGAGGTCGCCGCGCCGACTTCGCCATCGACGTACAGCCCCGCGCCGATGATCGGCGAATCGCCCACGCGGCCGCGCATCTTCCAGGCCGCGCCGCTGGTGGTGCAGGCGCCGGCCAGTTTGCCGCGCGCGTCCAGTGCGAGGATGCCGATGGTGTCGTGGTTGTCCTTGTCGATGGGCACGCCCGTGCCGTAGTCGCGCACTTCGCTGTTGATCTCCGGCTTGTAGTGCGACGTCTTCAGCCATTCGTGCCATGCCTTGTCGGCGGCCGGCGTCAGCAGGTTCTGTTTCTTGAATCCCTGGCTCAGTGCGAATTGCAACGCGCCCTCGCCGACCAGCAGCACGTGCGGCGTCTTTTCCATCACCAGGCGCGCGACCGAGACCGGATGTTCGATGTCTTCGAGGCAGGCCACGCCGCCGCAGTTGGCTTCGGCATCCATGATGCTGGCGTCCAGCGTGACGTGGCCGTCGCGATCGGGATAGCCGCCGAGTCCGACGCTGTGGTTCCGGATGTCGGCCTCGGGCACGCGCGCGCCGGCTTCCACGGCGTCGAGCGAATGGCCGCCCCTGGAAAGGATCGCCCACGCCGCGTGGTTCGCTGCGATGCCGAAATCCCACGTCGAGACCACGCGCACGGGTCCCTTCGTGGGCGCGCCCGAAGCGCCGGCATCCATGGCGCCAGCGACGGGCGACAGCGCCGCGGCGGCGGCGCCCAGTGCGGCGGTCTTCAGAAAGCGGCGGCGGTTGGTCATGGGGGTTCTCTGAGGTGGCCGCGCGGATGATGCCATGACCGCGCGAAGGATGGCATGATGATAGTTGCGTATATGGAGTTATAATCCACCCATGAAACATGCGGCTCCAACCATTTGGACGAACAAGAGCCCGGCGCCGTGACGACCGACGCCGCCTGCTGCGAGTCCCGCGCAGAGGGCGAAGCGGGCGCCGCTTCGACCGGAGTCGCGGTTTCGCGCGTGCGCATCGGCGGCCCGGGCTTCGGCACCGCTCCGATCGGCAACCTGTATACGGAAGTCGGCGACGACGCAGCGCAGATGGCGCTGGATCGCGCGCTGCAACTGGGCATGCGCTATTTCGACAGCGCGCCGTTCTATGGCCACGGACTGGCCGAACGCCGGTTGGGACGCGCGCTCGCGGGCGTGCCGCGGGACCGTTTCGCGGTTTCGACCAAGGTCGGGCGACGCATCGAATCCGATCCCACGCAGCGCGCACCAATCAGCGACGGCTTCGCGGTGCGCGGCAGCAAGGCGGTGTTCGACTACAGCCGCGACGGCATCCGGCGTTCATTCGAAGCCAGCCTGACGCGCCTGGGGCTGGACCACGTCGACATTCTGTTCCTGCACGACGTGGGTCGCCTGACCCACGGCGCCGATCATCCGCGCATGCTGCGACAGGCCCTCGACGAAGCGTTGCCGGCGATGGCTGCATTGCGCGCGCAGAGCGCCGTGCGCGCGGTCGGCATCGGGGTCAACGAGGTCGAGGTCTGCACGGAATTGATGCCGCGCTTCGACCTCGATTGCATCATGCTGGCGGGTCGTTACACCCTGTTCGAGCAGACCGCCGCGCTCCCGATGCTGGACGAAGCGCATCGCCGCGGGGTGAAAGTGATCGTCGCGGCACCTTACAACTCTGGCCTGCTCGGCGATCCGCATGGTCCTGGAAAAACCTACGACTACGCGCCCGCGAGTGCGGACACGCTGAAACGTGCGCATGAAATCTATGCGGTCTGCCACGAGGAGGGCGTGGACGTGGGCGCCGCGGCGCTGCAGTTTCCGCTGGCGCATCCGGCCGTGTGCGCCGTGGTCGCGGGCATGCGCAACGTGATGGAAGTCGAAAGCGCGATCGCGCGCAGCAGCCAGTGCCTGCCCACGCGCATCTGGCCCAGGCTGCGAGGGGCCGGAATCATCGATCCGGCGGCGCCCACGCCGGCTGCGGGTGCGTCCGGATGAGCG
>JBQCCP010000168.1:0-5582 GCA_051962095.1 Rhodanobacteraceae bacterium
TTGCAGCCCCCTTGAGTCAAGGGGGCGATCCTGCGCCGCAGGCGCAGGATGGGGGTTGTGGGTGCGTGGCGCTGTCGATGCGTACGAGGTGGCTGCCGCTTGCGGCAGCACCTCGTACGTATGCACCCGGTTGAACCACACGCCATGCGGTTCGGCGCCGTAGGGATCGTCGTCCGGCAGCGGTCCGAAGTCGCCGCCGTCGTTCCATTCCTTGCACGCGACTGCGCAGGCATGACAGCCGACGCAGATGTCGAGGTCGATCACCAACCCGAGCTTTTTGTTCGCTGGCGCGGGCAGACTGGTCATGCTTTTGCTCCCTCTCCCGCTTGCGGGAGAGGGTTGGGGTGAGGGGAAATCAACGCGCGAAGTATCGCACCCAAGACGGCATCGCGTTCCATGAAGATTTGGTCGTTCCAGAAGCGAAGCACACGAAATCCGCCTTGTTGCAAATACAGAGTCCGGAGTCGATCTTGCGATTCGGCTTCCAGGTGTTGGCCGCCGTCAAGCTCGATGATCAAACGTTGCTCCATGCAAACGAAATCGACAATGTAGCTGCCAAGCGCAACCTGTCGACGAAACTTGAATCCACCGAGATTGCGATTGCGCAGGCATTGCCAAAGCAGTTGTTCGACATCCGTGCTTCGTCTGCGCAGCTCTCGTGTACGTGCTTGTCTGACAGCCTTTCGCAACGATTTCCCTCACCCTAGCCCTCTCCCGCAAGCGGGAGAGGGGATAACAGCCTCAGTTGACGGCTAGCTCGCAATAGAAAAATCAAAACGGCCAGATCTTCGGAATCAGAATCATCGACAGCGCGCAGAACAGCGCGATCAACGGCACGCCGACCTTGGTGAAATCGAGGAAGCGATAACCGCCAGCGTAATACACCATGGTATTGGTCGGATACCCGACCGGCGTTGCGAACGAGGTCGCCGCGGCGAACGCGACCGCCACCACGAACGGGCGCGGATCGGCGTGTACCGCGTGCGCGACGCTGGCGGCGATGCCGACCATCAGCACCACGGAAGGGTTGTGGCCCATCAGTTCCGTCAGCAGCGCTGTGAGCACGTACACCACCAGCAGTGCCGCAAGCGGACCATGGTTGCCTACCATGTCGAGCGCGCCATGCACGACCACGTTGGCGAGCCCGGTCGTCTCGATCGCGACGCCGAGCGGCAGGATCGCGCCGAGCAGGACGATGATCTTCCAGTCCATGCCCTGGTAAACGTCCTTGCGGCCGAAGCAACGGGTCAGCGCCATCGCGGCCACGCCGCAGATCGCGGCGATCGGGATCGGCAGCCAGCGCAGCGCGGAAACGATCACCACCGCGGCCATTATCCCGATCGCGACCAGCGCCTTGTAGCGCGGGCGGCGCGCGTCGTCTCGCTCGTTCAAGACCACGAAGCGGTCGTCGCGGCGCAGGCGTTTCACCGCGTCGGCTGGCAGCAGCATCATCAGCACGTCGCCGGTTTGGAATGCGACGTCGCGGATCTGGTCGCGCAGCAGGTGGCCGCGGCGGTGGATGCCGAGCACGGTCGCGTCGTAGCTGGGTTGCAGGTCGAGGTCGCGCAGCGTGCGATCCTCGGCGGTGCTGGCCGGCGCAATCATCGCCTCCACCAGGATGTTGGCCTTGTCGCCGTTTTCGGCGTGGGTGAACTCGGGATTGATTTCGAGCCCCGCGTGTTTGCGGAACTCCTCCAGCTTGTCCCATTCGCCGCGTACCAGCAGCACGTCGCCAGGGCTGAGCTTTTGGGTGCGGGGCGACCACATGTGCTGGTCGCCGCGCAGCAATTCCAATGGATAGACGCCTTGGTCGCCCAGTTTTGCCTCGGCGATCGTCTGTCCGACCACGGTGGAATCGGACATCACCTTCAACTCGGTGACGTACTTGCCCACCTGCAGCGGACCGGAAATCGCGTTGTCGAGGTGCTTCGGCAGCAGCCAGCGGCCGATCACCATCAGGTAGATGATGCCCGCGATGGCGAGCATGACGCCGAGCGGCGTGAACTCGAAGATGCCGAACGCCGGGAGCCCCTGCTTTTGCGCCAAGGAGTCAACCAGCAGGTTGGACGAGGTGCCGATCAGCGTGCACACGCCGCCCATCTGGGCCGCGAACGCCATGGGCATCAGCACACGCGCAGGCGACGTGTTGGTGCGCTGGCAAACCCTGAGCGCGAGTGGCAGGAAGGTGGCGACCAGCGCGGTGTTCTTAATGAACGCGCCGAGCGGCGCGATTGCCAGCATCATGCCCAGCGACAGCAGCCACGGATTGCGGATGCGCGAGAGCAGGTTGATGATCGGGTCCAGCGCGCCGGAGCGCTCGATGCCCAGAGCCAGCGCGAACATCGCCGCCACGGTCACCGTGGCCTCATTGCTGAAGCCCGACAGCGCCTGCTCGGGCGAGACGATGCCGAGCGCGACCAGCAGACCCAGCGTGATCAGGGCCACCAGGTCCACGCGTACCTTTTCGCTGGCGAACATCGCCATCGCGATCACGATGATCGCGGCGGTGGCCCACGCCTGCCATGTCATGGGCGGCGACGTTCCTGTATGGCGGGCGGTTGCTGCAACTTCATCTTCCCCGAGTCCCCTGGATCTCCGCGAACATGGACATGGTGGTGACACAGGCCACCGGCTTGCCGATTGTGCCGCGGATTACGCGCATGCGGGTAAGCGCGGCGTTATTTGCAATGAACGGATCGGGCGCGGCCGGCGCAGTCAGACGCTGATCCGCTCCAGCCTATGTCCCGGCACCCGCGGCTCGGGATCGTGCTCCAGCCGCACCTTCAGGTCGAACCAGGCGGCCTGTCCGGTCACCGGATCGCCGTTGCCGTAGCGCCGCGCGTCGCGTGCCCGTTCGCCGATCAGGTGATTGAGCAGGAACCCGTCCACGAACTCCGGCGCATCCCTGCGCAATTTCCACGCGCCGCGCTTCTTGCCGATCGCGTTCCACGTCCACACCGTGCCCGGCGCGGTGGCCGCGTGCGCGCGCACCTGCACCCTGATGCGCGCGCGTTCCGACGCGATCCACACCCAGTCGCCATCCTCGATCGCGTGTTCGGCGAGCGTGCGCGGGTGCACGTATAACACGTTGCGCGCCGCGATCTGGCGCAGCCAGCGGTTCTGTGAACCCCACGCGTGATACATGAACATCGGGCGCTGGGTGATGGCGGAAAGTTTGTATGCCTTCTCCTCCGGGCGGGGAGATGGTGTTCGCTCCAGCGTTTCGTACCAGAAGGGAACGGGGTCGAAATAGCTCGCCACCCGCGCGCGCTCCCGTTCCGGCGGCTGCACCGCGCCGTGTCCCTGCGCCGCCTGCCGGAACCGTTGCAACACCTCGCAATACAACTGCAGCGTGACCGGTTCGGTCGAGGCGACGAAACCCATCGATTGCGCCCACGCGAGGTAATCGCGGTTCGCCATCCGGTAATACGCGCCCGCTTCCGGTGTGCGCGCTTCGAAAAAGCAGCCGTGTTCGATATAGCGCTGCAATTGGTCAAGATTCGCGGCGCCCTTGCCGGCTTGGGCGCCATCGACGCCGCGCCAGCCCGCCAGCATGCCGACGCCCGGTGCGCGCTCGTGCCGCACCATGTAATCCGCATAGTTCTCGTAGACCGGGTTGCCGGCAGCGTCGGCCATGTTCGGCAGCTTGAGGCGCGCGCCCAGGTACAGCAGCACGTCCTGGAACGGACGCACGTCGCGATCGGGCGCGACTACCGGTTGGCGGATCGCATCGGCCGCGGATTCGGCATCGCTGATCGGGCGGTCCAGCAGGCTGATGCAGTCGTAGCGTTCGAGGTACGTGGTGTCGGGCAGCACCAGGTCCGCGAACGCCACGGTTTCGGAATCGTAGGCGTCCGAATAGATGATGTGCGGAATCTTGTAGTCGCCGTTGTCGTCGCGCGCGCACAGCAGTTCGCGTGTGGCCGCAGTGTCCATCGCCGAGTTCCAACCCATGTTGGCCATGAACAGGAACAGCGTGTCGATCCGGGTCGGATTGCCGTCGACCGCGTTGCGGATCACCGATTGCAACAGGCCGTGGGCGGCCAGGGGGAATTCCCAACTGAAGGCGTGATCGATCCGGCGTGGCTGTCCTTCGGGATCGACCAGCAGGTCTTCCGGCGATTGCGGATAGCCCAGCGGATTGCCGGTAAGCGTGCCATCGGCCCTGCGCGATTTCGCCGGCTTGTTGCCCGGCGGCGCGGGCTTCGGATACGGCGGCTGATAACGGAAGCTGCCGGGCGTGTCAATGGCGCCCAGCAGCATCTGCAGCACGTGGATCGTGCGGCAGGTATGGAAACCATTGGCGTGCGCGGCGATCCCGCGCATTGCGTGCATCGAGACGGGGCGGCCGATCATCGTGTCGTGCGCGCGGCCGTGGGCGTCGGTCCACGCGATCGGCAGTTCAATGGCCTCGTCGAATGCAACGTGCGCGATTTCTGCGGCGAGGCGGCGGATGGTGGCTGCAGCGACGCCGCAGCGCTCGGCTACGTTGTCCGGCGCATAATCATCGGCGAGGAAACGCTCGGCCACCAACTGGAATGCCGGCACGGCCTTGCGGCTATCGGGCAGCGTGTACTCGCCGGCGATCAGCGGCGCGATGTCGGCTTGCGTCGCGTCGGAAACGCGATAGTCCTTGTCTTTGTCATTCCGGACGTCGCGAAGCGACGATCCGGAATCGGTTTCTTCATGGGACGAATCACCGATTCCGGGTTCTGCGCTGCGCGCAGCCCCGGAATGACGAGAAGGGGAGCGCACCGCGCAAAGCGGCTTGCCATTCGCATCGCGCGCGACCAATCCATCATCCGCCGCGCCCGGATCGCGGATCACCAGATGGTGCGCGTTGGTGTAGCGCACGAGGTAATCGAAATCCACGCGGTCGGTGCGCAGCAGTTCGTGGATCAGCGCGCCCGCCAGCAGGCCGTCGGTACCGGGATTCACCGGCACCCATTCGTCCGCGATGGACGCATAACCCGTACGCACCGGATTGATCGCGACGATCTTGGCGCCGCGCGATTTCATCTTGCCGAGACCCAGCTTGATCGGATTGGAATCGTGATCCTCGGCCACGCCCCACAGCATCAGATACTTCGTTCGGTCCCAGTCCGGTTCGCCGAATTCCCAGAACGACCCGCCGAAGGTGTACATGCCGGCCGCGGCCATGTTGACCGAGCAGAACCCGCCGTGCGCCGCGTAGTTGATGGTGCCGAACTGCTGCGCCCACCAGCCGGTCAGCGCTTGGCTTTGGTCGCGGCCGGTGAAGAACGCCAGCTCGTCCGGGTTGCGCGCACGGATGTCGCCGAGCCATTTCGTCGCCAGCGCCAGCGCTTCGTCCCATTCGATTTCGCGGAACTTGCGTTCGCCGCGTTCGCCCACCCGCAGCAACGGCTTGCGCAGTCGCGCAGGCGAGTAGTGCTGCATGATCCCGGATGAGCCCTTGGCGCAAATCACGCCGCGGTTGACGGGATGTTTCGGGTTGCCGTCGATGTAACGGACACGACCGTTCTTCAGGTGCACGCGAATGCCGCACCTGCACGCGCACATGTAGCAGGTAGTGGTCTTGACTTCGTCGCCCGTCGGTTCGT
>JBQCCP010000169.1:0-5825 GCA_051962095.1 Rhodanobacteraceae bacterium
TCTCGCTGATCCAGCGCTTTTCCTCGACCAGGATGCGGTGCATCACCGCGATCTGTCCGGCGGGGCCGCCGAAGCTCAATGCGGCCACGCGTACCCAGACCCAGAACGCCTCGCGGAAGGACACCCCGTGGCGCAGATAGGTAGGTGTCGGCGTGGAAGCGTCCTGCGCCCCGCTTTGATCAATACGCTTTGCCGGCTTCGTCAGCGTGACCATGCGATCAAGCCCTTGGCTGCCTCTCGCTCGCCGTCATGGACAGCCGACGAGACGTTGCTACCGCTACGGGTGAGCGGAGGTTCATGCTTGGAACTAGTCACTTGGATAATGCTTGTAGCATACATTACACTGCCGTAGGATAAACTACATGACCGCAAACGAACCGCCTTGGTTGATGCTGATCGCCTCGCTGCCAGGACGCAGACAGACGCCACGCATGCGCCTGTGGCGGGCGCTCAAGAGCGCTGGTGCAGCGATATTGCGGGATGGGGTGTACGCGCTGCCGGCGAGTGCAACGGCCCAAGCCTTTTTTGCCGCGCAGGCGAAGGAGGTCACCCAGGCCGACGGCAGCGCGCACGTGATTGCCTTCGCGGCCAGCGATGCCGGGCACGATGCCGCATTACGTGCCTTGTACGACCGCGGCACGGACTACGCGGCCGCGCTTGAGCGCCTGGCCACCCTGCGCACCGATTTGCCCAAGCTCGACGAAGCCGAGGCGCGTCGGCGCCTGGCGGGCATGCGCCGCGAACTCGACGCGATCGACGCGATCGATTTCTTCCCTGGCGCCGCGCGTGAACAATCCCTGGCGGCCCTGGCCGACACCGAGCACGCCTTCAACCTGCAATTCTCGCCGGACGAACCGCACACGAAGCGGGCCGCGGTGCCGCATCGGAACAAGTCGGATTTCCGCGGTCGGACCTGGGCCACGCGCCGACACCTATGGATCGATCGTGTGGCGTCGGCGTGGCTGATCCGCCGCTTCATCGACAAGAAGGCCACCTTCTTATGGTTGAAGAAGCCGGCGGATTGCCCCAAACGCGCGGTCGGATTCGATTTCGATGGCGCCGAATTCAGCCATGTCGGCGCGCGCGTAACCTTCGAAGTGTTGGCGGTCAGTTTTGGTCTGGATCGCGATTTGCGGATCGCAAAACTGGGGCGGCTGATCCGCTACCTCGACATCGGCGGCGTGCCCGTTCCCGACGCAGCCGGTTTCGCCAGCGTCATGGCAGGCGCGCGCGCCCGCCATGGCGAGAACGACGACGCGCTGCTGAAGGACATGTCGGTCGTGCTCGACAGCCTGTATGCGGCGTACCCTGAAACGGAAGAACGTTCCCCATGAAGCCTCGCTTTTCCCACGACCTGATGCGCAAAGGGTGGATGCTGTTGGGGGCAACGATTCTCGTCATTGCGTCCTTGCCAAGCATGGCGGCAACCCTCGATGCTGCGGCGATCGGCAAGGCCGCGGGCACGAAGGCAACGGCCCAGAAGGACGGTGTAGTGAAGATCGGTTGGAGCTGCAGCGACGTGCCGGTCACGGTGGATGGCATGCGACTGCCGCCGGCCGCCGGCCTAGGTCCTGGGCCGCGTTCTCGCCGACGGGCAGCAACCAGGCGATGGTGATGGGCGACACGGTGGTGTTCCAGGACGAAGTGGATGCGGCGATGGATGCCGCGTTCGCGCATGGCCTCCACGTCACCGGTTTGCACAACCACTTCTTCTATGACCAGCCCAGGGTGTATTTCATGCACATCGAGGGCGAGGACTTCGCGACGGCACTCGCTTCCGACGTCAAGGCGGTGTGGGATGCGATCAAGGCCGTGCGGGCGGCACGGCCGCAGCCCGCGGACGGCTTCAGCGGCCCCATGCCAGCACCAGGCAAGATCGATACACAGATGCTCGCCAAGATCGTGGGCCATCCGGCGGAGGTCAACAACGGCTCACCGAAGATCACCCTCGGCACCACGGGGCAGATGCGCGGTCATTCCATCGGTGCCTCGATGGGTCTGACCACCTGGGCGGCCTTCAGCGGCAGCGACTCGCTCGCGGCGATGGACGGCGATTTCATCATGCGCGCCGATGAGGTGCAGCCGGTGCTGCGGGCGTTGCGCAAGGCCGGCATCCATATCGTCGCCTTGCACAACCACATGATCGGCACGCAACCGGATTTCTACTTCACACACTTCTGGGGCAAGGGCAAGGCCGCCGACCTGGCGCGCGGCTTCCGCGCGGCGCTGGATGCACAAGCGGCCGTGGCGAAGCCTTGATACCGTTGGCCGATGTTGCTTGCCGCGACCCTCGCATCGGCCCTCTCTGCAACGACGCCGGCTGCCGCACCCGCACAGCCGGCGTACGTGCAAACGGTGCAGGTGTCGCAGGGCGCGATCGTGCTCGACGGCGCCTTGGACGAACCCGCGTGGCAACGGGTCACAAAATTGAGGCTGACCCAGCAGGATCCCCATCCTGGCCAGCCCACGCCCTATGTCACCACGGTGCGCGTGCTGCGTGACGGCACGCACCTTTATTTTGGCGTGGAGTGCACGGATCCGGATCAAGCCAAACTGGCCATGCGTTCGCTGGAGCGCGACAGCGATCAGCAGCACGACGATCACGTCACGATCGTGCTCGATACGCTCGGCACCCATCACCTGGGCTACGTGTTTCAGGTCAACGCAGGCGGCGCACGCACCGATGGGCTGATGTCACCCGCTTCGAGCGACCCGAATTACGACTGGGACGGCATCTGGGACGCCAAGGTGCGCCGCACTGCGACCGGCTGGACGGCCGAGATCGCGATCGACGTGCGCAGCCTGCAAATCCGAAA
Organism: Rhodanobacteraceae bacterium; assembly: GCA_051962095.1. Lineage (GTDB taxonomy): Bacteria > Pseudomonadota > Gammaproteobacteria > Xanthomonadales > Rhodanobacteraceae > 66-474. Next base: position 2,817 of record JBQCCP010000169.1, read on the forward strand.
GGGTGCTGAGGTCTGGGGACTCAACCTCCAGCGTTACGTGCCCCGCGAGCAGCTCAGCCTGCTGTGGACGGGAATCAGCCTCGATGCCTCGATCTTCAACCTGACGCGAACAGGTTCTCTTGCGGGCGTGGGTAATTTTCAGCAAGGTCGCGGCCTCGACGTCACGCCCTATGCACTGGTGCGTCACGACAGCGTCGGCAACCGGTCTGCGGGCCAGGTCGGCGGCGACGTGCGTTACAACCTGACGCCCGGCATCACCGCCACGTTGACCTTCAATCCGGATTTCGCCGAGGCGGAAGCCGATACCGACCAGGTCAACCTGACGCGCTTCTCGCTGTTCTTTCCGGAAAAGCGGCGGTTCTTTTCGGAAGGCGCCAACATCTTCACCTTCGGCGCCGGTCTGGTCGACAACAACACTTTCATTCCTTACTACTCACGCCGTATCGGGCTGGTGGATGGCGAAACGGTCCGCGTCGACGCCGGCGCCAAGATCCTCGGCAGCGATGGCCCCTGGACGATCGACGCGCTGGGCGTGCAATGGGCCGATCGGTTGTCGGTGCCCCGACCAGGCTGTTCGTCGGACGCCTGACTTACGATGTCGATGACCACCTGCGCATTGGCACCTTGCTGACCCATGGCGATCCGACCGGAGAGGCGAACAACAGCTTTACCGGCGTGGATGCGGTCTGGCATACGTCCACGTTCCAGGGCGACAAGAACCTGATCCTGTCGGGCTGGGCCGCGCATTCCAGCGACCCACTACCCGGGAATCATTCCGGCTGGGGCGTCTTCGTGAACTACCCCAACGACCTTTGGAGTGGCTACTTCAGCTTCAACCAGTTTGGCGACGCGCTGGACCCCGCGCTCGGCTTCCTGCCCCGGCCCGGCACGCGCCAATACGACGCCTATATCGAATACGCGCCGCGTCCCACCAGCGATTGGCTGCGCTGGACGCGGCAGTTCTTCTATCAGTTGGAAGTGTTCCAGGTGGACGATCTGCACGGCACCACCCAGACGCGACGCATTTTCACGGCACCCTTCAACGTGGACACCGCATCGGACGCGCACCTCGAGTTCGACTGGATTCCCGATTACGAAGCGTTGAGCGAACCGTTCGAGATTGCAAAGGGCGTCACCTTGCCGGTCGGCCGTTACCACTTCTACCGTTATCGCGTGGAGACGCAATCGTCCTACGCACGACAGTGGCAGGTCGGCAACGTGCTGGAGATCGGCAGTTTTTATGACGGCCACCTGACCCAAATCCAGCCGTTCGTGAACTGGACCACGCCGAACGGCAAGCTGAGCTTCCAGCTCCAGAACGAAACCGATTTCGGATACCTGCGCGAGGGCAACTTCATCCAGCGCCTGTATGTCCTCAAGGTCGCTTATTCCTTCAGCCCGGACCTTATCGTCTCGACCCTTGCGCAATACGATTCAACGATTGGGCACACGGGAGTCAATCTGCGCCTGCACTGGATCATCGCACCCGGCCGGGGTTTCTTTGTGGTGTTCAACCATGGCATCGAAGCCTCGGTGACCGACCCGAACGCGCGGGTACAGCCCATCTCCAACGAAGTGATCGCCAAGTTGAGTTGGGATTTCCGTTTGTAAAGCGTCGACACGCGAGTCATTGCCGCAATCGCGTCCTGGCTGGAACCGGAACGCGCAGGTCAGGTGTTACTCGTGCTTGTGCTGGTGGTGGATGTCCGGGTAGTGCGGATGGCTGTGGGTCAGCGGCGCGTGGGTGTGCTCGTGCGTGTGGGGCTCGCGTCCGTCCCAATCGAAGTCGTGCACATGTTGGTGGTGTTCATCGTGCACGTGGCGATGGGTGTGCGTGATCGGTTCGTGCGTGTGCAGGTGTTCGTGGCGCTCGGTGAGATGCAGCCATACCCCCGCGCCCATCAGGGCGGCGGCCAGCCAAAACATCCATGACGCGTGTTCCCCGAACGCCAAGATTGCAATCGCCGCGCCGATGAATGGAGCAATCGAAAAGTATGCGCCGGTACGCGCCGATCCCAGCCCCCGCAAGGCGAGCACGAACAGCACAAGACTGATGCCGTAGCCAAGCAACCCTACGGTCATGGCCTCGGTGATCGCAGCCGTCGAAGGCAGACGTGCGCCAAGCGTCAGCGCGATGCCGACGTTAATGATGCCAGCAATCAGGCCTTTCAGTCCGGCAATGAACAGCGCGTCGGATGCCGACACCTTGCGCGTGAAGTTGTTGTCCAGCGCCCAGCACAAGCAGGCGCCAGCGATCAGCAGCGCGCCCCAGCTCAAGTGCGCGCCCTGCGACGAACCGGGCAAGGCCAGCAGCACCGCACCGGCGACGATCAGCAGCATGCCCAGCACGATGCGACCATCGGTGTTCTCGCGAAACACGATCCACGCCAGCAATGCGGTCAACACCGCTTCCAGGTTCAATAGCAGCGAGGCGGTCGCCGCCGCGGTCCGGGTCAACCCCAACATGAGCGCCAACGGGCCGAGTACGCCACCGAAGCCGATTGCGAGCAACAGCCAAAACCATTCCCTCCTGGCCATCGGCGGCGTTCGCCAACCTCGATCCCGTGCGATCCGGATCAAGCCCAGGCCAACCCCGCTGCCGAGATACAACAACCCTGCCAACAAAACGGGCGGCAGATCGCGCAGCAACGCCTTGGCCAAAGGCGTGCTTGCGCCGAACAATGCCGCTGCCGTCAGGGCGGCAGCAACGGAAGATGAGAATGCGATGCGGCGCATGCGCGCAGACTAACCCGGTCCGAGTCGATGGGTTCAATACCACTATGTCCGCTTTTACATCTCCGGGCGGTAAATGTGAACGTCGGGTCAGGGTCGATGGCCGACCGCGAATTGTTGGGTCAAGATACCCTGAAAATTTTGGGGCATCCCATGGCGAAGTTGGTATTCGAATTGAACCAGTCCCTGGACGGCTACGTCGACCACCAGGCATTCGGGCCTCCTGATCCGGCGCTGTTTCGCCACTTCACGGAGCGGGTGCGTGGCCTAGCGGGC
>JBQCCP010000170.1:0-14206 GCA_051962095.1 Rhodanobacteraceae bacterium
GCGGCGGCTGGATGAATGCCATCAGCGGCATTTCCGCGCGGTACACGTCCCACAGCGACCAACTCGAATAGAAGGTGAAATCCTTGGCCGTGTGCACCTGATGATCGGGGCCGCGGTATTCGCCGTTGACGTCCATCGCGAGATTGGGCGCGATCAGCGCGTGATACATCGCGGTGTAGAAACTCTTCTCGACATCGGGCGGCGCGTCCACGGCGATCGCGGACAGCGCCTTCGCCCATGCGTCGCGCGCCTCGGCGCGACGCGCATCGAAATCCCAACCTTGGCCGTCCTGATCGAGATTGGCGATCGCGTTGTCGGCACTGACGGTCGAGATCGCCACCTTTACCAGCAACGGTTTCGTCAATTTGCCGAATTCGAACGCGCCTTGCAGTTGCTTGCCCGCGATCGCGTCGTTGCCGGTCGGATTCGCGGCCGGGCCCTTGAAGCCTTTGTAGGGAATGTCGGTTTCGCGGTTGACCAATTCGTGCGAGGTCATCGGCTGCGAAAACCGGATCGCGAACCACAGCTGCCGCCCCGGCGCCCAGCCACGCGTTTCGCGATAACCGGTGACGGTGCCATCGGCGCGCACGCGCAGGCGCGCCCACAGCACCTTGCCGCGGTAGTCGTAGATGCTGGGCCGCAGGTCCAGCAGCACGTGCGCGTCTTCGTTCTTCGGGAACGTATAACGATGCCAGCCGACGCGCTGGTCCGCGGTCAATTCCGCGCGCACGCCGGGGGTCGCCAGCGTCACCGCGTAATAACCGGGCTGCGCGACTTCGGTCTTGTGGCTGAACTCGGAGCGATAACCGCTGCCCGGCTTGTCGGGATCGCCCGCATCCCATTGCACCTTGCCGACGCCCGGCATCAGCAGCACGTCCCCGAGGTCGGAATGGCCGCTGCCGGAAAAATGCGTCTCGGAAAATCCGAGGATGCTGTGGTCGGCGTACTGGTAACCCGCCGCCCACGGGTAGGCGTGCTTGAAATCCGGCATCGCGGTGTCGGGGCTCAACTGGATCATCCCGAATGGCACCGTGGCGCCGGGGAACGTGTGCCCATCGCCGCCGGTGCCGACCATGGGATCGGCCTGATCCAACGCGTCGGCGGCTGCTGCGCCCGGCGCCGTGAACGTCAGCGCCAACAGTGCGGCCACGACGGAGCAAACGATCGGCGACACTCGAACGACGGGCATGCTGGCGACCTCGGCGACGGAACGGGAACGATCGCGCGATCGTAGCGCGGCAGACCCCACGCCGCCCGTGCCGATCGCCATGGCGGATCGGCAACACGACGATCAGGCGAGCGTGGTCGCGCTGGCAATCGGAACCGGCGCAAGCCGATGCAAGTCCAGCAACAGGATTTCGTTGTCGCCGCGCCGCCAGAAAGAAGCCGGGCAGAACAGACGCTGCTGCGGACCGATGCGCCAGTAGCGACCAAGCAGATGGCCGTTCACCCACAGATAGCCCTTGTCCCACCCGGCCATGTCGAGATAGCAATCGCCGGGCCGCTCCAGTGGCAGCGTCGTCTTGAAGAAAAGTCCGGGCCGCATCGGCTCGCCTTGCAGCGGACGCAACGATGCGAGCCAGTCGCCTTCCAGCGGCAGGCTGAAAACCTGCCAGCCGCGCTGCACTTCGCCATCGAGCCGCATGTCGCCCACGATGCCCTTGCGATCGACCATCGCGTGGCCGTAACCCACGTGGCCGAAGCCGTCGACCAGGACGTCCAGCAGAGCGTGCTTGCCACCAACGCCTTGCGGCAATGCGACGCGGTTGCCGACGCGCGACACGCAATCGATGTAGCGTCCATCCACGAACACTTGCGCGTAATCGCGCGCCCCATTGATTTCGAGCTCCTTGCCGCCACCGCGGATCGAACGGCGATACAGCACCATTCCGTGATCCTGGCCGAACAACAACTCGTTGCCCTGCGGACGGTTCACCTGCTTCGCCTGCGGCAGGTTGTCCCATAGCGAGGCGAACGGCGCCGGCGTGACCGGCGCAAAACGCATCGTAGGTGGCGGCTCCGGCACTTGGGGCAATACCCGCTTGGTGTGCGCCGCAAGCATTGCGCGAAAGATGTGGTAATCGGGCGTCGCGACGCCACGCTCGTCGATCGGCGCGCCGTAGTCATAGCTGGTGATCACCGGCTGGAAGTGCGAATGATCGTCGTGCGCGTTGGCGCCCGCACCAAAACCGAAATTGGTGCCGCCGTGCACCACGTACATGTTGAATGAGCGATCCTCCTGCAGCAGTTTGCGCAGCGTGTCCGCGAAGCCGCCGCGCGCGAAGGTGTCGTCGCCCCAATGCGTCAGCCAGCCGGGATAGCCTTCGCCCATCCACACCGGCATTTCGCCCGCAATGTCTTGCGCCGCGTTGAATTCGATATCGCCGTCGAGCCCGAGTGCCGCGCAAGGAAGATACGTGTCCGCCTTGCGAATTTGCTCGAGCCCATCCGAAATCGAGAACGGTCCGCGCACGCCCTGCGCTTCCCATAGCGAGCGCAAGGCCTGCAGGTAAGCGAGGTCACGGCCGAACGAGGCGTATTCGTTCTCGATCTGCAGCATCAGCACCGGACCGCCATTCGCCACCATCAGCGGCTGCACCACCGGCGCGATGGCGGCGATGTAGCGGCGCACCGCAGCCATGTAATCGCTGTCGTCCTTGTCGCGCAACCGGATGTGCGGATGCCGCAGCAGGTACGGCGGCAGGCCGCCGAAATCCCACTCGCCGCAGATGTAAGGGCCGGGCCGCAGATACACCCACATGCCCTCTTCGGCGCAGAGGCGGATGAAGCGTGCGAAGTCGCGGCGGCCGCTCGTGAGGTCGAACACGCCGGGCTCCGATTCCAGTGCGTTCCACATCACATACAGCGAGACGGTGTTGAGACCCATCGCCTTCGCCATCCGGATGCGGTGCCGCCAGTATTCGCGCGGAATCCGGATCGGGTGCATCTCGCCGCTGCGGATCGTGAACGGTAGCCCGTCCAGCAGGAATTGCCGATCGGAAAATTCGAACCGGTGCGGCCTGTCGTCGGGTGTCGGCTGGATGTGCAGGTGCTGCGCCGACGGCGCCGCCTGCACCCGTGCCACGAGTGCCGAGAGCGGCGCAAGCAGTCCCAGGCGCAAAAAATCCCGGCGTCGCATACCATTGCCTGTTGGCTGCGGAAAGACGCCGCGCTCGTCGTCACCCATGGCGATGGATCGCGCTGTCCATTCGCCCATTATGCCCGCGTTCGTATATGCATATACAATTCACGAGTAAAACTTGGAACGGAACCGCGATCCTTGAATGAGCGACCACCCTCATTGACCCGGCTCCGTCCGCTTCGCCACGACGACGTTGAAGCTGCGTCGCTCGTCCTCGCGGCGGACGTGGGCGGCACCCATGCACGCATCGGCCTGCTGCAGGCCCGGCCGGGCGCGCAACCGCCGCTCGACATGCTGGCCGGTCACGTCTACGAATGCGCGAAATGGCCGGGGCTCGGCGAAATCCTGCAGGATTTCATGACCCGTCACGCGAACCACCGGGGCACTGTCGCGCGCTGCGCGCTGGCGGTGGCCGGTTACCTGCGCGGCGACGAACTCATTGCCGAAAACCTGCGCTGGCCGGTACGGATTTCCGCATTGCGCGCGCACCTGCAGCTGGGTCGCCTCGACATCGTCAACGATTTCGAGGCGCTGGCCTGCGGCACCCGGTTCCTTTCGAAATCCGGCAGCATCGCGGTGATCGACGCGAAGGGCACCATGGGACCGACCGTGGTGGTCGGGCCTGGAACGGGGCTCGGCTGTGCGGTGCTGCTGCCGAACGGCGATGCGCCGATAGTGATGCCGAGCGAAGCCGGCCACGTCGCGCTCGCGCCCGGCAACGATCGCGAAATCGAGGTGCTGCGCCGGCTCGGCCGCGATCGTGCCTATGTCCATACGGGCCATGCACTTTCCGGACCGGGATTGGCCAACCTCTATCACGCGCTGGCGGAAATCGAAGGCGCGCATGCGATCCACACGGAACCGGCGGCGATCAGCGCGGCTGCGATCGGCGGCGACGATCCGCTCGCGCACGAAGCATTGTCGATGTTCTGCGCGATGCTCGGCAGTTTCGCCGGCGACCTCGCGGTGATGTTCAAGGCTGGCGGCGGTGTGTACCTCGCCGGTGGCATCCTGCCGTTCATCCGCGAGTTCCTGCTGGCCAGCGGATTCCGCACGCGCTTTCTCAACAAGGGCGTGATGCGCGACTTCCTGGCCGCGGTGCCTGTGCGGTTGATCGAGCACGGGCAACTCGGCGTGATGGGCGCGGCGGCGATGGAGATCGAGAGGACCGGCTGACCCCTCAACCTGACCGGGGCGCGGACTCGCCAAACGATGGCGGCCGGTCTTCCGGCGCGGCGCCGAACCGCTTGTTCGGCTGCTCGCCCATTTCGAACACCAGCGTGCCGCCCCTCGCGAGTTCGGCGTGCGCGATCCAGCTTTTCCTCCATGGTTTGCCGTTCCACGTCACTGCCCGGATGTAGGGCCGATTCTCGCCGTTGTTCCGCGCTTCCACGATCAGCTTCCTGCCTCCGCCGACGTCGATTTCGGCGTGATCGACCAGGGGACTGCCGAACACCCAGTTCGCGCTGACCGGATCGACCGCATACAGGCCGAGCGCGCCCAGCACGTACCACGCGCTCATCTGGCCGCAGTCCTCGTTGCCCGCGAGGCCATCGGGCGCCGCGCGGTACATGGTTTCCAGCAGCATCCGCACGCGCGCCTGCGTCTTCCAGTGCGAGCCGGAATACGCGTACAGGTAGGCGATGTGGTGGCTCGGCTCGTTGCCGTGCGCGTACTGGCCGACCATGCCCGCGATGTCGGGCGGCGCATTCGGCGGAAGCGTCGACGCGGTGGTGAACAGTTCGTCAAGCTTGCGTTCGAACGCCGCCTCGCTCCCGAACATAGGCATGTAGCCGTACAGGTCATGCTGGTTGAGGAAGGTGGCCACCCAGGGATTCGACTCGGTGTAGTCACGCCAGTTGTCCGAGTGCCCCATCTCGATCGGACTGAACGGCTCCAGCCACTTGCCATCCGCTCCGCGCGGGCGCATGAAGGTGAGTTCTCGATCGAACACGTTGCGATAGTTGCGCGACTGCTTGCGCAAGGCTTTCGCGTCGGCATGTTCCCCGAGCGCTTCCGCGAAGTTCGCCATCGCCCAGTCGTCGTAGGCGTATTCCAGCGTCTTGCTGACCGCCTCGTTTTCCTTGTCGCTCGGGATGTAGCCGAGCTTGCGGTACCATTTGAGGCCGCGGTAATCGTCACTCATCGCGCGCTTGCGATACACCGGCCACGCCTGCGCGTAATCGATGCCGGTGAAGCCTTTCGCCTGCGCCTCGGCGATCACTGCGATCGAGTGATAGCCGATCATGGTGCCGGTCTCGACACCCTGCAGCGGCCATACCGCAGGTCCTTCGGGGCTTTCGTTCGCCTTGCGCACGAGGCCCTGCACGAGATCCGGCACCTTGTCCGGCTGGAACAACGTGTACAGCGGATGCAGCGCGCGATACGTGTCCCAGAGCGAATAGGTGCTGTAGTTGTGCTGCCCTTGCGGCAATGTGTGCACCTCGAGGTCCATGCCGCGATAGCGGCCGTCCACGTCGCTGAACAGCGTTGGCGCCAGCAGCGTGTGATACAGGCCGCTGTAGAACGTCTTCAGCACGTCTCCGGATTCGGACTTGATCTTGACGCGCCCGAGCTCCCGCTCCCATGCGACCGCCGCGTTCAATTGCACCCGTTCGAAGTCCCAGCCCGGCAGTTCGCTATCGAGGTTGCGCAGCGCACCATCGATGTCCACCGCCGAAATGCCGACCTTGACCAGCAGCGGCGATTTCGACGTGTCCTCGAAGTGCAGCGCGGCCTTGAGGTGATCGCCCTTGGCATCCGCCTCTCCCGCAAGCGGCTTGTCCTCTGAATACAGTTCGGCACGCTTGAACGGGCGCGAAAGTTTCATCGCGAAATAGATGTAGCGCCCGTTCGCCCATTGGTGCACGCGCCGACCGCCGACCAGCGTGTCGTGGCCGATCACCTTCAGCGTGGCATCGGAGACCTTGCACGGCACTTTGGCGTCATCGTGATAGCCGTGCGCGAGGTTGACCAGCAGATGCGCCGGACCTTGCCGGTTGAAGGTGTAGCGATGCAAACCCGCGCGTGCGGTCGCGGTCAGCTCCGCAAGGATGTCATGGTCGGTGAGGCGCACCTTGTAATAGCCGGGCACCGCGTGCTCGGACGCCTTGTCGTAGCGCGAACGATAACCCCTGCCTGGATGCGCCACCACGTCGGCCGCGAGGTGCGAACCGCGCGCCGCGGCGTCGTAGCGCGAGTAAAAAAGTTCGTCGGGTAGCCCGCGGGCACCCGGGTCGAGCAGTACAGGACCCTGTGCCGGCATCACCAGCACGTCCAGCATGTCGCTGGCGCCAGTGCCGGACAGGTGCGTGTGCGAGAAACCCATGATCGACCCGTCGGCCTGGTGGTAGCCCGAGCATGCATCCCAGCCGAAGTCGTTGGTGTCGGGCGAGAGCTGCACCATGCCCCACGGCACCGTCGCACCGGGATAGGTGTGGCCGTGGCCGCCGGTGCCGACGAAGACGTCGACGTAGCGCGACACGCCGCCGGCAGGCGGCAGTCCTGCGTGGGCCGGACCCGAATGCCGCGCCTGCGCGAACGCCGCGCGTGGATCGATGCGCTCCAGCAGCGCCAGCGTCACTGCGCCTTGCAGGAAACGTCTGCGTGTCACCATGGTCGTGCTCCTCGAATCAACAATGAATTGTCGTCTGCAGATTGGGGTGAGCGTTTCATGCGAACCCCAACACAAGTACCACGCGAGTTTGTTGGGCTTCCGCCGATGAGGCCGGCGTCAGTCCAACCTACAACTGCTGCTTCAACAATGCCGGATGCCGCATAGCGACGTCGATCACGAGTTCGCCGAACAGCGAATTCGCCCAGGCGAACCACGCGCGGGTGTAATGCGATGGATCGTCCTGGTCGAAAGCCTCGTGCATGAAGCCGGTACCGGCGTCCGTGGTTGTGAGCGCGTGCAAGCATTGGCGGATCTCGCCGGCGTCGTCGCTGGTCAGCGCGCGGATCATGATCGACATGGGCCAGATCATCCGCAAGCCCTCGTGCGGCCCGCCGATCCCCTGCGCCGCCTTGCCGCTGAAGAAGTACGGATTGCGGCTGCTCCACGCCAGCGCCCGCGTGCGCTGGTAGCGCGTATCGTCGTGTTTGCAACAACCAAGGTAAGGAAGGCCCAGGAGACTCGGCACGTTGGCATCGTCCATGAACAACCGGTTGCCGAAACCGTCCACTTCGTAGACCCAGAATGCCAGGCCCTGCATATCGTGCATCAGCGCGTATTGCGCGAGCGCCGTTTCCACTTCATCGGCGAGCGCTTCGCAGTCGCGCGCGAACGGCTCGTCGGCGAACAGCGTGCGCTCCATCGCCGCCAGTTGCCGCAGCGATACCACCGCGAATGCGTTGCCAGGCACGAACAGCGGATATTTGCAGGCATCGTCGGACGGCCGGAACATCGAGAAGATCATGCCGACGGGTTTGCCCGGCCACCCGTAGCCGCCCAGCGCCAGCGTGTCGGTGGGCGCCGCGGCCGCGCGCTGGAAATGGTACGGTCCCGGGCCATGCTTGCGCTGTTGCGCGCGGAAAGTTTCCAGCACAAGGCGCATCGCCCCGCGCCAATCGTCGTCGAACGGCGCGCGGTCGCCGGTTGCTTTCCAGTAGCCGTGCGCCAGGCGAATCGTCCAGCACAGCGAATCGATTTCCCATTTGCGTTCGGCCACGCCCGGCTTCATGTCTGTATCGTCGTGCTGCGCCCAGGACAGGGTCGTCCTGGCGCGCGGATCTGCCATGAAGGCGTTCGCGTAGGGGTCGATCGCGATGCAGCGGGCATGGCGGTGGATCAGCCCGCGATACAGCCGCCGCAATGCTTCGTCGCGCCCGGCGAGCGGCAGGTACGGCCACACCTGCGCCGAGGAGTCGCGTAGCCACATCGCATCGATGTCGCCGGTGACGATGAAAGTGTCGGGCTTGCCGGCCAGCGTGCCGGTGTGCACGGTCGTGTCGAGTGTGTTCGGGTAGCAGTTCTCGAACAGCCATGCGAGTTTCGGATCACCGATTTTCGCTCTCACGCGCGCGAGTTCGTGTTCCACCGCCGGGCTGCTGAACCTGCGTTGCGAAGGCGGTGGGCGCTTGCTTGCGAATCGCGGTGACGACGGCGTTGCCGCCACACTTGGCCGTGCGGACAGCCCGAGCGTCCCGACCGCCGCGGCGGTTCCGAGCAGCTTCAGAAAATCGCGGCGATCATTCATGGTCTTCGAATGCTCAGCGCGGCAAGACGTCGCGACCGGTGATCGTAAACGAGGCGCCCACGCCCGGTGCATCGCCGGGCTGGCCGCCGCCGATGAAAACGCGGTAGCGGCCCGCGACCACGGCGCGATGGACGGCGGCATCGACCGTACTCAATTGGCGCGGCGCCAATTCGAATTCCACGCGGCGGCTTTCCCCCGGTTCCAGGTGCACGCGCTCGAACCCGACCAGCGCATGCCGCGATGCCAGGGGAATATCCGGCGCGTCTAGATAGACCTCGACGACTTCATCGCCGGCGCGCGCGCCGCTGTTACGCAAGGTTGCGCCCACTTTCAATATCGCACCCGCCTGCAAGCGTGTCGTCGACAGATCCGGATTCGCATATTCGAAATGCGTATAGCTCAATCCGAAACCGAACGGATACAGCGGCGTGCCATCGAAATAGCGATACGTGCGCCCCTTCATCGCATAACTGACATACGGCGGCAGGTCGCGCGTCGAACGGTAGAACGTTGCCGGCAGGCGGCCTGCCGGATCGTAATCGCCCGCCAGCACCCGCGCGATGGCGGCGCCGCCGGATTCGCCCGGATACCACGCTTCGAGAATTGCGTCCGCGTGCTGCTGCGCCCAATCGATGGCCACCGCGCCACCCGCCATCAGCACCACGACCAGCGGCTTGCCGGTAGCCGCCACGCTTTCCAGCAGCGCACGCTGCACCGCCGGCAAGGCGATATCGGTGCGGTCGCCATGGTCGAACCCGGTCACGTCGATCGGCAATTCCTCGCCTTCGACGTCCGGCGACAGGCCGACGAACGCAACCACCACGTCGGCACGCCGCGCGACGGCTTCGGCCTCCGCCAGCTGTGGGGCCGCCGGCGCCAGCCATTGCAGCCGGATCCCCTGATCCTGTCCGCTGTGCACCATTTCCAGTTTGATGGCATGCGGCGAAGCATCTTCGAAGTGCACGGTCGCCCGCATTTGTTTTCCGCTGCCGTCGTCATCGACGAGCTTCTTGCCATCCAGATACAGGCGCACCGGATCGTGACCGTGGCAATCGAAGCAACGGTCGATGTGCACGGCCAAGATGTAGACTCCGCCGCCCGGCGGAACCAGTTCCCCGGTCCAGCGCACCGCGTAATGGTCGGCGTTGAGGGCCTTGGCCGGCGCCACATGATCCCAGTCGAAGTCGATCGTGCGGTCGATGCGCGTGACGCGCGGCGCGCCGCTGAAATCGACATGATCGAAATATTCGCCGTTGAGGCCGAGCTTGCCGCCACTGCGAAGCGCGGTCTCCGGAATCGGGATCGGCACACCGGCCGCAACGGACGAACCCTGCGCGTACGTCACGTGATCGGCACCGAAGCGTTGGCGCAGCCCTTCCAACGGCGTGACGGGATCGAGCGCGGTGCCGTGGTAGTTGGCCTCGAGCGTTTCGACGGTGTCGGCGTTCGGGCCGACCACGGCGAGCTTCACGCCCGCAGGCAACGGCAAAGTTGCGTGCACGTTCTTCAGCAGCACCATGGATTCCAGCGCCGCTGTCAGGGCGAGCTTGCGGTGTGCGGCGCTGTCGATCTGGTCGATGCCGATCCGCGCGTAGGGACCGTCGTTGCCGCCGCCCATGATCCCGAGCCTATAGCGCGCCGTGAACAGGCGCACCAATGCCGTGTTCAGCACGGATTCCTTGACATCGCCCTTCCGGACAGCCTCACCCAACGACGCGAAAGCATCGCCGCAATCGAGATCCGTACCCGCCTCGATCGCGGCGGCGGAAGATTGCGCATCGTCGGGTTTGTAGTAATGAAAATGGGTCATGTCGTCGATCGCGTCGCAATCGGAAACAACATAACCGTTGAAAGCCCAGTCCCCGCGCAACCTGGCCGTGAGCAAGGCCTTGTCCGCGCACACCGGCGTGCCGTGCAGCGCGTTGTAGGCGCACATCACCGAACCGACGTGTCCTTCGGCCACGGCCGCACGAAACGCGGGCAGGTACGTCGCTTCCAGATCGTGCGGCGAGACATCGACGTCGAAGCCGTGACGGCCGAATTCGGGGCCGCTATGCACCACAAAGTGCTTGGGCGTGGCGATCGCGCGTGGATGCGCGGGATCGTCGCCCTGGATGCCCCGCACGAACGCGACCGCGAGCCGGCCGGCCAGGTACGGATCTTCGCCGTAGGTTTCCTGACCCCGGCCCCAGCGAGGATCGCGATCGATGTTGATGTTGGGCGACCAGATGGTGAGCCCCTGATAGCGGCCGTGATCGCTGTGCGCGCCCAGTGCGTTGAACCTCGCACGCGCCTCGACGGACACCGTCGCCCCGACCTTTTGCAGCAAACCGGGATCCCAAGTCCCCGCCAGGCCGATCGCCTGCGGAAACACGGTGGCGTAACCACCGCGCGCGAGACCATGCAAACCTTCGTTCCACCAGTTGTACCCGGGGACGCCGAGACGCGGGATCGCCGGCGCGTCGGCCTGGAGCTGCGCCACCTTCTCCGGCAAAGTCATTTTCGCAACCAATGCCCGTGCGCGCGCCACGGCTTCGTCGGGTGCCGCTTGCACGCTCGCGGCAAGCACGATCATCCCGATTACAGTGCACGCGGACAGCGCCGCTTTCATTGCGCGCCCTGCATCGCGTTGGCCAGGTCCTGCACCTCGATCGCCTTGCGCAAGGCATCGAGACCCGCATCGCTGCGGATCATCACGGTCACGCGTTGACCCGGCAGCATATCGAACGCGTTGTCCGAGACGCGTGCATCGATGTCGCCGAACGATACCCACACTTCGCGCGCAAGCTTGTCGGTGTCGAGCGTCAGCGTGTAGCCAGCACCCGTTCGCGCGAGTCGCGCGTCGATGTGTGGTTCCGGCAGCGCAAGGTCCTTCGCCGCATCGAAAAACACCAGGTTGCGCGACACGCGCTTGCCGCCCACGAACAACTCGAACACGGCCACGGACTTGCGCGGATCGGCGCCGTGCAGCAACTGCGCGTCCGTGAATGTGCCTGCAGGGGTCGACGACAGCGGCGCCAGCGTGGCATCCGCGGCACGTTCATCCAGCACTTTGCCGGCGAAATCCATCACCCGCAAACGCCAGCGCGCGTGGACCGGCGTCGTTCGATCGGAAACCAGCGACACGCTCGTGACACCTTGATTGCGCAGAGCTGCGATCAGCAAAGGCGAATAAAAACGCCGCGCGTGATATTGCAGCGCCTTCCAGCGCCCGTACCAATCGATGCTGGACCAGGTGATGCCGGGCCACGTGTCGTCGAGCTGCCAGTACAGCGAGCCCATGCTCTGTGGCCGTGATGCGCGGAGGTGTTCCGCCGCCAACTGGATGCCTTCGGCCTGCATCACCTGGCTCAGATACGCGAACGAAGCGAGGTCATTCGGCTCGCCGAATTGGCGCTCGACATATTCCAGCAAGCGCCTGTTGCCGTTGCCCTTGTCGAATTTCTGGTGCGCGCGCATCACCTTCGAATCGATCGAGCGATCCTCCGGTTCGGTGAAAGCATCGATGGTCCGCATCGACGGCATCGATTGCAGACCGTATTCCGACATGAAACGCGGCGTTACGTCCAGGTACGCCGTGACCGGCAGCGCTTCACCCGACCACACGTCCCAGTAGTGATAATCACCGTCGTCCGTGACATTGACCGGCCCGTCGTAATCGGTGCCGGGCGTACTGGGCCAGTACGGCACGTCGGGTTCGTTCTGAGCGACGACATCGCGTAATGTGTGGTCGAACAAATCGCGCATGCCTTGTTCGATGTGCCGGCGCTGCACCGCGGTGAGGCTTTTCTTGAATGCCTTTCGATCGTCCCAGGATTCCCAACCTGTCTCGACCTCGTTGTTGCCGCACCACAGCACGATGCTGGGATGATCGCGCAGGCGCTGCACCTGCTGCGTGGCCTCCGCACGCACGTTGTCGCGGAAGGCCGGGTCGGATGGCGGGATCGCGCCGCCGAACATGAAGTCCTGCCAGACCATCAGGCCCAGCCTGTCGGCCATTGCGTAGAAATCATCGGGCAGGTAATAGCCGCCGCCCCACACGCGCAGCATGTTCATGTTGGCGTTGCGGGCGGATTCCAGAAGTTGCCGGAATTTTTCGGGCGTGACGCGCGTGGGAAAAATGTCCGGCGGAATGAAATTGGCGCCTTTGGCGAAGATCGGCACGCCGTTCACCGTGAACTCGAAACTCTTCCCCCATTGATCCTTGCGGCGACGGAGTTCAATGTTGCGCAGCCCCGTTTCCTTATCGGCACTTGCCAGCGTGTCGCCGTCAACCACAACATCGACGTGGAAGTCATAGAGATTCGGCTTGCCATAACCGACTGGCCACCATCGCTGCGGATGCGCGATCTCGACGGGAATCGCGACGTGGTTGTCGCCGGCCTTCAGCAACACATCGCGCTGAAGTGATTGCATGGCGCCGCCCGGCGCACGCCAGCGCACCACGAGATGGGCCGACGTCGGCTGATCGGCCTCGATCTCCAGTTGCGCATCCAGTTTCGCGATATCGACGGTCACCGATTTCTGCGCGACATGGAAATCCGCCAGCCGCACCGCGCTCCAGCTTTCCAGCTTGACGTCCTGCCAGATGCCTTCGGTGACGACGCGTGGACCCCAGTCCCAGCCGTACTGGTACGCGGCCTTGCGCACGTAGTTGGCGGTCTGCCTGCCCTTGGGCTCGTCGCCGAACGCCGAATCGAATTCGCCCGGCAGTGCGTAAGGCTGCTTCAGCAGCCACGGCTGCAGGCGTTCGATCGGGGAGTACAGCTTCACTTCCAGCGTGTTCGCACCAGCGTGCAGCAGCCCCTTCACCGGCACACGCCAGCGCCGGAACATGTTGTCGGCGGAAAGAATTTTCTGGCCGTTCAACTGGACGTCCGCGAAGGTGTCGAGTCCGCCGAACACCATATCGACGTGCGCGCGCCCGAGCGTCGCGGCGTCGACCTCGAAAGTTTTCCGGTACTGCCAATTCGACAATCCCACCCACTGGACCTTCGCTTCGTCGTCGCGCCAGTACGGATCGGGAACCAGCTCCAGTGCCATCAGATCGGTCTGCGCCGAACCCGGTACGGTCGCGGGCAGCCATTGCGCCGCGCGCGGATGGTCACGGGCGTGGGCGTCGTCCGGCGCGATCCGGAATTGCCAGCCCGCATCCAGCGACTGCGTCGTGAGCGCGCTCGCCAGGGACGGCAGCATCGCAAGGCCGGCCAGCACGAACGCCCACCACCGGGCGCGCGCTCCGATCATTTCACGATGATCTCGTCGGAAAAGATCCACGTGTCGATACCGTTGATCGGTTGTCCATAACGCGTCGCCACCACCCGCAGGTAGCGCGCCATGATGGGCGTTTGCAGCTCGCACGAAACGTCGCGGATCGAAGGACGCGTGTCGTTCGGGCCGACCGTGAGCGGAATGGTTTGCAGGGGCGTCCAGATCTTGCCATCGTTCGACGCCTCGAAACTTACGCTGCGCGGCAACAGGATCCACGCCTGGGCGTTCTGGAGAAAGCGCGTGTCGATCGAATGCAGCTCAGTCGGCTGGCCGAGATCGATCGTGGCATCCATGTCCGTGCCCTGCCAGCCGGCCCACGCGCCATCGTGGTAATCGCCGCCCAGGATGCCGTCGGTGAGATCGGCGGAATATTTCGCGGCGGGCGGCGTCGCGAAAGTCACGGGATCGCCCAGTGCAAGATTCGGTACCGTCTGGAACGCCTGACTGGCCTGGTATTGCACGCTGCCGCGGAATGGCGCAAATGTAATCGTGGCCGACGCGTACAGGTCCAGCACGTCTTCGAATGAAGGCGATGCAGCGGTCGGCTCGCTGCCATCCGTCGTGTAATGCAGGCGCAGGTCGTCGAAGCCGCGCG
>JBQCCP010000171.1:0-14688 GCA_051962095.1 Rhodanobacteraceae bacterium
CAGCGTCGCGTGTTTGGTCGACTGGCCGATGCGACCCTGCTGATAGCAACCGGCGACGTTGAAGTAACTCAACGAAACGTAACGCGGACCGACCGCCGCGGCGAGATCGAGCAGCATCCATTCGCTCATCAGCTTGGACGAGCCATAGGGATTGATTGGCGCGGTCGGCGTGTCTTCGGCTGCCTTGCCGCCGTCGGGAATGCCATAGACCGCGGCGGTGGAGGAGAACACGATCCGCCCGACGTCTGCCTCCTTGCAGCACGCCAGCAGGTTGCGCGTGGCGCAGGTGTTGTTGCCGTAGTAGCGCAAAGGATCGGCGACCGATTCCGGCACGATGGTGCGCGCCGCGAAATGCATCACCGTGTCGACATCATGGTCGCGCAGCACCCGCGCGACCAGCGCCTGGTCGCCGACGTTGCCGACGATCAATTCGGCGCCGATCACCGATTCGCGGAATCCGGTGGAAAGATCATCCAGCACCACCACGCCTTCGCCCGCCTCGACGAGCTGGAGTACCACATGACTGCCGATATAGCCGGCGCCCCCCGTGACCAGAATGCCACGCTGGCCTCGATCTCCAGTCTGGTTCATTGCCTGTCCTTGTGATACACAGCTTGGCGCCGCGGCGCGCCATTCCAGAGATTCACTTGCCTGCGCCACCGCCCGCGGCGCCGTTGAGTTCCTGGTAAAGCTTGTCCGCATCCGCGCTGGCGGGGAACTTCGCGCCGGACTTCTGCAGCGCTTCCAGCGTGCTGCGCGCGCCGGCCCGATCGCCGGTGCGGGCCTGCGCAACCGCGAGGTGGTACTGGATGGCAGGCACCTTGGGCTCGGCCTTGGCCGCTTCGGCCAGGATCGGCAGCGCGGTCTTGGCTTGCCCCGCCGCGACCAGTGCCCAGCCATAGGTGTCCTGAACGCTAGACGAGGTGGCTGCAAGCTTGTAGGCCCGTTCGGCAAGCGCGAGCGCTTTCGGGTTTTTCTGCTCGGTATAGATCCAGGCGAGGTTGTTGAGCGCGTCCACGTTGGCCGGGAACGCCTTCAACACCTCCTCGTACTGGCCTGCCGCGTCGGCATTGCGATCGCGGTCGAGGTAATACTGCGCCAGCAACAGGCGCATGCCCGCATCGTCGGCGTGCTTGGCGAGCCAGTCACGCAACAGGCTGTCCGGTGATTTCGCGCCGCTCTGCTCCAGCGCGGCGAAAGTCTTCATGACCAGCGGGCGGTTGTACGTCGCCTTCAATCCCTGCTGGTACGCCGCGGCGGCCTTGGCGTAGTCTTTCGTGGCCATGTACAGATCGCCTTCCAGCGCCAGCCCCGCGGTGCGGGCCGAAGGCTGCTTCTGCAGGGTTTGTGCCAGCGCGATCGCCCCCGCCGTGTCGTGGTTCTGCAGCTTCATGAAAGCCAGCAGCGCGACCGCCTGCGTCTGCGCGGGATCTGCCTTGATCACAGCTTCGAGATTGGCCTGGGCGGCCTTGGCATCCTTGTTGAGGATCTGCGCCCGCGCCAGGTTGATCTGGTACAGGGGAACATCGGGCGCAAGCTTCACGGCCTTCTCGAGCGGCGGCAGCGCGTCGGCGTGGCGCCCCGCGTTGAGTTCGGCCGCCCCGAATGCGTTGAGCGCCGCGGGATTGTCCGGCAACGCATCCGCCACTTGTCTCGCGACGCCGGCAGCGTCGTCGAACTGCCCGTTCTGGCTGTATACCAGCACGAGTTCGACGTAGGCGGCGGGCGACTTCGGTTGCGCGGCGATGGCCTGCCGGAACTGCTTGATCGCTTCGGCGTTGTTGCCCTGGAGCATGGCCAGCTTGCCGAGCGCCACCATGGCCGCGGCATTGTGCGGGTCCTGCCTCAACACATCGCCGTAGTGGCCCTCCGCATCCTTGTAGTGCCCTTCCACCGAGTCGAGACTGCCGAGGCTCATCTGCGCAGCGGCGTTCTTGGGATCGATGCGGATGGCTTCGTCATACTGCGCGCGTGCCTCCTTGCGCTTGCCGGCCGCGACCAGCGCGGTGCCGTACAGAAGGTGCGCGGCGCTGTCGTGGGGATGCTTGGCCGCGTAATCGGCGGCGGTCTTGACCGCCTCGTCCGGGTGCTTGTCGCGCACGTAGGCGATCGCCAGCATCGTGGCGCGTTGCGCCTCCACGCCCGCATCGCTCGCCGGGATCGCCTTCAACAAGCGGATGGCTTCGGTCGAATTGTTGCTGGCGAGCGCCTGTTCGGCCTCCGCGAATGCCTTGCGCTGCGGCGTGCCGGCGCTGCTGGCCGCCGTCGCCACTTGGGACGCTGCCTGGATGGCCCCCGCCTGTCCGGGCTTCGGCGGCATCCCGGCGCCCTCGGCCGCGGCACGCTGCAACTGCGCCAGCAGTTCGGCGTCACTCGCCTGGCCCGGCACCACCGGGCGCAGCATGTTCAGCGCCTGGGTGGAGCGGCCTTCGCGGAAATACGTCAGCGCCAGCAGCTTGCGGGCAGCGGCGTTGTTGCGGTCCACGCCCATCACGTTGCTGAGGTACATCTCCGCCTGCGGGTAGTTGCCCTGCGCGTAATTGATGGCGCCCATCAGCATCTGCGCGGGGGCGCTGTTGGGCATCAGCTTCAGCACCTGCTGCAGTTGCGCGGTGGCCTCGTCGAGATGGCCCTGCTGGTACAGCACCACCGCGTGGAGATAGTGCGGGCCGGGTTGCCCGTCACCCATTTTTTCCAGTTTCTCGATATTGTCGAGCGCCTGTGTGAAATGCTTCTGCTGGGTCTGCACTTCCACCAGGCGCATGCGCGCATAGAAGTCGTCCTGGGGCAGCCAGTCGGCGTGCTTGATGTCCAGCGCCTCCTGGTAAGCCTTTTCCGCCGCCGGGAAATCACCGGCCGCCGCGGCCAGGTCCGCCTTTGCGGCCCATGCCTGCGGACTCTCGGGCGCGGCGGCCAGCGCCTGGTCCACGTAGCGGGCGGCCGTGCCGGTATCGCCCGATTCGGCCGCGACCCGCGCCAGCCCGACCAGCGCCAGCGGATTCCGGGCTTCCTGCTTCAGGGCGGCTTCGTAGGATTGTTTTGCCTGGTCCGGCTGCTTCAGGCCACGCTGCGCATCGCCGCGCAACACGCCCACCCTCGCCTGCACCTTGGGATCGAGGCTGGTGTCGGGCGCCGCGGTCGCCAGCGCCTTGTCGAACTGG
This sequence comes from Rhodanobacteraceae bacterium, assembly GCA_051962095.1. Classification (GTDB taxonomy): domain Bacteria; phylum Pseudomonadota; class Gammaproteobacteria; order Xanthomonadales; family Rhodanobacteraceae; genus 66-474. Next base: position 3,162 of record JBQCCP010000171.1, read on the forward strand.
TGCATCGCGAGCAAGGCTTCGCCGGTGGGTACCACCCAGCGCGATTTGGCCACCCCGTAGTCCTTGGCTTTTTCGAGCTCGCTCAGCGCGTCCTTGGGATTGCCGAGTTTCAGTGAGGATTCGCCGAGCAGCAACCATGCATCGCCATTCTTGTCGTCGCGCTGCAGGACCTTCTTGGCTTCGATGTAGGCCGCCCGGTACTTGCCGCTGTCCTGGTACTTGAGACCCGCCGCGACACTGCCCTTGCCGCTGCCAAGGCCGCAACCGGCGAGCAGCAGCACCAGCGAAACCAGCACCGTTGCGCGGCGCGACACGTTCGAGATTTTCATGGTCATCCTCACCCTTGCCCGTTGAGCCACGCGGCGTCATTCCGCCTCGGTGGTTTTCTTCAGATCATACTTTTCCAGAAGGTCGTACAGCGTCGGCCGGCTGACGCCCAGCAATTGGGCGACCCGCGACAGATTGCCGCCCTCGCGCGTGAGGGCGCGCCGGATCGCGCGCTTCTCCGCCTCCGAGCGCACCTCGCGCAGGTCGAGCGCTTCATCGTCGCCGCCCGCGTCGAGCCGCAACGCGTCGGGCCCGATCTGCCTGCCCTCGGCCATGATCACGGCGCTGTTGATTGCGTTCTCGAGTTCGCGCACGTTGCCGCGCCAGGGATACGCTTCGATCGCCTTCAAGGCCTTGGCGGTGAAGCCGCGCACCGCGCGTCCGTGGCGGCTGGCGGCCTGCTCCAGGAAGTGCCGCGCCAGCAGCACCGCGTCACCGGCGCGATCGCGCAGCGGCGGCAACTGGACGCTGACTTCGGAAATGCGATAGAACAGATCCTCGCGGAAGCGCCCGGCCTGAATCAGCGTCCGCAGATCCCGGTGCGTCGCACAGATGATGCGCACATCCACCGCAATCGGCTCGCGGCCGCCGATCCGCTCCACCACGCGCTCCTGCAGGAAGCGCAGCAGCTTGGCCTGCAGCGCCACCGGCATGTCGCCGATTTCGTCCAGCAGCAGGCTGCCACCGGAGGCCAGTTCGAACTTGCCCTTGGTCTGCTTGTGCGCGCCGGTGTAGGCGCCCTTCTCGTAGCCGAACAACTCGGCTTCCAGGAGGTTTTCCGGGATCGCCGCGCAGTTGATCGCGACGAACGGCCCGTCGCGGCGTCCGCTGAGGCGATGCACCGCGCGCGCGATCAGTTCCTTGCCGGTGCCGGTTTCGCCCAGCAACAACACGCTGGCGTTGGTGGGCCCTACCTTCTCCACCAGCCGGCAGGCCTGGTTCATCGCCGCGCTGGTGCCGATGATGCCTTCCAGAGCAGAAGCCGTTTCGCTTTTCAGCTTGCGGTTCTCGGCTTCCAATTCGTGCACCCGGAATGCGCGGTCCACGATCAGGCGCAACACCTCCAGATCCAGCGGCTTCGGGCAGAAGTCGTAGGCGCCGGCGCCGATCGCCTTCACCGCGTTGTCGCGATCGCCATTGCCGGTGGCCACGATGATCTTGGTGTACGGCGCCTCCTCGAGGATCGCGGCGATGGTCGCGAAGCCTTCGCTGGTGCCGGCCGGATCGGGCGGCAAGCCCAGGTCCTGCAGCACCACCGCCGGCTGCTGGCGGCGAATCTCGGCGAGCGCCGACTCGCGATCGCCCGCCACGATCACCGCGTATTCGTCGAAGCTCCAGCGCAACTGGGTTTGCAAGCCGACGTCGTCCTCGACGATCAACAGGCTGCGGGCATTCGCATTCATGACGCCGCCCCCGCCGCACGGGCTGCAGCCACCTCGTCCGCCGGTGTCACCGATGGCAGGACCACTGTGAACAGGCTGCCCCGTCCGGGCGCGCTTTCGACCGCGAGGCTGCCACCCAGCGCACGTACGTACTCCCGCGCCTGGTAAGCGCCGATGCCCATCCCCTTGCTCGCCTTGGTGGTGAAAAACGGCTTGAACAGCCGGTGGCGGATGAAATCCTCATCCATGCCCGGGCCGTCGTCCTCGATGTCGATCATCGCCTTCCCCTCGTCCAGCTTCAACCTCACTGCAACATGACCTTGCGGCGTCGCCGCGTCCTGGGCGTTGCGGATCAGGTGCCCCAGCACCGTCGCTAGCTGGCCCGCGTCCGCGCGCACCCATGCGGACGCCTGCGGCGCCGTCCAGTTCGGCCGCGGCGCCTGCGCGCCACATTCGACCAGCGCCCGCTCGATGACGTCCGTGAGTTTCACCCGTCCGCGCGCCGCGGGCGCCGCCTCGCCGCGCAACTGCTCGAGCAGCCGCGTGATCCGCTGCACCGAGTTTTCCACCGTGGCCAGCATGTCATCCACGAATGCCGGATTGTTCCGGTGTCTCCCTGCATTTTGCAGCAACAAGGATTGCTGAGCCGCGACATTCTTGAGGTCGTGCATCAGGAATGCCGTGAGCCGGTTGAAGCCTTCAAATTGGCGTGCCTCGGCCAGGCGGCGCGCGTTCGCGGCCTGCGCCAGAGTGCCGGCGACCTGGCTGCCGGCGGTCCGGAGCAGGTCGATGTCTTCCCAATCCAGCGCACGCCGCGCGCGCGCCTCGGCCAGCACCACCACGCCGATCAGGCGATCTTCCAGCACCAGCGGCACCAGCAGCCACGCACGCGGCAGCGTGGCCAGTTCCGGCGGCGCCCGCAACTCCGCGCGGCCCAGCGGCGGCGGCTCACCCAGGTCGTAGATCCAGCGGCGCTGGCACATGAACTCGAACACCGGCTGGTCGGCCGCGACCTTCATGCCGGCGGGCACTGGCATGTTGGATTGCGCTTCCGGCACCAGCATGCCGGCGTCGTCGCGCATCCACAGCGCGTCGGCCGGGCTGTCCATGATCTGCTCGATCGCGCGGACCGCGCGCAGCGACAATCCCGTATCCCCTTCGCTGGCCGACAAGGTCGCGGTCAAGCGCAGCCACTCCTCGCGATAGTCATGGCGGAACGAGAAGAAGTTCTTGTGCAGGAATATCTTGAGGCGCGAGCGCACTTGGCCCGAAGCCGCCACCAGCAGCACCGCCAGCAGCGCGAAGAAGATCAGGGTGATCTCCGCGACGCGGCCCCAGTTGCCGCCGTACAGGCGCACGTAATAGCCGCCCACCGCAGTGGCAATGAAATACAGCGCGATCACCAGCAGGCTGCTCGAATAGAACACCGCCCGCCGCGAAACGCTCACTTCGGGCGTCCAGCCGCTGTTGCGCGCCGCTGCCGCGACCAGAAGCGGCGCCAGCAACGCGTTGACGAAGCCGCGCGCCGCCCACGCGCTCACGTTGAACTCGCGGTACAGCACCGCGTAGGAATACAGGAAGATGTCGAACGCGAACATCACGCCCAGCGCGATCACCAGGAACTTGACCGCCCAACGCTGCTCCTTGTCCACGTTGCGGAAAATCTGCTCCAGGTACACCACGCCAATCAGCGCCAGCAGCAGCACGCCGATGATCGCGAGCCCCGCGTTGAACGGCACCGGCGTCAGTGGCAGCGCGGGCACGAGGCAATACAGCGCCAGCAGGATCCACAGCGTCTGCGTGCCAAGGCGCATGCCTCGCAGCAGGCCCGACATCGAGAAGCTGCCCAGCAGCGTCGCGAGGAATCCCAGCCACGCGCCGTAGCGCAAGGTCTCGGCCAGCAGCAGCCAATAGACGCCGAGCGCGTGGCTCCACTCCGCCCACGCCAGCAGCACACCCCAGCCCATGGACGCGGCGGTGGCAATCACCAGCAGCGCGCCGGTCCGCTGGCCGCGCCAGCCGGCCGCCAGCAGCGCCGTCACCGCGAGGAACGCGGCGGCGGCGGCGAGATAACTGGCGAGGATGATGGCGTGCATGGCTGAAGGGTTTCAGAGGCGTTGGCGCGGCGGCTTTGCTGATGGTCCTGTCGCTCGGCTGAAGTATCTTGCGCCTCCGAAGGAACGACTTCGTCAGGGCGGGTAAGGGTGGAGCGGCGCTTCACGGTCCCTTCCGGCAGAAGAAGGGAACGTCGATTTTCAGGCTCGGCCCACTGCGACCTGCCGCGCCGGAGCGTCCATCGCGACCGCGTCTTCTGTGCTGGATCGGCCCGGCTGCGCATCGAGCAGCCGTCGGCGGATGTCGGCCACCACCCGCTGCGCCGTCTGCCCATCCCACAACTCGGGCTTTCGGCCATGGGTGCCGTGGCCCACCAGGACGTCGTGGACCCTCGACACCAGGTCGGCGGTCGTGACCAATCGGTTGCTGCCCTCGGTGACGGTGACCGGCCTTTCGGTGTTCGGGCGCAGCGTGAGACACGCGATACCGAGGTACGTGGTTTCTTCCTGCACGCCACCCGAATCGGTGATCACGAGTCGCGCCGCGCATACCAGGTTCATGAAATCGATGTAGCCCAAGGGCTCCACGATCCGGATGCCATCGGCCGCGACGAGATCGTCCCACAGGCCGAAGGCCTCGAGGTTCTTGCGGGTCCTCGGGTGCACGGGAAACACCAGCGGCAACTTGTCCGTGATGCGCGTCAATTGTGCAACCAGCGCCGCCAGCGGCGCGCGCGTGTCGACATTGGACGGGCGATGCAAGGTCACGACACCATATTCGCGGCCATCCAGGCCCAGCCGCTGGCGCTGGCCGCTCGCGTGGATGCGGTCCTTCATCAGCTCGTACGAGTCGATCATGATGTTGCCCACCCGCGTGATTTTTTCGGGGGGCACGCCTTCTGCCAGCAGATGCTCGTCGCCATCCGGCGACGGCGTCCACAGGATGTCGGCAAGCGTGTCGGTGACGAGGCGGTTGATCTCCTCGGGCATGCTGCGATCGCCGCTGCGCAGCCCCGCTTCGAGGTGCGCCACCGGAATGCCGAGCTTGGATGCGACCAGCGCGCACGCCACCGTGGAATTGACATCGCCGACTACGATGCAAAGGTCCGGCCGGTTCGCGACGCAGGCGCCTTCGTAGGCAAGCATCACATTGGCGGTCTGTTCCGCATGGCTACCGCTGCCGACACCGAGGTGCAGGTCGGGTTTCGGCAAGCCCAGGTCGCGGAAGAACGCATCCGACATGTTGGGGTCGTAATGCTGGCCGGTATGCACCAGCCGCAGCCGACACCAGGGCTGCCCCCGCAGCGCGTGGTAGAGCGGCGCCACCTTCATGAAATTCGGCCGCGCAGCGGCGATCAGGTCGATCCCAAGTGGCTGCATTTCCAAGCCTTGCCCTTCCATTCTGTGACGTCGTTAACAGATGCAAGGAGTGTACCAGCCGGATTGGCGTGTGCTTGGCCACCATCGGCGTCCCGCGTCGGTCATCCAATCAAAAAAATGGCCCGCCGGAGGGCGGGCCATGCAAGCGCAACGTTTGGTGCGCAAAGCGCAGCGGGGATCAGCCGACGTGGAAGCGACGACGGCGGTTCATGCCCACAGCGGCGCCGATCAGCAACACCCCGAGGCCGAACATGCCGAGCGCGGCGGGTTCCGGCACCGGATGGACGGATTCGACCATCACCACGAAGTCGTTGTAGTCGAGATCCGAACGGCCGAACGGCAGATCTTCCCAGGCAAGGATGTAATCGCTGGTCCCGAAGGTTGCGTACTGTCCGGACTGGACGTTGTCCAGCTTGGTTTGGCCATTGCCTTGGTAGGCGACCATGTGCGAGATGCCATCGCTGTTCAGGTCCAGCACGGAATAGAAGACCTGGCCGTGCCCGTTGTCGAGGTAGTAGCCGAACAGATTGGTCGTGCCAAAGGTGGCGCTTGCCGAGCCGAGGGACTGGCCATTACCCGGCAAATACACAGCGGTGAAGTTGCCGTCGCCGCTCCAGATCAGCGTGGTGGCGGCGTTGTGGCCGGCGGGGCCGCCGAACAACACCAGGCGATTGCTGGGATCCGTCGGATCGAAAATGCCGAACGTGTTCGTGTTCGCGTAGCCCGCGATTTCGAACATGATCCGGTTCTCGCCAAGGCCCGACGCGGAAGTCGACCAGTAGGCGCTGGGAGTCGTCTGCCCGTGGTACACGTCGATCTGAGGCGTGCCCGGCTTGGTAATGCTGTTCAGCAGGTCCTGCAGTCCGGTGCCGGCGCCGTCCGTGCCCAGCGGAGCGATGCAAACGGGGCCGCCTTGGGTCTGGGTCCCCTCGGCATTGACCGGGCAGGTGGTGGCGAAAGCCTGGGCCGCGAACAGGCCGGCAGCGGCCAGTCCGGCGAAGCCCAGATACTTCATTGCGTTCATACGTTGCTCCTGTTTGTAGGTCTGCAGCACTGGTCAGGCGCCGGTATGAAGCACGTCTTGTGCCAATTACGTAACCTACTGACGTGACGGCATTTTCCAGATCATTCTGCAGCGTCGGCCGAATGAAATGTAAGCTTTGTCGACATTTCGTCAAGACGTAGTGAACGCAGGCTCGACTCTCACTGCGAAAGAGCACTCCGCAGGCCCGATCGGACCTTCACGAACGCCAAGGCCGAAGTAGTCCGCACAGGCCGCACCACTTCTCAGTTCGCCTTCAACAGACGCGCGCACACTTTTGATTCACTTCCAGTTCACACTTTTTCACTTGTGCGTGCGCCAGTCCACAGTACCGAGAACTGCCCGTTGACCGCGCCCTCGCCGTCGCGTTTATTGATCCCTCGTCATTGCGGCTCACATGAGGGAGCCGTTTCTTTTGGCACGGACGCCCACGCGCATCTCGGGATCTTGCATGGGCATCATCAAAGAGTTGGTTGGCGCATCAGCGCCAAGAGGCGGCTTTCGCCGAAATTTCCGGGCAACGCTGTACGGATGCGCCGCGGGCGCGCTGCTGCTGGGGACCACCCAGGCCGTGGCGGGCACCGTGGTCACCGACACGGTGTTCAGCCAATCCACCCAAGGGCAGAACAACGTGCCCGTCACCTTCGGCCAAGTCTTCAAGGCCGGCGACGTGCCGAGCGGGGCCACTCTGGCCGCCACGCTCAACGGCCAGCCCGTCACGCTGCAGGTCAACCCGAAAGCCACCAATCCGGATGGCAGCTTGCGCCATGCCGTGCTGACGGCGATGGTGCCATCCTTGCCGGCAGGGGCCAAACTGCCGCTGACCCTTTACACGGGCACAGCGCTTACCGGGCCGACCATCGGGCTGTCGCAACTGCTCGCCACCGGCTACGACGCCAAGATTTCGCTCAACATCGGCGGCACCGTGTACACGGCCAGCGCGCGCTCGCTGCTGCAGGCTGCCAACCTGGCGGGCGCGTGCGCCGCCTGGGATCCCCAATGCAATGTGTGGCTGTCCGGCCCGCTGGCCAGCGAGTGGGTGGTGAACGGGCCCGTCACTGCGTCCAACGGCTCAAGCCCGAACCTGCGTGTGTACTTCGCGGTGCGCGCCTATTCGAACGGCACACCGGGTACCGTCGGCCGCGTCCGCACCGACATCATCGTTGAAAACTCCGATGCGTTCGCGCCCCAAAGCCAGCCGCAATACACCGCAACCCTGACCTCCGGCAGCGCAAGCTACTCCAGCCCTGCGCTCACCCAGTACACCGCCACGCGCTGGCACAAGGTGTTGTGGTGGAACAACACCGAGCCGCAGGTTTACCTGCAACAGGACACACAATACATCCAGAACAGCTTGGCGGTGTCGCGCTACCAGCCGCTGACGCCCAGCGAAAGCTTTCTGGCGAGCCTGCGCCAGTCGTGTGCACCGCTGGACAACTGTGACCAGACCAAGACCATGTCCAACGTCGGCGCGCAACCTGCCATCGGCCCGCTGCCGCGCTGGACCAGCGTCTACATCGTTGATCCCGATGTGCGCGCGTACAACTGGATGTTGGCGAATACCGACGCGCTCGGCGCCTACAGCATCCATTATCGCGATGAGGCAACCGGCTTTCCGCTCAGCATCCAGAGACACCCTTATGTCACTATCGCAGATTGGGCCTACGCGAGCAGTGCGGCGCAGCAGAGTAGCGCGAAAGGCGCGCTGTACAAAGCCGATCTGTTGCCGGGCTGCGTCAACAACACGGTGGTCACGGGCTGCACAACAGCCTGGTACGGCACGGGCAACCCGAACAAATGGGACGCCGAGCATCAGCCGGCGCAGTCGTATGTGCCGTACATGGTGACCGGCGACTACTTCTACATGTCTGAACTGGCATTCAGCGCATCATTGAACGAGCTGTTTCCCAACGAAACCTATCGCGGGTTCTCACAGTTGCTGATCGAGAATACGTACAACTCGGTTCGCGCCAAGGCGTGGGCGCTGCGCAATGTAGCCGAAGCCGCCTTTCTGCTACCAGACGGCTATCCGCTGAAGGCCGAATTCAACGCGGCCGTGAACGATTCACTCGCCTACTGGAACCAGAAGTACAGCAACAACCCATCAGCGAACCCACTGCGTGTTACCGAGGGCAGCACGGTTTATTCCGTCAACGGTGGCAAGAACAATGGCGTCGCCCCTTGGCAGCACGATTTCCTCACCTGGTCGGCAGGACACGCTGCTGAACTCGGGTTCTCTGGCGCGGCGCAATTCCGCGACTGGCTGGCCGGATTCGAGATCGGATTGATGACCGATTGGCAGAACAATCCGACCCAAGGCTACTGCTGGCTGCAAGCCTCGGGCTATGCCATCGTTGCCAAGGACGCCTACGGTCACTGGCTGCCCTCTTTCAGCGCCGCTTATCAGGCAACCTTTCCCACACTTTCCGGCCTCGCATGCAATTCGCCCGCAATGGTGGACGCCATGGGCAAGCTCGAAGGCCAAGTCTGGCAGGCTGGCGAAATGCATGGATATCCGTACGCTGCCACGGGCTTTCCCGCCAACTTCCAGATTGGCATTGCCGCCGCCGCGGATACAGGTCTGCCCAACGCCCAGACTGCCTGGAGCATTTTCGAATCGCGCAGTGTTAAGCCAAGTGGCTCCAACGCCTACAACAATTATCCGAACTTCGCCGTCATACCTCGCACCGTGCAGGCTGGTCCAGTTCAGCCTCCCACAATGCCATCGATCTTGGATCCACCGCCAACGTCGAGCCCTCCACCAACCACCCCTCCCTCTGCGACGCCGCCGCCAGTGCCGGTGACACCGCCGCAGACTCCAACGATGCCACCGGTCACGGCCAAGCCGCCTACGACAATTCCTGCACCCAGGCCGGTCACCACCCTGCCACCAGTGCCGAAGGAACTGCCCGCACGCCAGTGTGTCGGCAGGACGTGCACGGGTGCAGTGCTGCCGGGCGTCAGCAGCGCCGAACCGGTGCGCACCAGCGGCGTCAACAGCAAGGTCATCAACCCCGCCGCAACGGTGCCTACGGCGGAGAGCGCGGCGCCGGCAAGCGCGGTGCGTTTTCTGGTAAACGTGGTCTGCACCCGGTTGAATGCGCGCTGGTGCATGCGCTATCTGCCGCGGAGACTGTATGTCCCGGCGCAGGAAAGCGCGCGACCCCAGCCGATCGTCAGCGCAGCGGTTCCGGCACGATCCACAGCGTCAGCCGTGCCAGTTGCACCGGGACTTTCGCCCAGCGTCCCCGCCAAGCATCCAACCATGCAAGGTGACGGACGCCTCATGCGACGCTGACGCGGACGGAGCTGTCGCGAGCGGCGGCCAGTCAAGCGACGGCGCGTGCAAACTCGCTGATTCCCTTGGAAGCCGTGCCGAAGGAACCTTCGGCACGGTTTTTTTATGGTCGCGTATGATTGGGCCTGGCGAGCATTCAGAGAACACGCTGACCAATCGCCAAGCTCGGCAGCCACGTCGCGCGTCTCGCATCCCGTTCGCTTGGTGGGCAATGGAGGTCCGAATCCGATATGGGCAATTTCCGACACCAATCGTCCAGCCAAGACCGATGGCCGCACCGAGCCGGTGGCGTGCTGTGCGTGGCCGCGCTCCTGTGGCTCGGACTGGCGCAAGCGCAGGGGACAGTGGTCACGGACAAGGTGATCAGCGAGTCGTCGAGAACACAACCGGAAGTACCTTTCACGTTCGGACAGGTGTTCAAGACCGGAGACGTACCGCGGGGTGCTTCTTTGACGGCGACACTCGACGGGCACCCGGTGGAGTTGCAGGTCGACCCCAAGGCCACCAATCCGGACGGCAGCTTGCGCCACGCCGTGCTGACCGTCATGGTGCCGTCGCTGCCGGGGCGCGCGGAATTGCCGCTCGCCATCTCCTTCGAAGCTGGCGCACCCGACAAGGCAGCGCCCATCACGCTGGCACAAGTGCTCGCTACGGGCTACGACGCTACCGCCTCCCTAAATATCGGGGGCACGAAGTATTCGATCAGCGCGCGCAAGTTGCTGCAGGCGGCGAGCACCGCCCACGCCTGCAAAGCCTGGGACGCGGCATGCAATGTCTGGCTTGCCGGGCCGCTGGCAAGCGAATGGGTGGTGAATGGTCCGGTGGCTGCTGCCGACGGAACGACCAACCGCAATCTGAAAATCTACTTTGCTGTGCGTGCCTACGCGGGTGCCACACCCAGCACGATAGGACCTATCCGTACCGATATCATCGTTGAAAACACGGATGCCTTCGCACCCCAGGCACAGCCGCAATACATCGCGACGCTGACGTCGGGCAGCGCGAGCTACACAAGTCCCGCCCTGACCCAGTACACCGCCACGCGCTGGCACAAGGTGCTGTGGTGGAATGACGCACAACCACTGGTGTATCTGCAACAGGACACGCAGTACATCCAGAACAGCTTGGCGATATCGCGTTACATGAAGCTGAAGCCCGACGAGAAATTTCTCGCGAGTTTACGGCAATCCTGCGCGCCCCTAGATCATTGTGACCAGACCAAAAACATGTCGAACGTTGGGGCGCAACCAGCAATCGGTCCGCTGCCACGCTGGACCAGCGTCTACATCGTCGATCCCGACGTGCGTGCCTACAATTGGATGCTGGCCAATACCGATGCGCTCGGCACCTACAGCATTCATTATCGCGATGCCGCAACCGGTTGGCCGGTGAGCATAAAAAAGCATCCCTATGTGACGATTGCCAACTGGGCAGCCGCGAACCGGATTTCAGCCCAAAACACCGCAGACGGCAGGCGATTCAAGGCTGATCTGCTTCCGGGCTGTGCTGCCAACACGGTAGTCACAAAATGCACAAAAGCTTGGTATGTCACCGGTAATCCGTACCAGTGGAACAACGCCCACCAACCAGCCGAATCATACGTTCCCTACATGGTGACCGGCGATTATTACTATTTGTCCGAGCTCGCGTTCGACGCTTCGTACAACAATGTTTGGTCGAACGAATCCTATCGCGAGTTTTCGAAGGGATTGATCGATCGATCCCATGGCTCAATGCGCGGGAAAGCATGGACGCTTCGCAATCTGGCCGAAGCGGCTTTTTTGCTTCCCGACAGTTATCCGCTCAAGGGCGAATTCAATTCGGTTGTTCACAACTCCCTTGATGACTGGAACCAGAAATACAGCAACAATCCAGATGCCAATCCGCTGCACGTGACCACAGACAGTACCGTTTACAGCTTGCATGGAGGTGAGCACAACGGGGTGGCACCATGGCAGCACAACTTCCTGACCTGGTCGGTGGGACATGTTGCGGACCTAGGGTTCGCGGACGCGATTCCGCTGCGCAACTGGCTGGCACGATT
>JBQCCP010000172.1:0-7870 GCA_051962095.1 Rhodanobacteraceae bacterium
GGGCCGAACGCGAACGGCACCGACCGGTCCTGCCCGCGCGCGCGCAACAGGATCATGCCGATGATGGCGCCCGACAGCGCGGCGATGATGATCACCGGCAACAACGCGGCCCAGCCCATCCACGCGCCGGCGGCGGCGAACAGCTTGAAATCGCCATAGCCCATGCCTTCCTTGCCGGTCGCGAGCTTGAACAGCCAGTACACCGACCACAGCGCGAGATAACCGATGGCCGCGCCGATCACGGCCTCGCGCGTGCCGGCGAACACCGGCACCAGCGATATCAGCAAGCCCAGCCACAGCAGGGGCAGGGTCAGCGAATCGGGCAGAAGCTGGGTGCGGAAATCGATGCCGCCCGCAGCGATCAGCATCCACGTGAACACCAGTCCGGCGGCGGCTTGCCAGGTGGCGCCGAAATGCCACACGACGATCGCGCTGACGCCGCCGCACAGCAGTTCCACCAGCGGGTATTGTTTGGAGATCGGCGCCTTGCAGTAGCGGCAGCGTCCGCGCAGCGCGAGCCACGACAGCAGCGGAATGTTGTCCCACGCCGCCAGGGGATGCTTGCAGTGCGGGCAGTGCGAGCCTTGGCGAACGAGGTCCGGCGGCGCGGCCTCTTCGTCCGCGGCCAGTTCCAGCATGTCGCGCGCGTCGCGCTTCCAGAACCATTCCATCCGCGCCGGCAGGCGCAGGATCACCACATTCAGGAAACTGCCGACGATCAGGCCGAGTACGCCGGCCGCGGCGATCCAGAAAGCGGGAGGGAGGGCAAGCGGCGATGTCATGGCGTTGCGCCTTCCGGCGCTCCTGCCATGGTTTTGCAGGGACGGCGGCAGCCGCGATTGGCGTCCGGCATCAGAACGTGCCGGCCAGCGTCGCAGGTTGGGCTGAGCGGCTCTTCGCGAAGCCCAACAAGGTTTCGCGTCAACGCGTTGGGCTTCATTGCATTCAGCCCAACCTACCCGCTGCGCACAATCCGTTCCTCACCTCAGAACGTGCCGGCCAGCTTGAAGATCGGCAGGTACAGCGCGATCACCATGCCGCCCACCAGCACGCCGATGATCACCATGATCAGGGGTTCCAGCAGCGTCGACAGGGTGTCGACCGCGTTGCTGACTTCTTCCTCGTAGAACTCGGCCACCTTGAACAGCATCTTGTCCAGCGCGCCGGATTCCTCGCCGATCGACACCATCTGGGTGACCATGTTCGGGAACAAGTTGGTCTGATTCATCGCGAGATGCAGTTGGTGGCCCACCGCGACATCGTCGCGCATCTTGCGGATAGCCTGCCCATACACCACGCTGCCGGTTGCGCCCGAAACGGAATCCAGCGCCTCGACCAGCGGCACGCCGGCGTGGAAGGTGACGCCCAGCGTCCGCGCGAAACGCGCGATCGCCGACTGGCGCAGGATGTTGCCGATCACCGGGATCTTCAGCGACATACGGTCCACGGCATGCGCCATCTTCTCCGAGCGTTTGTAGGCCATGACGGTTCCGACGATCGCGATGATCAGCACCGCGAGGAACGGCAGCCAGTAGTGCTGCATGAATTCCGACATCGACACGACCATCTGGGTGAACGCCGGCAGCGCCACGCCCGCGCTCGCGAAAACGTTCTGGAACACCGGCACCACGAAGATCAGCAGCACCAGCATCACCAGGAACGCCACCACCATCACCATCGCCGGGTAGAAGAGTGCCTTCTTGATCTTGCCCTTGATGCTCTCGATGCGTTCCTTGTAGGTGGCGACCGTGTCCAGCACGGTGTCCAGCACCCCCGCCGATTCGCCCGCGCGCACCAGGTTGCGGTACAGCTCGTCGAACTGCACCGGATATTTCGCCATCGCCTCGTGCAGCGCCGAACCGCCCTCGATGTTCTGCTTGACGTCGGTCAGCATGTTCTTGAAGCGCACGTTGCGCTGGCCGCCGGCGATGATGTCGAACGCCTGCACCATCGGCACGCCCGACGCCATCATCGTGGCGATCTGGCGGCTGAAGATCGCGACGTCGCGCGGCTTCACGCGCGAACCGGCGGCGCCGAACAGCGGCTTGGGCTTTTCCTTGACCGCCTGCGGATTCATGCCCTGGCGGCGCAACTCGGCCTTGACCAGGCTCGCGTTGCGGGACTGCATCTCGCCCTTCATCTTGACGCCGCGCTTGTCCAGCGCGGTCCATTCGTACACGGTCAGTTGCTTGACCGCGGCGCGGGCCGCGCCGACGTTGACGGCGGGTTTGGTTGCGACGGTGGCGGTGGGCATGAGATTTCCCCGAAGCTCGACTCTGTACCCTCTCCATTTGAAGAGGGGGCTGTGATACCAACCCTGCCTCGATCGACAGGATGCATTTTTCTCGTCATTCCGGGGCCATCGCCGGTTTCATCGGCGATGGAACCCGGAATCCAGCCTTTGTCCCACTTGGCAGGAGAGCTGGATTCCGGGTTCCGTCCGCGATAGAGCTGCGGACGGCCCCGGGATGAGGAAGCGTTGTGAGGCTGGTCAATCCTTGGTGACGCGGTTGATCTCGGCGAGACTGGTGACGCCCTGCTTCACTTTCATCAGCGCCGATTGCCGGAGGTTGCGCACGCCTGCGCGCCGCGCGGCTTCGGCGATCTGCATGGCATTGCCGCCTTCCAGAATGGCCTTGCCGATTTCGTCGGACATCGGCATTACCTCGTAGATGCCGACGCGCCCCTTGTAGCCTTCGTTGCAGCCCGAGCAGCCGACCGCATCGTACAGCTTCAGCCCGCGGTCGATCTCTTCCTTGGTGAAGCCTTCGGCCAGCAACGCCGCCTCGGGCAGTTCGATCGGCTTCTTGCAATCGTGCAGGCGCCGCGCCAGGCGCTGCGCGATCACCAATGAAACGGACGACGTGAGGTTGTAGGGCGCAATGCCCATGTTCATCAGGCGCGTGATGGTTTGCGAAGCATCGTTGGTATGCAGCGTGGACAGCACCATGTGGCCGGTCTGCGCGGCCTTGACCGCGATCTCCGCGGTTTCCAGGTCGCGGATTTCGCCCACCATGATCACGTCCGGGTCTTGGCGCAGGAACGATCGCAGTGCGGCCGCGAAGGTCATGCCACGCTTCTCGCTCTGCTGCACCTGGTTGATGCCGTCGACGCGGATTTCCACCGGGTCTTCCACCGTCGAGATGTTGCGCCCCACCGTGTTCAGGATATTGAGCGCGGTGTACAACGATACGGTTTTGCCCGAACCCGTCGGCCCCGTCACCAACACCATCCCATAGGGCTTGTGGATGGCTTCGAGGAACAATTCCTTCTGGTCGTCCTCGTAGCCGAGCTTTTCAACGCCGAGCTTGGCTGCCGCGGCATCCAGGATGCGCAGCACGATCTTCTCGCCGCCGATGGTCGGCAGGGTCGAGACGCGGAAGTCGAACGACTTGGTCTTGGACAGGTTCAACTTCATGCGTCCGTCCTGCGGCACGCGGCGCTCGGCGATGTCGAGGCGCGACATCACCTTGAGGCGCGACGCGATGCGTGGCGCGAGTTTCAAAGGCGGTGACGACACCGCGCGCAGCACGCCGTCCATGCGCAGGCGCACGCGGTACTTGGTTTCGTAGGGTTCGAAGTGGATGTCGGACGCGCCGCGCTTGATCGCGTCCAGCAGGATCTTGTTGACGTACTTCACTACCGGCGCATCGTCGGTGGAATTGGAGTCCACCATCGCGCTTTCAGCGCTGGCGCCGTCATCCTCCCCAATGGACAGACCTTCGAGGCCTTCATCGGCCTCGCCATCGCCGCCAATGCTGATGCTTTGCGCGTTCTGGGCCTGCTCGATGCCGCGCTTCAGTTGCTCGGCCTCGATCAGGATCGGTTCCACCGAACAATTGGTGTGGAAGCGGATGTCTTCCAGCACGCGCGGATTGGCCGGATCCTTCACCCCCACGAACAGCCGGCTGCCGCGCTTCAGCAGCGGCAGCACGGTGTGCTTCTCGATCAGGTCCTCGGACAGCTCGCCGATCGGCAACTGGGTCACGTCGATCGCGGAGGTGTCCAGCATCGGGACGCCGAACTCGGCCGAAAGCGCCTGCGCCATGCGCAGCCCGTCCACCATGCCGTTCTCGACGAGATAACTCGCCACCGGCAATTTCTGCCTGGCGGCATCCTCCACCGCCTGGCGTGCGTCGGCTTCGGTCAGCACGCCTTCCAGCGCGAGCCGACGCGGGATGCCCGTCAGGCCGGGCAGACTGGGTGCCGGGTTCAACTGTGTTGCCATGAAGGTGGTCCAAACCCCCGAATCGCAAAACGAATGTAGCGGAAAAGCCCGCGCTTGGGCAGGCCGCGGCGAGAACCGCGTCCCAAATCACGGAAGCTGGATGCTGGATTCATGCCAACACCGTCCCGGCTTGGCGGCAGGAGGCAGAGGGCCTTGTCATTTCGGGGCCGCTCATGCGCAGCGGGAGCGGAATCCGGGAATCGGTTTGGCAAGACCCGGCAGGTACTCCCCAACCGATTCCGGATCGCGCTGCGCGCCTCCGGAATGACGACCAAAGCTGGGAACGACCAATCCGGACCGAATCCCCCAATGGTTGTTCGAGGCGCAGCCGCAATTGCGGGCCAGCCCACACCTCTCGTTATTCCGGGGCGACCCGCAGGGTCGAACCCGGGATCGGCCATCAACGATCAGCAAGTACTCGACCACCTCGGGGCGCCCGGCACGCTAAGATGCCCGCCAGCCGGAGGAACCCTTTGATCAGCATCATCCTGCCTGCCAGGAACGAAGCCGCTGCGCTCGCCGAACTGCTGCCCGCGCTGCGCGCGGCGCAACCCGAAGCGGAAATCATCGTGTCGGACGATGGTTCCACCGACCGGACCGCGGAACTGTGCGCCGGGCATGGGGTCGTGCGCGTGGGCACGCCTTACTCGATGGGCAACGGCGCCGCGATCAAACGCGGCGCGCGCGCGGCGCGCGGCGACGTTGTGGTGTTCATGGATGCCGACGGCCAGCACGACCCGGCCGACATCCCGCGCCTGCTGGAGAAACTCGACGAAGGCTTCGACATGGTGGTCGGTGCACGCGGCTGGGGCGACCAAGCCGGCGTCGGCCGCGGCGTCGCCAACACTTTTTACAACTGGCTGGCATCCAAGATGACCGGCCACCGCGTCGCGGACCTGACCTCGGGCTTTCGCGCAGCGCGTGCCGACAAGTTCCGCGAATTCATCCACCTCTTGCCCAACGGCTTCAGTTATCCGACCACGTCCACGATGGCGTTCTTCCGCAGCGCCTATCCCGTTGCCTACGTGCCGATCCGCGCCGCCGAGCGCGTCGGCAAGAGCCACATCCGGCCGTTGCGCGACGGCGTGCGCTTCCTGCTGATCATCTTCAAGATCGCCACGCTGTATGCACCGCTGAAGCTGTTCGCGCCGATCGCGGTGAGCTTCTTCGTGCTGGGCTGGGCGTATTGGGCCTTCACCTTCATCGAGTTCCATCGTCTCAGCTTGATCAGCGTGGCACTGTGGAGTGCGTCCGTGATCGTGTTCCTGATCGGCTTGATCTCCGAGCAGATCACGTCGCTCACCTATCGCCGCGATGCATAGGTGTGCGATGTGACCAAGCACAAAATGCGCGTGCTCGCATTGACGACGTCTTATCCGCTGCATCAGGACGGTTCGGCTGGCGTATTCGTGCAATCCCTTTACCGCCCATTGTCCGAAACGTACGCAATAAACGTCGTTTGCCCGGCCGACACGAAAATCGCGCAAGCATCATTGGACGATTTCGCCGTGGCGGACATTCGCGTGCACGCCGTGCGCTATGCCCCGAAGGCATGGCGCACACTGGCACAACAAGCAGGCGGAGTCGTATTGAGCGTGAAGCGCGCACCGTGGCTTGCATTGTTGCTGCCGGTACTCCTGGGTGCGCTGTTCTGGCGCTGCCTGATGCGTGCGGGTGACGCGGATCTGATCCACGCCAACTGGACTGTATGCGGCGCCATCGCCGGCATCGCTGGTCGCCTGCGACGGAAACCCGTGATCACCACCTTGCGCGGAAGTGACATGACGCGTGCGGAACACTCATGGCTGGATCGCGTCATCCTGGGTCTTGCCGTGCGCACCAGCGCCACCGTGATCTGTGTTTCCGAGGCGATGGCCGAGCGCGCACGCCGACAATTTCCCCGTCGCGCCACCGACATCCATGCATGTCTCAATGGTGTTGACGAAGCGTTTTTCCGGATCGCGAGGGTTTCCGTCGACGAAAACACCCTGCGCGTTCTTGCAGTGGGCAATCTGATACGTCTGAAGGGCTTCGATGTGTTGATCGACGCCGTTGCGCGTGCGCATTGTCGAGACCAAGTGCGTGTGTGCATCGTCGGCGATGGCGCCGAAGACGAGGCGCTACGTGCGCTCGCGGCAGCCCGCGGCGTGGCGGGGTGTTTCGAGTTCGCGGGCAGGTTGCCGGTGAGCGATATGCCCGGGCAGTTTGCCGAAGCCGATGTATTCGTGCTCTCCAGCCGCTCCGAAGGGCGACCCAACGTGGTCGTGGAGGCATTGGCAAGCGGCCTGCCCGTCATCTCCACCGACCTCGAAGGAGTGCGGGGCATGGTGACGGATGGCGATACCGGTTGGCTGGTTCCCGTCGATGATGCGGCTGCGTTGGCCGCCGCCCTGGATCAGGCAGCCGCCAATCGTGCGGAACTTCGGCGTCGCGGCGAGCGCGCACGTGCGCTCGCACGCAGCACGATCGGGACATGGGCGGATACCGCGCGCTGCTACGCGGCGCTGTTCCGCGCGGTCCTTGACTCCGGCGAGAGGCAATACCCTTCATGTGCGGGATAGCCTTCCTTCGCGCACCGGGCGTGTCGCCGGAGGAGCGTGCCGAACGGATGCGGAGCGCCTTGGAGTGCCTCGCGCATCGCGGTCCGGACGAAACCGGCAGCTTGGTGGGCCAGGATTTCGTGGCGGGCCAAACCCGGTTGGCGATCATCGACTTGGCGGGTGGCCACCAGCCGATGCGCGATCCAAGCGGGCGTTGGATCCTGGTTTTCAATGGCGAGATATACAACTACAAGGACCTGCGTGCTCGCTTGGAAGGGCGGTGGCAGTTTCGGGACGACAGCGATACCGAAGTATTGCTGGGCGGTCTGGTGACGGAAGGCGCCCGGTTCGTCGAGCGCCTGGACGGAATGTGGGCGTTCGTGCTGCACGATACCGCGACCAGCGATTCCCTTCTTTCGCGGGACCGCTTCGGCAAGAAACCGCTGTATTACCGCGACGAGGGCGCAAGGTTCGCCTGTGCGTCCGAATTGCCTGCACTGGTGGCGCTCACGCCCGGTGCAGCACAGGTCGAAGACGACGCGGGCATTGCGGACTACTTTCGTTACGGCTACGCATTGCCGGGCAGGACTTGCGTCGCCGGTGTCCGGGAAGTGCTGCCGGCGCAAATCCTCTGGCGCCATGCGGACGGGTCCGTGGTGCAGCGGCGCTATTGGTCTCCCTCGGTCGAGCCGTGGACGGGCCGGTTCGAAGAGGCCGCCGAAAGGATTCGCGAGCTGCTGACGCAAGGCGTGCGTCGGCGGCAACTGGCCTCCGACGTGGAAGTCGGGGCGTTTCTTTCCGGGGGCATCGATTCAACCACCGTGTGCGCGCTCGCGCAGGAATCCGGGTTCGGAAGACTGCGCACGTTCACGGCGGGCTTCGCCGAACCTACCTACGATGAGCGCGCACCCGCCGCGCGAGCAGCCGCCGAGTTGGGCACGCTGCACACTGCGGAAGAAATCAAGCCGGAAACCGCGGCGGCCCTCGCCACCGAACTGCCGCGCCGCCTGGGCCAGCCCTTCGGGGATTCCTCTCTGGTTCCCAGCGCGCTGGTGGCCTCGGTCGCCGCCAAACACGTGAAAGTCGTCCTGACGGGTGATGG
>JBQCCP010000173.1:0-38188 GCA_051962095.1 Rhodanobacteraceae bacterium
GGTACAGCCGCGACATGTGAATGCCGCGTCGTTCCGGGTGGATCAGGTTCACGAAGGCATCCACCTTGGCGGGACAAGGCTGCAGATTGCCGTTGCCGGCGTCGAACAGGATCGGCATATCGATGCCTTGCATGCCCACCCAGTCGATCGCCTCCTCGCCTATCGACAACGACTCGGCCGCGACATCGGGTGCGGGATCGAACATGCCACGGAAGCTTGTCAGGTCGCGGTGTTGGAATGGCGGATGGTCAGCGGCAGACGCGCTGCGCCTGTCCGGGATCGGCTCCTGCGAGTCGGATGTCGAAGAGGCGATGGCCACGTCTGCGTTAGTCATGGCTGGATGGCTCCGAGTGGCGCAGCGCCCCCACTGCCGCCGCGGCATCCACTTGGCGTGTGCCATTGACGATTCTGCTGGTACTCGTTAGAAGCTCATGGATCGCGCGCCCATCCAGATGCGGATCCAGCGATATCAACAGTGCGGCAATACCGCTGACTTGCGCGGCAGCCATGGACGATCCGGAGCTGAAGTCGTAACCGCCGTCGGGCTGCGTGGTGAGGATGTCCTCGCCGGGTGCGTTCAGGACACCGGGTGGGTCCACGTGACTGCCGTTGGTGTTCACGACGATCACGCCAGGCACGTCTGCCGGAAATCCATCGAGGCTGCCGTCCGGCGGCAGTGCGGCAATCACGACATGATGTTCCAGCACGCGCTGCAGCAGCCGGGACAGGAGCGGATCCGCGGGGCCACCCAGGCTCAGGTTCACGATCCGGGCGTTCGAGTCCATCACGCCTGCCAAGGCCTTGGCGAGCGTGAAGGAGTTGCAGCGCGCTCCTGCTGCAGATTCCGGCGGATACCAGCAGGCCTTATAAACACTCAGGCGCGACTTGGGCGCCATGCCCACGATGCCGCGATGGTTGTCGGCGATTGCGGCGATGATGCCGGCGACTTCCGTACCATGGTGGTCGCGATCGAAAGCAGGCGTGTTGTCGTCCACCAGGTTCTGCACGTCGCGGATCTGGCCCGCCAGGTCCGGGTGGGCCACGTCCACACCGGTGTCCACGATTGCGACGTCGACGCCTGCGCCCTGGGTGACCGACTGTGCGAGGGCAGCGTCGGTCTCGACGAACCCACGCTGGAGACTGACATAAGGGTCGTTGTATTTGCGTGCCTGCTGTTGGCGACTGGAATAGACCGAAAAGTCCCCCAGCGGTTCGGCGAGCTGCACCCGATTGTCGCGGGCGAGCATCGCGAGCAATGCATCCCTGCTGGTTCCGGCCCGTGGTTCGAGCACGATGCAATACACATCGAGGCTCTTGATGGGCCAGCCCACGAGCTGGCGCCAACCGTAATCACGTTGCAATGCCGCGAGGATTGATGCCGCGCGCTGTCCGGCGCCGTAATTTCCCGACGGCGCGTAACCCAGCACACTGGAGCCCGCGTGCGTCGCGGGCGGGGCGATCGGGTTCGCGACGGCCAGCACGATGTCGCGCCCGCTGTCCATCGATTCAACCGTGGGCCGGGTTTGTGCATGCACGCAGGCGCCCCAAACCAGGGTTGCGACTGCAAAGACGAACGCCCCGGGCTTCATGGCGGATCGCTGACGGGCTCTGCAAGGCGAATGCCCCGGTCGCCGCGAAGCCGGCGCAGGGCGATGGTCGAAGAAGAGGAAGCGGGACCAACGGGCACGACCAGGTAGGCGCCCACATCGTTGGGTCCGTCGATCACGCGCAGGTCGGACTGGTGCAGCAATTTGTTCCAGTCGGCCAGCGTCATGTCGGTGACGGGAACCACGCGGAGTGCGCCCGTCGGCTCGATCGGGCTTGGCTGGCTGAGAGTTCGGTACTGCGGCATTTGATCCGACCACAGCCGGGCGCCGAGGATGCCGATCCCGACCGCCTGCACGAGTACCGCCACGGCCAGTGCCTTGGTCAGGCGGTGACCCCACCGCCACGGCTGGGCCGATGTGGCGTCCTGCTCGGGCGCGTCGATGCGTTCCAGCAGGTGCTTCAATCCGGCATCCGCGTCGACGGGCACATCCGCGGGCAACGACAGGGCGCAGCGCAGGCGGCTCTGTTGAGCAAATTCCGCGCTGCACGCCTCGCATTGCGCGAGATGATGCATCAACCATTCGCACTGCTCGCGGGGAGCGGTGGTCTGCAACGCCCACGGCATGATTTCCCAAGCGCGCGCGCAGTCCTTGCCAGAGTTCATTTGGGACGTCATGACACGTTCCCTCGTTGCGCAGGCAGGTCGCCAGCCAGGCTTGGAAGCACGTTGCGCAACTTGATGCGCGCGTGGAACAGACGTGCCTTCACGGTGCCGACCGGCGCCTGCATGATTGCGGCAACTTCTTCCAGACTGTTGCCGACCCCGTAAACCAGTTCGATCACCACCCGCTGGTCCGCGGACAAGTGTTCGAGGGCTTTGCCCAGCCAGTCGCGCAATTCACGATCTTCGCCGGGATCGTGTGACGGGCCGTGTCCCTCCCGCAAGGCGTAATCGTCCACCGGCGCGCCGCCCTGCTGGCGCAGGGCCTTCAATCCGCAGCGATAGGCGATGCCCATGATCCAGGTGGAAACCCGCGAGTCGCCCTGGAAACTGCCCGCCTTGCGCCACGCGATCCAGAAGCAGTCGTTCACGATTTCCTCGATCAGGTCGGCGCGCCGCGTCAGGCGCGACAGGAAGCGGCAGAGGCCGCCGTGATAGGCGCGATAGAGCGTCTCCAGCGCCTTGCGATCGCCCGCCGCCATGCGTTGGAGCAGCATGCGGTCGCGGGAATCGACATCGCCTGTGGCTTCGTTCATCGACGTGCGGGGATGGCCGGTCTCGGGGGTGAGTGCCGGCGAGGTGCCCGAAAGGTTGCCGGCTGGATTCCCGCGGGGTTGCGGCGGAAGAGACATGGTTAGAAAGACAGCGAAATCGTTGCGAGCCAGGGCGACGCCACCCGCCCGCGCAGGTAGCGGCGGGAGCCCGGATCGATCACAACCCGATCGAGTTCCACTTGCCATCCGCCACGGCGCCACAGCAGGCCTGCCTGGCCATAACGGTAATAGCCGGTCTGGTATCGCTCGAACGGCGAATAGCCGTAGGGCACCGCGTAGCGCGAAATGCCCAGCCCGCCGGCGATGGAAAAGCCACCGGCCAGCGGCCAGCGGACGTTCAGATCGGCGGCCGGGTGCAGTTTGTGCTCGTCTGCGCTGGCGATGTAAACCTCCGACACGCCGAAGGTCAGGATGTCGCGGTACAGCCAGTAGATGCCTGGTTCATAAACATTGGCGCGGAGGCGACCGGCGTAGTGGTAATAGACCACATCCGCCTGCACGCGCCAGCTTTCGGAAAAGCTCCACACGTGCGCCACGCTGGCCACGGCTTCGGCGAGATGACCGGGCGAACGCAGTTCGGCCCCGCCCGACAGACCCAGTGACCAGCCCGACGGGGTCGTCCAGGTGACTGCCCCTTGCAGGGCGGGGGTCGGGGAGGTGATCGCCAGACCGCGATCCACCAATTGGGACGCGAATGACACCGTGCCGCTGAAATCTTCGGCGTGGGCGGGCGCCGGAATCACCAAGCAGGCGGCGGTGATCGCGACGACGGAGATTCGAGCGGCGAGGCCAAACGCCGTGCTCCCTATGGAACGACCGCGGCGATGGCGCAGAGCGTTTCGTCGTCGGGACTGGGCGCCGGGGCGATTCCGTGTCGTGGTGCTGCCGCCATGCGTCATGTCACCCGCACTCCGGCAATCGGCGGCGGCCAAAGGCCAGCCAAGTATTGCGAACGTCCATCCCGCCAAGCGCGGTCCGCCAGCAACCGTCCCCGGCCCTTCGGCCGATCTCGATCTCCGCCAGCCACGCACTCCACCATCAACGACCGGTGAAAAGCAATCCGGATTACAGCCGGAGTACCGCTTCTCGTCATCGGATCCCGTCGATCGCATGAGGGCGCCCTCCGGCCCGCCGCCCATGCGCTGATTCCACTGCTGCACCGTCGATCGGTCAAGCCGCGGGTGGTCGTGCGACTGCGTGCGAGAGGTGCGCAAACATCGATCCTGGAACCGCCCCTCTTCCGGTCGATCATGCCTTCCCCGGTCCTTCTGCGCGTGGAGGGTCGCGGAGTGCAGATGTGTTCGTTGGCGTCCACGCCATTCAACCAAAGCGCAGCGTGAAGACACCTACGCCACGGACTGGTCAAGGCATTGCGGTATCGAGAACCTGTGCGCCATGCTCGAACGAAGCACCCCCGCGATCGAATCGCAACTCCTCGACACCTGTCGTGCTTTCGACAGCGTGGCCGCCGATTACGACGGCCCTCGCGGCAACAACGTGCTGATCCAGCGCATGCGGCGCGCGATGTGGAACGCCGTTCGCGACGAGCTTCCGCCGGGCTCGCGGCTGCTGGACCTCGGCTGCGGCACCGGCATCGACGCTGCCGAGTTCGCCCGCCGTGGTTACCGCGTCACCGCCATCGACTGGTCGTCGCGAATGGTGGAACGCACGCGGGCACTCGCTGCGCACCCCGCAACGTGTTCCCGGATCGACGTCCGGCACGTAGGCATCCATCAACTCGACCGGATCAATGGTGAATTCGACGGCATCTATTCGGACCTCGGACCTCTGAACTGCGTACCCGATCTCGGCGCCGCGGCTGCCGAGTGCGCGCGCCTGCTCCGGCCCGGCGGCAAGTTGGTGTGTTCGGTGATCGGCCGGATCTGTCCTTGGGAAACCGGTCACTACGCGTTGCGCGGTCGCTTCAGGCGCGCATGGGTCAGGGCCGCACGCGGAGTGACGCCGGTTGGCATGAACCGGCACACGATCTGGACCCGTTATTACCTGCCACGCGAGTTCTACGGGGCCTTCGCCGAGCACTTCTCCTTGTGCGGCTACCGCGCGCTCGGCTTGTTCATGCCGCCGCCCTACCTCGTGGACTACTACCGTCGCCATCAGCGCCAGTGCGACTGGCTCGGCCGGCTCGATGATCGCTTGGGCGGCATGCCGCTGTTGCGTGACATGGGCGATCATTTCCTGATCGTGATGAGCGCTCGGTCACGATCATGACGGGCATGGACGTCAGCCTGCGTGGTGCCCGGACAATTATCCCCGATGGCGAATCGCGCGCGTCCTTGTCGATCGTCGGCGGCAGGATCTCCGCTTCGTTGACTGGCCGGGCACATCGGATCGATCTGCACGACCACGTGGTCGTCCCCGGATTGATCAATGCGCACGAACACCTGCATCTCAACGCCGTGCCGCCACTGGCTGTCGACGCGCCGTTTCCCAACAGCTACGCATGGATGGCGGCATTCCGGGCGCATTTCCGGGACCCCGCCGTCGTTGACGCGCTCGCGATTTCGAAAACACTGCGGATGCGCCATGGCGCGCTGAAGAACCTGCTGGCTGGCACGACCTGCGTGGTGCACCACGACCCCTGGCATCCGGCGCTCGATGCCGCGAATTTTCCGGTCGCGTTGCTGCGCGACTTCGGCTGGGCGTATGCGCTCGGTTGGCCTGGGTACGGACCGCCGGTGAGGCAGAGTTTCACAGCCACGCCGGTCGATCGGCCGTGGATGATCCATCTGGCCGAAGGCACCGATGCCATCGCGCAGGCGGAGCTGGCGCAACTGGATGCGCTGGGGTGCCTCGCGTCGAACAGCGTGCTGGTGCACGGCGTTGGCCTGCGAGAACACGACATCGATCGAGTCATCGAGAGCGGCGCCGCAGTGATCTGGTGTCCGACCAGCAATCGCACTCTGCTCGGAAGCACGCTCGATCCGCGCCGCCTGCACGCGGCTGGACGGCTGGCGTTGGGCAGCGATTCGCGGCTCAGTGGTGCGCGCGACCTGCTCCAGGAATTGCAAGGCATCGCAGCCACGGATGCGCTGGATGCGCGTGATGCACTGGGATTGGCGACCGCCGACGCGGCGCGGATCCTGCGCTTGCCGAGGCACGGTTATCTCGCCGCGGGTGCCCACGCCGACCTTCTGATCGTCGCCGATCGTGGCGGCGCCGCGGCGCGCAGCGTCGCCGGAATCGGACGCAGTGAGATCCGTGCCGCGGTGCGCGGCGGCCGGCCATGCATCGCTGATCCGGATTTCGTCGACTGGTTCGAAGCGGCCGGCGTGGAAGCGGTAGCGGTCACGCTGGATGGCCGGCCGAAACTGCTCGCCAAGGTGCTGGCCGATCCGGCGCTGCTCGCGCTGGAGCCTGGGCTCGAAGTTGCTTCGGGCGTGGACCGGCCAACGCGCGAGTCTGCTTGCGCGGAAGGATACCGTTGATGTCGATCGCTGAGATCCTGGAACCGCGCGACGCCTACGCCTTGTGGGCGGCCAGCTATCCACCGCATGCACACAATCCGGTGATGCAGGCCGAGGAGCGCGCGATGCTGGCGTTGATGCCGGCGGATCTGCGCGGAGAATCGGTACTGGACGTCGGTTGCGGCAGTGGCCGCTACATGCTGCATGCGCTGAACCGGGGCGCGGTGCACGTCACGGGTGTCGACCTGTCCGTCGAAATGCTGGAACGCGCCGGCGAGGAATTGGGCGCGTACCGTCAGGCGGGCGGGATCGAACTGGTGCAGGGTAGCCTGGAGCATTTGCCGCTGCCGGATGCGTCGGCGGACCTGACGATCTGCGGCCTGACGATCGGTCATCTGGTCCACTTGCAGCCTGCGCTGGCCGAACTGCGCCGGGTGACGCGGCCCGGGGGGACCATCCTGTGCAGCGATGTGCATCCGATCGGCCACGCGCTCGGCTGGCTGCGCGATTTCAAATCCGGCGGCCGGCACTACGCCGTGCGGCATACGCCGCATCTCTACGGCCACTGGCATGACGGGTGCGCAGCGTCACGGCTGGAAATCGTCCGGGTGCTGGAACCCACGCTCGATCAGGCCGACATCCCGGGCGATGCGCATTTCGATCCGCTGGCGCTCGATGTTCCGGTGGCGCTGGTGTTCCAGTTGCGTCGTCCTTCCTGATCGCGCGTTTGTCATTCCCGCCATGGCACCCTTACCCAACACCTTGCTGGTCAACCCCACCATCACGTCGCGCCACAGCGCGCGCTTCCCGCTGTCGCTGCTGAACCTGTCCGCGGCGCTGGATGAGACCGGAAGCAGCTGGATCATCGACGGCAATCTCGACCGCGACATCGTCCGTGAAACCCTGCGCACGCTCGAGCGCGAACGCTTCGATGCGGTCGGCATCAGCGTGATGGGCGGTCCGCACGTCGCGCCGGCAGTCGCCATTTCCAAGGCGGTCCGGGAACGGCATCCGCGCCTGCCGATCATCTGGGGCGGTTACTTCCCGACGCTCAACACGGACGCGGTGCTGGCCGCACCCTACGTCGATTACGCGGTCCGCGGACAGGGCGAACAGACTCTGTCGGAGCTGATGGCTTCTCTGACGGGCAACGCGGCGGGGCTGCAGGAAATCGCGGGGTTGTCGTGGAAGGGCGCGCACGGCGTGACGCACAACCCGGGCCGGCCGTTTGCACGAGGCCGGCACGCGGCGCTGCTGCCTTACGACAAGCTCGGCGATCCGCGCCGCTACCTCGCGCGCACCTATCTCGGTTCCCGAACGGTCGCGCACCAGGCTGCGCTCGGATGCCGTTTCCGCTGCACGTTCTGCGGCGTGGCCGCGATGTTCGGCGGTGCGACCGCACTGCCGCCGCTGGAACGATTCGAACAGGAGCTGGCCTATCTGAAACACACGCTCGGTGCCGATTCGGTCCAGTACTTCGACCACAACTTCTTCGATCGCGAAGAGGACATGATTCCCTTGCTGGAGATCATGTCCCGGTTCGAACTGCCGTGGTGGTGCTTCGCACGCACTGACGCGCTGCTGAATCTGTCCGGTCGCGCCTGGAAACTCGTGAAGAAGAGCCGGCTGCGGATGGCGTTCATGGGCGCGGAATCGCCGGACCACGAGATGTTGAAGGCGATCCGCAAGGGTACGCGTCCTGACCAGGCATTGGCGGTCGCGGAATTGTGCAAGCGGATGGGTGTGATCCCGGAACTGTCGTTCATGGTCGCGCCTCCGGAAAACACCGAAGAGGAAACCGAGCACACGTTCGAATTCATTCGCGAACTGAAGCGGGTGAATCCCGACTGCGAAATCATCGTCTACATCTACACGCCGCTTCCGGAAAGCAGCATGCACCGCAAGGATCGCGGCAAGGGACGCGCGCCAGCATTGTTCGACATCCACGGGGAGCCCGTGGTTTTTCCGAGCACGGTTGAGGAATGGACCCGACCGCAGTGGGTTGCTTACGCGTGCCACGCCGACGCGCCATGGGTGAGCGAGCGGCTGCGCAGGCGCATCCGCGACTTCGTGACGGTGTTGCGCTGCCGCTTCCCCACCGTCCAGGATTTGCGCGCCCCATCCTGGGCCAAGCGTGGCATGAGTGCGATGGCCACGTGGCGTTATCGCCTGCGCAGGTATGACCGGCCTTGGGAATTGAATCTGGCGAACCGGATGGTGCGCCTGCGCATGCCGCAGGTTTCGGGTTTGTAGGCGCCGCGCGTGCACGTGGCGCAGCTCAACTTCGTGCCCGCCCCCGATGGCCTCGGTATCGAAGCGTTGCTGCAGCGCTGGCCGTCGCTGGCGGATATCGCCGAGTTGGCGGCAGGTGCCGGCATCCGGGTCACGGTATTGCAGGCGGCATCATGTGCCGGACACTGGATGCGCAACGGCGTCGACTACCATTTCGTCGACCTCGGGGGAGCCCGCGCGGTGGAAAGCCGTGCCCGTCGTTTTGCAGATGTGCTGGGTGCCCTCCATGCCGACGTCCTGCATGCACACGGCCTTGGCTTCGTCGAGGAAGCGACCGCGATTGCCCGGCATGTGTCACCGCCGTCGCCGGTCCTGTTCCAGGATCACGCCGACCGCCTGCCGCGCTGGTGGAGGCGCCCGCGCCAGCGACGCTGCTTCGCGGCGGCATCCGGTGTGGCGTTCACGTCGCTCGATCAGGCGCGGCCGTTCATGGCGGCTGGCCTGTTCAGTGCTTCCACACGGCTTTTTGCAATTCCCGAATCCAGCAGCCGTTTCATGCCGGGTGATCGCTCGGACGCGCGCACCGCAACGGGGCTGTACGGCGATCCCTGTGTGTTATGGGTTGGGCGCCTGACCCGCGGCAAGGATCCCCTGACCGTGCTCGAAGGGGTCGCGCTCGCTGCGTCGCGGTTGCCAGGCTTGCGGCTGTGGTGTGCCTTCGGGGCCGCACCGATGCTGAGAGAGGTGCGGACGAGAATCGCCGACGATCCGCGATTGAACGGGCGGGTGCTTCTTCTGGGCGAGGTGCCGCATGCGCGCATCGAACTGCTGCTGCGTGCGGCCGACCTGTTCGTTTCCGGCAGCCGTGCCGAGGGCAGTGGTTACGCCGTGCTGGAGGCGCTTGCATGTGGCATCACGCCGGTGCTCACCGACATCCCGGCGTTCCGCGCGCTGACCGGCAATGGCCGCATCGGTCATGCGTGGCCGTGCGGGGATGCGATGCGCCTGGCCGGCGCGCTGTTTGCCGCAACGAACTCACGCACATCTCAGCAACAAGTGCGCGGGCATTTCGACGCGACGCTTTCTTTCGCTGCCGTCGGTCGGTTGTGGGTGAATGCGTATACGCAAGTGCTCGAGGACGCGCGTCGGAGGGCAGCGTGAAGCTCGCGCTGGTCGTGCCGGGTGGCGTGGATCGCAGCGGCGAGATCCGCGTGATACCGGCGCTGCTGGCCCTGATCGAACGACTGGCGCGAAACCACGAAGTCCACGTCTTCGCGCTCCACCAGGAAGCACACGCAGCGATCTGGAGTCTGGCTGGCGCCACTATCCATAACATCGGCGATGGTTCGACGCACCTGCGCGGCATCGCCGCGATCAGCACCGAACATCGTCGCGCGCCTTTCCGTGTAGTGCACGCCATCTTTTCAGGTCCATGTGGGTTGATTGCGGTGGCTGCGGCAAAGCTGCTGCGGTTGCCCTGCATGGTGCACGTCACTGGCGGCGAACTCGTGGCGATCCGTGACATCGGCTACGGCGGGCGCCTGACCTGGAAAGGACGGTTACGTGAATGCCTCGCCCTGCGGGGCGCCAATGTCGTCACAGCCACCAGTTCGCCTATCGTCGACCTGCTGCAATCCCTCGGCGTGCGGGCGCAGCGTGTGCCGTTCGGTGTGGACCTCCGGAAATGGCCACCGCTTGCACCGCGCCGTCGTCCCGAGGGGCCTGCGCGCCTGATCCACATCGCCAGTCTCAATCGTGTCAAGGACCAGACGACCCTGCTGCGCGCGCTCGCGCGACTGGCCAAAGCCGGTGTGGAATTCGAAATGGAAATTGCAGGAACCGACACCTTGGATGGGACGATGACTGAACTCGTCGGCGAAATTGGGCTTGATCGATACGTGAGGTTTCTCGGGTTCAGGACACAGCGCGAATTACGTCCGATCGTGGAATCCGCCGACCTGCTGGTGGTGTCGTCGCGACACGAGGCGGGACCGTTCGTGCTGGTCGAGGCGGCGGTTGCGGGTGTACCCACGGTTGGCACGGCAGTGGGACACATCGTTGAATGGGCACCTTCGGCGGCGCTGGCCGTGCCGGTCGGCAACCCGGAACGCCTGGCCGATGCCATCCACACGCTGCTCGCCGACGAAGACTTGAGACTTCGCGTCGCACGGGCCGCGCAATGCAGGGCTTTGTCGGAAGATGCCGACCAAACGGCGCGGAAATTCGAGGCGCTTTATCAGCGCCTGTCCAGTGGCTGTCGCGAATGAAATACGCTCTGCCATCACCCGTACCGGAATCCGGTTTGCTCGGGGACACCCCATGGCGTGACTACACGGGAAAGCTGCGTCTGTTCAACGCCTTTGCCCGGCCGGAGCTGCGCGAGGCGATCGACGCGCTGTCGATGCCGGTCGATTCATGCGTGCTCGACGCCGGATGCGGGACGGGCGACGCGGTGGACTGGTGGCACGCCTCCTCGCAGGATCGCTGGACGGTCGTCGGAATGGATCTATCCACTGCGCACGTTCGCGCCGCCCGCGCGACTGCGCCCGCGCATACGCTGATCGTGCAGGGCGATATGCTGGCACCGCCGTTCGCGGACAGCGCATTCGATCTGGTGTGGACGGTCAATGCGGTCAATCACCTGCGCGATCCCGTGGCCGGCGTGCGAATGCTTGCGAGTCTGTTGCGTCCGGGCGGTCGCATCGCGGTGGGGCAAAGTTCGCTGGTGCCCGACATGTATTTCGCGTGGGATGCCCGCCTTGAGGGGCGCGTGAACGCAGCGGTGCGCGCGTATTACCGGGAACGTTATGGTCGCAGTGAACGTGCATTCACCGCGGTTCGCTCGCTCGCGGGTTGGCTGCATGGGGCCGGGTTGCAGAACGTGAGGATGCATACGCGGATGATCGAGCGGACGTATCCGCTTTCGGACGCGGACGAACGTTACCTGCTGGAGTGCATCTTCCGCGGCACCTGGGGCGAGCGCCTGAGGGCGTACCTGAGCCCGAAAGATTTCGAGGAACTGGCCCGGCTGTGCGATCCGGACGACGAACGTTACGCGCTCCGCCGCAGGGATTTCCATTTCCTGCAAAGCCTCACGATTGCGGTGGCGACGCGGTAGGCGCGCGGCCGGCACCAGCGAGCCAGGATCAAAACGGCTTGGCGTAGCGTCGGGACAGCTGCTTGCCCCGGTAGGCGTTGAATTCTTTGCAACCATTGCGAGAAGGCGGCACAACCATTTGGACGGAGCGAGGAACATACGACGCAAACGCCGGCAGCACCAGCGGCCGCCATAGTGGCGGTCCGGCACAGGCAAGGCAGTGGATTGGACCATAGGTGTCGGGCGCGGCCCTGCTTGCAGGCCCCTTGCAACGGATAGCTGAAAATACAGCAGCGGATGTCCGGCAATCGGATGGACCGACCTCTTCGCCAGCTTTCCCCTTCCTCCGATCAAGCAAAGATTCCGGGTGGGAGCAGGCTTCGCTCGGCACTGGATGTTTCGCCGGATCGGATCGTGCCCGCGGTGATGGTGCCGTACGCAGTCTGGACCATGTATGTCCACCTGGTCACCGCCACACATTCCAGCTTTATTGCCCTGTTGCGTGGGTTGCCCGTCATGGCGCTCGTCGTCCTTGCAGCGACGGTCGCGTGGTTCCGCCTGCCGGAACCATCGGAATCGGCTTGTCCTAGGCCGGCGGACGGGTCCCGTTTCCGCCTGATTTCAGCGTGGATCGCGAGCAGGGTCGTGCTCCGTATTGCGCCTTTGGTGGTTTTGGCGCTCGCGATCCTGTGGGTGGGCCTGCTTTCGGTCGGTATGCCTTACCCGGTGTTTTGGTGGGTGGCATTGCTGGTGATGGGTGGCGCCTGGCTTTCGCATCTGTCCGCCCCACGCTCCGCGCCGGATGACATGGGCTTGCTGCGCGCCACGGGCAAGCAGGCCCCATGGATCGCATTCCTCGTCGCCATCGCAGCCGTCGTCGTCACTTTGACCGCGGATCGGGCGGATCCTGACGACGCCCTGCATCTGAGTATCCCCGCAACGTTGCTGCGCTACCCGCAGCAGCCCGTGCTGCTGCACGACACGCTCTATCGGTTGCCGAGTGCCCCCATCCTGACGCCGTTCTATCGCTTGAACAGCTACGACGTCCTGATCGGGTTGCTGGCCCGGCTTACCGGTATCGATCTCCACGTCATTGCCTATCTGGTGCTGCCGCCGCTGTTTGCGGTGCTTTGCGTATTGGCATGGATTTACTTGCTGCGGCGAATCGTGCCGGCGCACTGGCCATCGGTGTTGCTGATCCTGTTCATCACCGTACTGGCACTCGGTGAAGCGCACCGGGCCTACGGCAACTTCGCGTTCGTGCGCTTGTTCCAGGGCAAGGCTGTCATGGCTGTCTGCATCGTCCCGGTCATTGCAGGATCCGCATTGACGTATGCGCGCAACGGCGGTGTGCGCCATTGGCTCCTGCTTTTCGCGGCGCAGACGGCGGCCCTCGGATTTGCCGTGACATCCCTGTTCGTGGCGCCCGCCGCTGCGGCGTTGGGACTGGCGGGAGGTTGGCAAGGCAACATCGCCGGAAGCCGGCGATTCGCACTGGGCATGCTCGCCTCGGCATATGTATTGGGCGCGGTGTGGGTCATGAAGTCGGCGACGCACGGCGGCCAGGGTTTCGTCAGTGCCAACCCGGTGACGCTCCTGCCAAGGATGCTCGACAACACGTGGGGCCCATGGAGCATGGGCGTGTTGCTGGCAGCGTTGCTCGCCGCATGGGCATTCGTGCGCGATCCTGGCTGCGCGCGTTACCTGTCTGCTGGTGCGTTCTTCTTCCTGCTCGCGGTGCTCGATCCCTACACGTGCCGCTTCGTGGCGGACCGTTTCGTCGGCGTGTACACATACTGGCGATTGACGTGGGCGTTGCCGCTGCCGTTCTTTGTTGCGGTGGTGCTCGACGGCGTTGTCGGGCGCGCGCTAGGCATCAAGCCGCGCGTGCTGGCGGTCTGCGCATGCGCGAGTTTGGCCGGACTCGTGCTGATGTTCGGGTGGCAATTTGGAACGTTGCGGGCTGCCAATTCCGTGGCACTCGGTGTCCCGCGCCTCAAGGTCTATCCCGTGGAATATCGGGTGGCCAAGCAGGTGACAAAAGAGGTTCCCGAGCAAGGTGTCGTGCTCACCCCGGAATTGGTTTCCTTCTGGCTGTCGACATTCGTCGTCCACCCGCAACTCGTGGGGGTGCGCATTCCGTACCTCGCCCAAAGCTTCTTTCCACGAGAGGCCGCCAGACGGCGTGCGCTGATGGAATACGTCGCGGGGGACCGCCAACTGGCGGATTCGACGTACGCATTTGCGGACGCCCTGCAACGATATCGCTTGACCGCAGTGGTGCTGAAGCATTCGGCACCCTGGCGCAATGAAATGGAGCGTGTCCTGGAAAGCCAGGGATGGCGGCCGCTGTCGCAAGGGGCCTATGACGTTTGGGTGAGCCACGGCAATTGGGATCTGGTGGAAATGCGGCCGCACCCGCCGTGAGGGCTCGACGGCGACCGGTCTCGGCCCGTGCCTGCACGCTGAATGTTTGGTTCCGGTGCAACCAAATCTGCGCGGCCCGGGACACACAAGCCGATCCACCCGATTATCCCGAGCCGCAACCGGAGCCCAGTGGCGCGGAGCCCACCTGCCATGGCGACCTGCGCCTATCGTCTGACGGATCCCCTGTCGCCGTACCTCGCGCTGCAGCGCCATTTTGGATTGGTGGTGGAGATGGCCAAGCGTGAGGTGACTGGCCGCTATCGCGGTTCGTTCGCCGGTTTGCTCTGGTCATTCTTCAATCCGCTATTGATGCTGGTCATCTATACCTTCGTGTTCACGGTGATCTTCAAGTCACGTTGGAACGCGCAGACGGACGATCAATTTCAATACGCGATGGTGCTGTTCGCCGGACTGAACACAAACGCGTTCTTCTCGGAGTGTACCAATCGCGCCACTACGCTGATCATCGAAAACGCCAATTTGGTCAAGCGGGTTGTGTTCCCGCTGGAGAGCCTGACCTGGAGCACGATTGGCTCCGGACTGTTCCATCTGTGCATATCCACGATCGTGCTGCTGGTGATCTCGCCATTCCTGACGGGGCACATTCCATGGACGGTGATCTTCTTTCCCGCCGTTGTCCTGTGCTTCGTGCCGTTCGTCGCCGGCACCGTGTGGCTTTTGGCTTCGTTGGGCGTGTACCTGCGCGACCTTCGACAAATGGTTGGGATCATCAGTATGGCGCTGATGTTCCTGGCGCCGATTCTCTATCCACGAACGTTGGTGCCTGCTCCTTATCGGGACCTGCTTGATCTCAATCCACTCACGACCATCGCGGAGGCATCACAGAAGGTCCTGATCTTCGGCGAGCCGCCGGCGTGGGGTCGGCTGGTCCTCTACGTGTTGGTGTCTGGATTGTTTGCGTGGCTGGCGTTTGCCTGGTTCGAACAGACGCGCAAGGGCTTCGCCGATGTCGTCTGACGAAATCAGCATCCGGGTCGAAGGGTTGTCCAAGCGCTACGAGATCTATGCACAGCCAGCCGACCGGCTCAAGCAGATGATCCTGCCGCGCATGCAGCAGACCTTGCGCCGCCCGGTGCGTGCCCACTTCCGGGAGTTCTGGGCACTGCGCGACGTCGGCTTCGATGTGCACAAGGGCGAGACCGTCGGGATCGTGGGGCGCAACGGGTCGGGAAAATCGACATTGCTCCAGATGATTTGCGGAACACTGAATCCCACGTTCGGAAAAGTCGCGGTGAACGGCCGGATTTCTGCACTGCTTGAACTGGGTGCGGGGTTCAATCCGGAGTTCACCGGCAGGGAAAACGTTCGCCTCAGCGGATTGGTGTACGGCCTGTCGGAACAGGAACTGGAGGAGTGCCATGAGGCCATCCTCGATTTCGCCGGGATCGGCGATTTCATCGACCAGCCGGTCAAGACCTATTCCAGCGGCATGTACATACGACTCGCTTTTTCGGTCGCCATCAATGTGGCGCCCGACATCCTGGTGGTGGACGAAGCGCTTTCAGTGGGCGACGAGGCTTTCCAGCGAAAGTGCTTCGCACGCATCGACCAGATTCGAACCGCCGGCGCCACGGTGCTGTTCGTCTCTCACTCCGCTGGCACGATCATCGAGCTTTGCAATCGCGCCCTGTTGCTTGACAAAGGTGAGTTGTTGACCGAAGGCAGTCCGAAATACGTCGTGTCGCGATACCAGAAGATCCTGTATTCGCCCGCGGGAAAATATCAGTCAGTCCGCGAGCAGATCAGGTCCGGAAAGGAAACGGATACTTTCCCTTTCGAGGTGCAGGACGGACTTCGGACCCCCTGGCCGTCGGTCGAAAACCACGATGGACAAGAGCTGGATGGGGCGTGCTTTGAGGAAGGATTGCTCCCGAAAAGCACGTTCCGCTACGACAACGACGGTGCCTGCATTTTCGATCCGCATATCGAAACGCTGGACGGCCGGCGGGTCAACATCCTCCAGCCGCAGCGCGAGTACGTCTATGCGTACGGTGTGCGCTTCGATCGAGCGGTCGACAATGTTCGCTGCGGCATGTTGATCAAATCCGTCAGCGGTCTGGAACTGGCTGGTTGCATCACGTCGTGGCATGGGGACAGCCTGCCGACCGTGCAAGCCGGAGCCGAGTTGGAGGTGCGGTTCCGTTTTCCATGCCTGTTTGCATCCGGGGCGTACTTTCTCAATGCCGGTGTGCAGGGCAGCGTCGGCGGAGAGCACGTTTATCTCGACCGGTGGATCGACGGCGCGATGTTCAAGGTCCTCCATGAGCCGGGCAGATTGGCCACCACCGTCATGGACCTCGATATCAAGCCGGAAATTGACGCCGGTAAGCGGGCGGTCGCATGAAGCGCGCACTGTTAATCCTGGGCATGCACCGGAGCGGTACGTCCGCCGCGGCACGCGTCGCCAGCTTGCTCGGCGCGGAGCTGGGGAAAGATCTGGTTCCGCCGGGACCCGACAATCCCGCGGGGTTCTGGGAGCACGCCGAAGTCGTGCGGATCAACGATGATCTCCTGCACGGGCTGGGGCGCACGTGGTACGAAATGCGCGGCTTGCCGGAAGGGTGGATCGACTCCTCGCATGCAAGATCCGTAGCGATGCGCGTCGATGCGCTGATCGAGAGCGAATTCTCGACGGCCAATTTGTGTGCCATCAAGGATCCGCGGATGTGCCTCGTTGCACCCCTGTGGACCGACGCGTTCGAGAAAAGGGGGTTCGAAGTCGATTGCCTGTTCGTGGTGCGCGATCCGGCGGAGGTCACGCGATCCATGCATTGGCGCAACCAGTGGCCACGCGCGTCGCTTTACCTGATGTGGGTTCAATACCTCATGGAAGCCACCGTCGCCTCTGAGCGTCGGCGCAGGACCATGATCACCTATGACCGGCTGCTTTCGGATTGGCGTGGCAGCATGACTCGCGCCGCCCGCGAGCTGCAGTTGCGTTGGCCCGCCGCAGGACACGGTGCGGTTTCGAAGACGATCGATGAGTTTCTCGACCCCAGCCACAGACACCATGCGGCTTCGCACGAGGCGGACGGCGCAGGCGAAGCCGTCCCGGAACTCGCCGCCTCGCTCTATCGCGTCTGTCTCGGAATCGCTTCAGGCGCAGAGAAGTGGAGCGCGCTGTCCCGTCGGCATGATGCGTATCGTGCAATTGACCAGATCTATGCATCGCACGTCGGTCACCTGCTCGCCGAGCGATGGAATGCGGAAGCCCGGGCGCAAACGGCGGAAGCGCGTCTGGCAGATCAGCCCTCCGCAACCGCGGTTGTTCGCGACGCCATGCGAACCTTGCAGGAAAGGCTGGAATCCCGCCTCGATCACATGAAGGAAAGCCTGGACGCGACCTCGCAGCGCGTGCAGGCCATGGACGAGACCGTGGTCGTCCGATTGGAAGCGCAAGACTCCGCAACCCATGCGGTTCGTGATTCGGTGCAGCAATTGCGGGATGAAATTTCCGCGCTGTCCGGCGAGACTGCGGCACGCTTCGAACGCCAACGCGGCAGCGTGATGGCGGTCGAAGCGAGGATTCAACGCCAACATGCGCTCTTGAACACGTTGTCCCTGCGACTGGAGCAGGCTGCCCGTTGCCCGGCAACGGAGATTCCCGTCACTCGCGATGCAGTGGCCCGAGGTGAGATGCAGTCGCTGCAGTCGGCGCTGGCGAACAGCAATGCAACGGTAGCGGCCCTGCTTGCCTCGACGAGTTGGAAGCTTACCGCTCCGATGCGCTGGCTCAGCGTACATCTGTTGCGGCGCCCGCCGGCCCCGGCCGCCTCCGCGGCGCCGGCGCCGGATCTCCGACGTAACGAGCCATCAAACGGCGTATCCGCTCATCACGGCACCACCGGCGTCGATGCCCCGGCTTCAACTGCGGTGGTGGGAGAGGAACCCGATTGTCGCAATCGGCCCTCCCAAGCGCGTCGTTTCATTCCATACGGCGCCGGTTGAGAGATTCGATGAGCAGCAGTACAGGTGTGGATACGATGAACAGCCGGGAAAAAGATGTTGCGATCGTCGCCGGATTCGGAGAACCGCGAGCGACGCGGCGGCTCGCCGACGATCGGGGCACGGCCCGCAAGGCGGTGCTCGAAGACTTGTTCAGGTCGGCAACGGGGACGCGCGGCTTTGAATATGTTCCCATGGACGACAATCCCGTCGACCTCTCCGGGATCGACGTCCGCGCCATCGCGTTTTACCTGCCGCAGTTTCACCCCATCCCCGAAAACGACCAGTGGTGGGGACGCGGGTTCACCGAATGGACCAACGTTTCCAAGGCGATGCCGCAATTCGTGGGCCATTACCAGCCGCGGCTGCCCGGTGAACTCGGCTACTACGATCTGCGCCTCGTCGACGTGATGCGCAGCCAGATCCGATTGGCGCGGCATTACGGGCTGAGCGGGTTTTGTTTCCACTACTACTGGTTCAACGGAAAACGATTGCTCGAGCGGCCGCTGCAGCAATTCCTCGCCGCTCCGGACGTGGATTTTCCATTCTGCGTGTGCTGGGCCAACGAGAACTGGACACGTCGCTGGGATGGCCTCGAGTGCGACATCCTCATCCGGCAGGAACATTCGGCTGAGGACGACGTGGCCTTCATCGCTTCCTTGGAGCCGATGCTGCGGGACCCGCGTTACATCCGGATCGACGATCGCCCGCTGATCGTGCTTTACCGGCCGTCGCTGCTGCCGGATGCGGCGGCCACCCTCGAGCGGTGGCGCCAGTATTGCCGCAAGGCCGGTATCGGCGAACTTTTCCTGGCGATGGTGCAATTCGACATGGGAGACCCGCGCGTCTACGGCTTCGATGCAGCCATCGAGTTTCCGCCGCACAAGCTGGGAAGCGGACTGGAACCGGTCAACAAACGTCTGGACTTCGTCAACCCTGCGTATCAAGGCAACGTGATCGAGTACGGTGACATCGTCGAGCGCGCCAGGCGAACCGAAGTGCCCAACTTCGACCTGATCCGCGGCGTGTTCCCCTCCTGGGACAACGAGGCACGCAAACCGGGTGCTGGTTACACCTTCGTGAATGCTACGCCCCGGCGTTACCGCGAGTGGCTGGGCCTGGCCATCGACTATGCGCGCAAACATCCGGTGGCGGGGGAACGCATCGTGTTCCTGAATGCGTGGAACGAATGGGCGGAAGGCGCCTACCTCGAACCCGATCGCCGCTACGGTTATGCATTCCTCGACCAGACTCGACAGGCATTGCTCGAAAGCGGGCACCAGGAAACGGCAGAGATGGTGCGTCGCATCGTGGTGGTGTCGCACGACGCACATCCGCACGGCGCGCAATACCTCGCGCTGAACATGGCGCGCATGTATTGCGAAGGGTTCAAGCTGCAGGTGGACGTGGTGCTGTTGGGCGAAGGAAGACTGCGTGACGAATTCGCCCGCTGGGCGACGGTGCACGATCTCGCTGGCGCCGAACCGTCGGGGACGGCCGCGCAGCACCTCGCGCGCAGACTTTACGCCGGCGGCGCCCGCCATGCCATTGCCAACACCACGGCCTCCGGCCTGTTCGCCAAGATACTCAAGGAAGCGGGATTCCGGGTCGTCAGCCTGATCCACGAATTGCCCGGCGTGATCCGCGGCTTCGGCCTGCTCGAACATGCACGGGCGATCGCGGGGAATGTCGATGGCATGGTGTTTCCCTCCGCGGGCATCCGAAACAGATTCAACGAGTGTGTTGATTTGGCATCGGCCCGGACGGCAATACGCCCCCAGGGTCTTTACAAACTGAACCGCTTTGCGCATCCGGGCGGGAGAACGGAGGCACGGCGAGAACTGCGCGAGAGATTGGGGATCCCGGAAAGCTCCAGGATTGTTTCCTGCGTGGGCTACGCCGATCACCGCAAGGGAGTCGATCTGTTCGTCGCAGTCGGCACGCAGGTGATGCGGGCGCGCGACGATGTACATTTTCTGTGGGTTGGACATTTCGATGTAACCATGGAGACGGGCGTCCGCGACTCCTTGCGCGCGGCCGGACTGGAAGATCGCTTCCACTTCCCAGGCGCCGACGCCGACACGGATACCTACTTCGCGGGCTCCGATGTCTATGCGCTGACCTCGCGTGAGGATCCGTTTCCGTCCGTGGTGCTGGAAGCGCTCCATGCGGAGGTGCCGGTAGTCGGCTTTGCAGGTGCGGGCGGTTTCGTCGAACTGCTGGAGCGCGGCACCGGCGTGCTCGTGCCCGCGTTTGACGTCGGGGCTTTCGGCAACAGCGTGCTGGAATTACTGGAGGATGCACCGCGGGCACGGGCGATGGGACGGCGGGGCCATGCGCTGATCGACGACGAGTACGACTTCCGAAAATGCCTGTTCGAGCTCCTGGACCTGCTCGGTTGCCCGTTCCCCAAGGTTTCCGTGATCGTCCCGAACTACAACTATGCGCGCCACCTGCGCGATCGGATCGGTTCGATCGTCCGGCAGAACCTGCCTTTTTATGAGCTGATCATCCTCGATGACGCATCGAACGACGACAGCATCGCCGTGGTCGGGAATCTCGCGACCGAATACGGAATTCCTTTGCGGCTGGTGCGCAATCGGGTGAATTCCGGACGCGTGTCATGCCAATGGGCCAAGGGCGTCGATCTCGCAGGCGGGGACCTTGTCTGGATCGCCGAGGCAGACGATCTGTGCGAGCCGGATTTTCTCGAAAGCCTGACAAACGCCATGCGGGATCGAGCCGTGGTGCTGGCCTATTGCCAATCCCGGCAGATCGATGAGGCAGGAAATCTCCTGGCGAACACCTACCTCGAATACACCGACGACGTTTCGCGCGAACACTGGCTGCGGGCCTACCAGGAGCAGGGCCCGGAAGAAAACAGGAAGTATCTGGCCATCAAGAACACGATCCCCAACGTCAGTGCCGTGCTGTTCCGGCGCGAAGCACTACGGAAGGCCATGGATCAGGAAACCGACACCCTGTCGAATTTCAGGATTGCCGGTGACTGGGTCGCCTACCTCGCCGTACTGGAGCAAGGCGAGGTCGCTTTCGTACCGGAGTCGCTCAACCTGCATCGAAGGCAAGCCTCCAGTGTCACCCTTGGCGGCAATCGGCGCTCGCACCTGCTGGAGGTGTTGCAGGTACAGCAACTGGCTTCCCGACGTTACGAAGTAGACCCGGAAGTGCGGCAGAGCATGCTGGCCTACGTCGAACACCTGCGTCGGCATTTCGGACTTGCGGAAGCAGAAGTCGAACGGTTGAGAACGCAAGCCGCCGTCACGGGCGGTCAGCACTAGGCTTCCGCAAAAGGCCTGCCCCGCCGGTGTCGCCAAGCCTGGTGGAAGCCCGCCGTGTGATGCAGTTGCATGCCTTCTGCGGGGGCTTCGTCGGAGGCGACATGGCACAGGAAAAAAGTGTGCGAGCCAATTTCGCGGCTGTGCACGATCGAAAGTTCCTGGATGCGCAGGGCTTCGGCCACCGCGGGAATGGCGAATTCCCGCGACAGTCGAAGGGGGAGCGAAAGCTCATTCCAATCGTCGAGGGGTCGCTTGTGATGTTCGGCGAGTTTGTAAGTGATCGTTTTCAGCCCGGCCGCAATGCCGGACAATGCGATCCGGCGCGTCTCGCGTATGACGGGTACCGACACGTTGGTGCTGCGCAGCGCCAACGAAAAGAATCCGCTCTGCCGTAGCGGACCGATCAGATCCATCGGGAAGATGTTCCGGTGACCCAGCGCCTCGACGGAAACCAGCACGACCGGCCGCGGACACAGATAGGCAATCATCAGTTGCTGGGCCGCGGCGGGTGGCATGCCTGCA
Source organism: Rhodanobacteraceae bacterium (assembly GCA_051962095.1). GTDB lineage: Bacteria > Pseudomonadota > Gammaproteobacteria > Xanthomonadales > Rhodanobacteraceae > 66-474. The sequence goes on from JBQCCP010000173.1 coordinate 21,792, forward strand.
CCGTGCGGCGAGCGGTTCTTCAGCATCGCGCGGTTCTGGAGCCACGCATTCCATGGTCGCCGAGGCCAGCCGAGGCAGCGATGCTCACCTGCCGCAACATGGTAGAAGAACGGCGGTGTGCCGATAGCGCCCACTGACGCCGACCGCACCAGCCACAGCGTTCCGAGGAGCTTTCCAGTCGATCGATCGCGGTACTCGATGGTGGCTCGCTGGCCGCCATCGACACTGGTCGCGATCGTCAGCGGCCTGAGCGAGGCCACAGTGTGATCCGTCGTGACGTCCACCGCTTCATGGTCCCGGCGAAGGGCGGCGCTGACCTGCGTTTGCGGCGCAGCCACCGCGATGGGAGACCATTGCGGCAAGGGACGCACGAAAGGCCTGATCCGGTCTTTCCACATCTCACAACCGCCTGAACAACAGGAACATGTACAGATGGGTGGCCAAGCCGATCCTGCGCGGCACCAGACGCTCCAGCCAGAAGTGCGGAGATGCCGCGCGCACCACTGCGCGCGGTGCAAATCGATGGATGCGGCTTTCGCCAGGACTGGCATAGCAGCCGCGCCGCATCAGCACCGGGATATTCGCCCACCACCAGCGATACCGCGCATCACCTGCGTAACAGGGGCTCAGCATGCTGGCGAGCAAAAAACCATCCCGGTCGATCGCGTGCGACAGTCCTTCGAACAGCGATCGGTGGTCCAGGATGTGGTTGAGGACCGCAAAATTCGCCGTCACGGCATGCACCTTGTGCGTAAAGGGCTGCGATACCGGGATCACCCTCCCGCGGTCGATTTCGTCACGGCAATAGCGATTCAGATGGTCGTGCATCGCTTGCGAAGGCTCGTACACGAACGTCGGGTGTCCTTGGGCGGCATAAACCTTGGCATCGATGCCGGTACCCGCACCGAAGTCGAGCATGGCCACCCCGGCGGGCAAAAGATCCAACGCGATCTTCCGAAACCTGTCGCGCACCTCGATCTCCCGCGGCGAGGCCAGCATGAACTCGTGGTACTGCTCTCCGGTGTGCACCGGCCAATGCCTCGCTGTAGAGCCAATCGGTTGCGACGCAGGCAACGTGATTGCCGCTCCGCGCCGCAAAGGTTGTGCCACGGCACCCACGTCGCCAGTCGGATCAGCCAGGCTCGGCAGCCCTCGTAACGCCGAAGTCATCGTCGGCCGGTTCCAACGCCGCGCGGACCACGTACATGGCGTCCATCCGCGGCACTTTGCGAATCAGCCAAGTGAGGATTCGCCTCCGTTGCGTGGCGGTGACCCAATCCCGGTTCTGAAGCCACAGCTGCGTGCGCGTCATGTCCGCGCGCTCTTGCCTTTTTTCCTCCGAAGGACGGATGCGGTCGGCGATGAAGTGCGCCGCATCGCGGGCACCACACGACCATTCAAGGCCGGGAAATGCGTGCAGCCACAGTTCGGAACACGAAACCCTCGTGAGGGTCTGGTATCGGGAAGCTATTCGCAGGAGCCGCGGGCAATCGCGCGCGAGTGTTGCCAGCACTTCTTCGGGGATGGCGGCCCGGTAATAGCGCGCGACCATCTGCAGCGGCGGCAGGGCCCACCAGCACGCACCTCCTTGCCACAGGAATACCCATTCCTCGGGTTGCATGTCGCGCGTCAGCAGTGCGATATCGTGCAGGTGCATCAGGCGCAGGCTGCGTCCGCAGATGTTGCCTGCTGCGTGCAGCAGCAGGTGGGCAAGCAGGGCACTTCGTGAAGGATAGGGATTCAGGCCGGGCTCGGGCTGACGTGGACGAATCCGCTCGGTGATGTCGATGACGGACACAGGCAGGCGTTCGCGGATGCGAGTGTGCAGCTCGATGTTGATGGGCGTATCACGGTGCTCGCCCAGCACCGCCCAAGGCCTTCCCGCTGCCGGCTTGAAAACCCGGTGTCGCCAATGGTCGAATGACTGCACGTAGCCGACCTCGTACATCAGCCGGGTCGCCTCGTCGACATCGTCCTCATGGGCCAACAGGTCGATATCGGCCATCGGGCGGTCGCCCGCCGCGTAAATGCCGAGGGCGTGCAGCGCTGCGCCTTTCAGCGGAGTCATCGCGAGTCCGGCAGCCCGCGCCGCAGCGTCGAGGCGCTCCAGCAGCGCCACAATCCTGGTGTGGCGTATCGCCACGTGTTCGTGCTGATTCTCCAGGAAGCGTCGCCAACCGGGATGGCTCCAGTCCGAATGCTTCCAGAGCAACGGCGACACGCCATGCGCCACTGCAGCCACCGCTGCAAGCCGCCATTCGAGGTCGTTCCACGCTGGCGTTGGACCGCCGGGACATCCCAGTTCCGAGGCGAGGGCCTCGGTGGTGCGGCACAGGCCAGCCCTAATGAGTTTGAGCGGCGGCAACATGGCGGAGTGGGGCAACGTGATCGTGGGGTGGCGCCGGCGCCGGTGTGGCGTCGGGATTGCGATGGGAGGGTTCGTTTGCGATCAGTGCATCCCAACGCGCATCCAGCGCAGCGAACGCCCGCGCGGATTCGGGCGATCCGGCGTCGCGCGACTGCTGCAGGGCGACCTGGTCGTGCAGCAGGTCGCGTATGCAGCGGTAGAACGCCGAGTCGTAAGTGCCGCGGAACATCATGGCCAGATCGCCGCTGTCACGCCAGTGGGTCTTGTGGCCGAGCTGCGTTCGCACCTGTTCGAAGAACCGGGTGCCGGGAAGCGGGTACGAAACGCTGACGCCGATGTCATCCGGCGCGGCGAGCGCGACCAGTTCGCGGGTCGCAAGCAGGTCGTGGAGTTGTTCGCCCAGATACCCGAGCTGGATGAAGAAACCGACGCGGACGCCGTGCGAACCGAGCCGCCTGCGTGCATCGATCAGTTTGTCGACCCGCGTGCCCTTGTCCATCCAGTCGAGTACGCGTTGACTGCCGCTTTCGGCGCCGATCCATACCTCTGCGCAACCCGCGCGTTCCAGCGCAGTGGCCATCGCTTCGGTCGAAAGGTCGGCGCGGGTCTGGATCATGAAAGGCACCATGCCGTCGTTGTCGCGCAAGCAGTCGGCAAATTCGTTCACCCAGTCACTGTGGAACCCGAAGATGTCGTCGGCGAACCAGATGTGGTCGGGGTGGAACTTGTGCTTCAGATAACCCATTTCCGCGGCGACTTCGCCGGCGTCGCGGCGCCGGTAATGATTCCCCCAAATCGGCTTGGCGCACCAGTTGCAGTGGAACGGACAGCCTCGCGAAGCCGTCATGTTGAGGCTGAAGTAGCCGTGCCGTTCCAGCCAGAAGGCCCGGTAGCGCCCGATGTCGATGAGGTCCCAGGCTGGGAGGCCGGTGAGTCTTGCATCCGGCGGTTGCGCCCCGAAGCGGGCCGTTCGCGATTGCCCATGATCGAGGATGGAAACCCCGGCCAGCCCGGCCACCCAGCCTTGGGTGTCGATGTCCGGTTCACGGTCCAGCCGCTCGATCAACTGGACGAGCGCCGCGATGCCTTCTCCGATCAGCACGACGTCGGCACCGGCGGCGAGGAAAACTTCCGGGTGATCGGAAGCGTCCGATCCGGCGACGATCACTTTCGCGCCATATGCATGCGCGGATGTGATCATGCCGCAGGCGGCCTCGCGCATGCGATCCAGACACATCTTGGTGAGGAAGTTGAAGTTGTCCTCGTAGAGGACCACGAGGTCCGGCGCGGCGGAGCGCAGGGAGCGTGCGTACGCCTCGACGCCGTCGGCGAGCATCGCGTCGAACATCGCGACATCGTGTTCCATCCTGCGCAGCAATGCGGCGACCTGGATGGTGGCGAGCGGCGGGTAGGGCTTGCCGCGTTCCCACTGCTTGGGGTCGTATTTCAGTAAATAGGAGTGGGTGACCTGGATCTTCAACATCGGCGATGGAAGCCTTCGGGCAGGGCGGAGATCGGCGGTCCGCCTCAAGCAATGCTGCGTGAGGATGAGTGCCACAAGCCGTGCTGCAGGTTGCCTCGCGGATTCCGCATGCCCACCGGGGTGTTTTCACGGTCGTGCAACTTTTTTTATCGGGCTCCGCACCTACGGTGCCACCCGGAATTGCGATTCGCGTGCGATCCAACGTGGAGACTTCGATCGACTTCCCTCGCGCAATCCGTGGTGACGACGGGCATCACCGCATGGTGTCCCCACCGCCCGGACCCGCTTGCCTCCCCCTCATCGCCACCAAGCGGGTCCTGGGCGGTTTCTTCCGGTTCGAGAGCAATAGCCGTGATCTCCTCGATCTGGTCGAAGCCGCCTATGGAGGGCTGCCATCGCAGACGTTTCCGGATGTCACTGTCGGATTCCGCGTCCGGCTGTGCCTGTTGCCACGAAGCGCAAACCCATGGTCAATCGAGCCACCCGCACCTCGGATACGGCGCGAAGGAAATAGCCTCCGCGCCGACGTCGATGCTTCGAATTACGTGGCGATCGATCCCGCACGACGCCGCGCATGCGTCGTGGTGTCGGAGGCCATGCTGCAGCACGCCTACCATCTGCGCTGCGAGCTGATCGAATTCGCGGTGTTCATCCTGGCGACGCAGGCGTTAAGCCTGGTGCCGCTGCACGCCGCCTGCGTGGGCCGGGATGACCGCGGGGTGCTGCTGCTCGGCGGCAGCGGCGCGGGCAAATCGACACTGGCGCTGCACGGCCTTCTGCGCGGATTGGATCTGCTGGCCGAGGATGCGGTCTTCGTGCGTCCGACGGACCTGTGGGCGACTGGCGTTCCCACCTACCTGCATTTGAGAGGCGACGCGCTGGATTTTGTCGAAGACGATGCGATCCGCGCGTGGGTTTCCCATGCACCGGTCATCCGCCGCCGCAGCGGTGTCAGGAAGTTCGAGGTCGACCTCCGGCGGGAGCACGGCCGGCCCGCCGCGGGTCCGTTGGCTTTGGCTGGCGCGGTGTTCGTGTGCGCCCGTGTCGCGGAGCATCCCGACGCATTGCTGGCCCCCCTCGGCGCGCGCGAGGCGGAGCGGCTGCTCGACGCCGATCAGCCCCACGCCTCACGTCAGCCTGGCTGGTGGCGCTTCAAGCGGGAGATCATGGACAGGGGAGTTCATCAACTACTGCGTGGACCGCATCCACGCGATGCCGTCGATGCGCTCTGCCGATTGCTCGACTGAGCCACGCCGCGCGTCCACGGCAGCGCCCGCGCCCGTTCTGCGCCCACGGCGCCGGGCGTGGAAATTGCTGCGTGATTTCGCACCCATCATCGGGCGTGCCGGCGCAACGCGCACGGCCGCATACGTGGCGTTGTCGCTGATCGCGGCGCTGATGGGAAGCGTCGCCGCACTCGTGCTCGCCTCCCTGCTCCAGCCCGGCCGCGGGCCTGTGTTCGCCGGCCGGATGATGGCCATGCCGACGGGCACCGGAACGCTGACGTTGATCTTCGCGGCCGCGGTCGGAAGCCACGTTCTGTTGCGCTGGTACGCCTCGGTGATGGGTGCGCGCATCATTGGCGATTGCGCGATGCGTTTGCGGAACAGGGTGCATGCACGGCTGATCGATGCCGACATCGCCACGTTGGGCAACTCGGCCTCGGCCGAGATCGCCAACGTTTTGACAGCCAATGTCGAACTCGTCACCCAGGGAGTCGGCGCAGCATCGCAGTTGCTGGTGGCCGGTGTGACCACTGCCGTCAACCTCGTGTTCGCATTCCGGGTGTCGCCCGCACTCACGCTTATCCTGCCGGTGTGGGCCTCACTCGGGATGATCGCACTGCGCTGGCATGGTCGTGACCAGTCGCGGATCAGCCGACAGTACGTCGAGGATACGACCCGCCTGTTCTGGTTCAGCGAGGATTTCCCGCGCCGGCTGCGCCACGTCCGTTCGTTCGAACGGGAGGATGCGGAGAGGGGCAACTACGGCGCCGTTTCAGCGAGACTGGCCCAGGCCTATCGACGCCAGATCGAGCTGACGGCGTCCGGCAAACTGGTCGTGGAACTGCTCGCGGCGTCGGGCATGATCGGCATCCTCTTGATCGCTGGCCGTTGGCATGGTGTCGACCGGGCATCGCTGATTGCCGTGGGGTTGCTGCTCGGCCGGCTGCTGCCGTACGCGGCTTCGAGCCGGCACAACTTTCAGCAACTCCGCCTGGCGGCGTCGGCCTTCGAGCTTTGGCAGCGCTACGCGAATATTGAGCGTGTTCGGCGGGAGATCAGCACGGCGACGGAAACCCGCGACCCCGTGCGATCCGTGCACATCGAACACGTTCAATTGGAATTGCCCGCTTTGCTTCTTTCGGTGGAGGATCTGGTGCTGGTCCCCGGCGAAATGACGCTGATCGCCGGCGACTCCGGCATCGGCAAGAGCAGTCTGGCCGACGTGCTCACCGGGATGACGACGCCTGCCTCGTTTGCAGCGCGCATCGCCGGGCGTCGCGTGGACTTCGATGGATACCGGCAATGCGTGCGCAAGGGCGCCTATGTGAGCCAGAACATTCGCCCTTGGCAACGCACAGTTCGCGAATGCCTGTTGTGGGCGGCGCCGGACAGCACCGATGATTGCTTGCACGACGTGCTGGCGGACGTAGGCCTCGGTGCGCGTTTGCACGGCATCCGCGAGAGCCTCGATCTGGAGCTGCAAGGCTCGTCTTGCCGGCTTTCCGGCGGAGAACTCCAGCGGTTGTTGCTGGCGCAGGTGATCCTGCGGCAACCATTCATTGCCGTGCTGGACGAAGCGACCGGCGCGCTCGATGCGCATTCCGAAATGGCCGTGCTTGCCGCATTGAAGCGGCGCTTGCCTCGAACCATTCTGGTCGTCGTGTCGCACAGGCAAGGGCCGCTTGGGATCGCGCATCAGTGTCTGCACATCGACCGTGGCGGTACCGCGAAGATCGTCAAGGCGGAGATGGAGCTGCCCAGCATGGACCGAGCTCGAGGAGGAATGCCGGAGACCAAGCCGTGTATCCCATCAATCGCGGTCCATGGCGCCTTCAGGTTATGTCAGCCGAGCAGCGCGGCCTCGAACACCAACCCGGGGCCAAAGCCCAATGCCACGATCGGCCCGTGAGCATGCCGCGAGCGCATGCGTTGCAGGATGAACAGAATGGTCGGTGACGACATGTTGCCGTGCTCGGCGAGAATCGCACGCGAGATGTCTCCGGCCTCGGCGCCAATTCCCAAAGCATCAGTCGCGGCCTGAACGATTTCGGGGCCGCCCGGATGGATCGCCCAGTGCGCGACTTCGCCGATCCGCAACCTGCGGGTTGCCAGCCATGGCTCCAGCCATTCGCGCAGTGATGCGCGGATGCGCCGCGGCACCTCCAGCGTCAACCCCATTTCGAAGCCGTGATCGCCGATCCGCCACGTCATTGCGCCGGCCGAGTCGCGGGTCAACAGGCTCGCGGTGTCATGCAGATGCAACGCGGATTGGCCGGCCGGCGTCAGGATCGCGGCGGCAGCACCGTCGGCGAATAGCGCGTTGGCGACAACCCGCTGCCGATTGAACCCGTAGGCAAAGTGCAGACTGCAAAGTTCGACGCAGCAGAGCAGGACACGGGCATCCGGCGCCCCGTGTACCAGCGCAGCCGCCGCCCGCAATCCATTGAATGCGCCGTGACAGCCCATGAAGCCGATATTCACGCGGCCGACATCGCGTGCCAGGCCGAGGCGCTCGATCATCTCGGCGTCGAGGCCCGGCGAGAATAGTCCGGTACACGAGACGATGACCACATGGGTGATGCAGGATGGATGGATGGCGGCATCCGCGAGCGCGGCCGCGCTCGCACGCGTCGCCAGCTCGCCGGCTTCCCGCGCGTATCGGGCGAGCCGAACGGCCGTAGTCGGACCGGCATCATCTTCGGAGCGTGGCGATGGGTAAAACGCCCCGATGGAACCAGCATCATCATCGTGCGCGAGCAGCACGCTGCCACGTCGTTGCACCCCGCAGCCACGATAGATGCGCTGCAGCCATGCACGCTCGCCCTCGTTCGAGCAGCAGCGCGCCATTGCCAGCGGGACTGCCATCTCCTGCCCGAAAGTTGCCTCCGGCACTGCGGTGCCGATTCCGACGATCGCGGCGGGTTTCACGCGGCCACCACGTCGCTGTCGAGATCGCGGTTCAACCACGATGTCAGCGGCAATGCCACGGCGGGCGCACGGTCGAGCAGCGGGAGCGCCGCAGCCAGCAGCCATGGATGACGCAGCAATCCTGAAATGCCACGGCAGACGCGTTGCCGTGCATGCAGCACCCGCCGGTGGCGTGCGCTCCACCGCGCGGTAATGTCGTCACTCCAGCATGCGACGGCCTGGCATGCGAAAGGCAGCACGGCAGCAGCGTCCGAGAGCGCCCACGCCATGCCTTCGCCGGTGAAAGGTTCAACATAGCCCGCCGCATCGCCCAGTATCAGGACGCGTCGTTCGCCATCGAGCCGCCGGCGCGTGCGGGTGAGGCGAGGTGTACCGTGCCAATCCAGACGATGCAGATTTTGCGGGACTGGAAGGTGTTCCGCACGGAGAATCTCCACGATGGCTGCTGCCGGTCCGCCGGTTTCGTGGCAGCGCACCGGGTCCAACGCCGCCGCGATATTGATCGTGCCCTCATCGGCGCGGACCAGTCCGACATAGCCCTGCGCTGCACAAGCCATGTGGATGGCGCCCGGACCATACTCTGGAGGGGTTTCGGGCAGGATGGCGGCGACGCCGATGTGCGCACGCGGCGCAATGCGCCAGCCGGGGTCCGACAGCAGGCGGGTGGCGAGTCCGCCACAATCCAGGACCACGCGCGCGTCGATGGCACCGCGCGTCGAACCATTGTGCAGTATCAGGCGGCGCCCGTGCCGCGTACATCTTCCAAGGCGGGCGCGCGTCGCCGGTACGAAGCAGACGCCGGCTGCTATGGCGTGTCCTACGAGTATCGCGTCCAGCTGCATCCGGGAAATCGCCACGCCGGCCGGCAGAGGAAGATGGGCCAAGCGTCCGAGGCAGTACAACTGCATGGCGTGGTATGTGCTGCCGTCGTGCAGCTCGATCCCATGGCTGGCAAGCGCCCTGACGGCGGCCACATTCAGGCAGCCGCCACAGGCCTTTGCGCGTGGCCACGCGGACTTCTCGACCAACAGCACGCGCAGCCGGGCGCGCGCGAGGAGCAGTGCGCTCATGGCCCCCGCGATACCCGCGCCCACGACCACCACATCCCACTCGCGCGGCAAATCATCCGGATCCATGCGACGCCTCTACGCGCGACCAGATCATCAGGAACCGCTGGGGCCAATGCCGCTCGAAACGTGCGTCGTCGAGTCCGGCCTTCATCGCAAGCTCGCGGGCCTCATGCAAGGTGAGTGCGGCGCGCACGGAGCGCAGGCCATCTTCGTGCACGATCGGCGAACGCGACAGCAGCTTCGTTCCCGTCCATGCCAGCACATACCCTGTCCGTCCGCGGATGAGATCGCTGACCAAGAGGTGGTCACAATGTCCAGCGAGCATGCGCAGGAAAGCGATGATGCGCGCATTGGTCAGGTGATGCAGGAACAACGTGCAAGTAATGAAGGTGTAGTGCCGAGGCAGCGATTCGGTGGTCACGTCCGCACGAAAGAACTCCACCCGTTCACCGGCTCTTGTGGCAACTGCCGATGCGTACTGCAGGGCCGTTTCGCTGATGTCGCAGCCGTGCACCTGCAGCGTGAGACCGCGCCGGCGGGAGCGTTGCGCCAGCGCGATCGCGAGATGACCTCCGCCGCATGCGACATCCAGCAGGGACGGGCGTTCATTGGGCGATGAGGAAATGATGCGTTCGATCCGGGGCCACAACAAAGCCGCCGTACGGCTCACCCGGTTGACCTTCTCCAGCCCGTGCAGCGCGGCACGATGTACTCGCGGCGCAAGCGCCGGATCGTCCATCAGTTCACCGACAAGCTCGCGTTGCTCCAGCATCAAGCTCCCGGGCATCACCATCCTTCCATTCAGCCGCCATGCGATGAGTGCGCCCGGGCATTCGAGCGGTTGCGTGACCGCCTTCGAGCAGCCGCCACGGTTCACTTAAGATGGTACGCCGTCGACGAGGTCCCCATACGCCTGCGCCAAGGCGCCTGCCAAGTTGCCTGCCGCAAATTGCAGGGACAGAAGTGAACCTTGAGCTGTTCGCGCCGCAGTTGCACGAGTTGGCGCAGGTCTGGCATGAAAATGTCCGAGGTACATTGCACGACAGCTGGGAACGTGAACTCTACCGCGCACGCGATCGCCTGTTCGGGAAAGTGAATGACAGGGTGCGCGATGCGGCAGCCATTCCGCAGGACCGCGAGATCGACCCGAGACGGATGCAGGCCATGTGCCGCGCAGCATTCGCGGAAATATTGGATTGACCAGCCGACGAGTCACCCAAGGATCATAGATCGATGTGTGACATCAATGCTGCGCGGCCCCCTTTCGGGGCGCCTCGTCGTTGTCCGAGCATCTCGACCAACTGCCACAGATCAGGCACGTTGTGTATGTTGATCAAGACGGCGGTTCAAAGAGCGATTTTGAACCGCTTGGGAAAACCTGTTGCGAGATTGACCCCCTGAATTCCCTTGGTAGGTCCCGCTCATGCCCACAGTGCCCAACCATCCTGAAATCCATTTCGAAGAAGCCTCCAGCGCCACGCGTACCGTCACTGGCGTCGCTACCTCCATCACCGTGTTTGTCGGCTGGGCCCCCTGCGGCCCCACCGGACGTGCACAAGGCATTGCCTGCTTTGCCGACTATCAGCGCACGTTTGGCGGCCTTGATTCACGCAGTTTCCTCGGGCATGCGGTCCAGCACTTCTTCGATAACGGCGGTAGCGCCGCCAGGATCGTGCGATTGGTCGGAGTCGATGCGGCGGCGGCGGGTGTCACGCACGGCACTCTCAGCATCGCCGCTGCTTCGGCCGGTCGCTGGGGCAATGGTTTGGCGGTGCACACCACCCGCGACAGCCGGTCTGGAGATCGCTTCCAGCTCGACGTGCTGGACACAGGCAACGGCTCGGTGGTGGTCGAGAGGTATCAGAACCTAAGCGTTGACCCAGGCGATCCGCGGGCCCTTTACGTGGAAGCCATCGTCAACGCGCGTTCTGATCTCATTTCCGTGACTGCCACCGGGCCCACCGCGCCTATGGATGGCACCAGCGCGCTCAGCGGCGGCAATGACGGGACGGTCCTGCTACCCGGAAGCAGCGCCTTCCATGCCGCGCTTGCCGGGGCTTTCGAGGACAACGCGATAATCGATGCCATTGACCTCGTCAACCTGGTTTGCGTGCCTGGCGAAAGCGATGCAGACACGCTCGCCATGTTGCAGGGCTGGTGTCGCAAGCATCGAGCCTTCCTGATCGCCGACACCGACCAGGCGGCGACCGTGCAGTCGCTGTCGGATGGGACAACCGCGGTGCCGACGGGTCCAGATGCCCTCAACTCTGCGGCGTTCTTTCCGTGGGTACGCGCTCCCGACCCATTGCAAGGCGGCGTGCCGGCGACCTTTCCGCCCAGCGGCTTCGTTGCCGGGGTGTTCGCGCGCATCGATGCCGCGCGCGGGGTGTGGACGGCACCAGCGGGCAAGGACGCAGTCGTGAATGGCGCTGCCGGACTGGCCGCCGCGGTCAATGATGCCGAAAACGGCTTGCTGAATCCGAAGGCCGTCAATTGTCTGCGCACATTTCCGGCCTACGGCAACGTGGTTTGGGGGTCGCGCACGTTGCACGGCCAAGCCGAGCGCGGCTCGGAATGGAAGTTCATCCCTGTCCGACGCACGGCGCTGTTCCTCGAGGAGACAATTTCCCGCGGCACCCAATGGGCAGTTTTCGAACCCAACGATGAGGCCCTGTGGTCGCAGATCCGCAAGAGCGTCGGCGATTTTCTGCACGAGCTGTTCCGCCAGGGAGCTTTCCAAGGAAGCATGCCCAAAGACGCCTACTTCGTGAAATGCGATAGCGACACGACCACCAAGGCTGATGTTGAGCTAGGGATTGTCAACATTCTGGTCGGATTCGCACCACTCAAACCCGCCGAGTTCGTGATCATCAGTCTGCAGCAGTTCGCGGGCAACGTCCCGACCTGAGGCACGGAATCCCATGGTTCCATCGTCGGCCGAGGTGCAAAGGCTCGATCCGTATCGGAAGTTCAACTGAGTTCGCGACACATTGGAGTGAGCCGGGTCAAGCGGACAGTGTCGTTGAGTTCATCGATCCGACATCCGAATTGGCGAAGACGATCGACAAAGAGTACTGGGTGAAGAAGGAAGTGGAGCGGGCAAAGTATCGCCCTAGCACAGTAGTTACTGAGGTTCAAAAGGCAGGCTTTCCGAAGTTCCGTGTCCAACGCGAGTACCTCGACATGTGGAGAGCGGAAGACGCTAAGAATCCAGCCAAGGGTTACGGCGTGAACGTCGAAGGCTCCTGGTACTGGTATGAGAGCTGGATCAGCGTTGCATCGAGCTATGCGAGCAGTCGGGAGAGAAATACAAGTGACTCACGTAAAGTTTGTGTTCCTGACGGCCCGGTGCTCATGCAACGGGGCAGCCTGCCAGCGGTGAAGGGATTGGCCACTTAGCGGCGAGGTGCAGGGCGATTCCTCCACATCCAAAGACAACGAAACCGCACCCTTTCGCAGCGCGGTTTTTCGTACCGTCTTCGTACTCGCGTACTGGTGCAAACCTAAGTATTTGAAATTATGGCGCGCTCGGCGGGATTCGAACCCACGACCCCTGCCTTCGGAGGGCAGTACTCTATCCAGCTGAGCTACGAGCGCGTTGTCGCGGTTGACGCGTGAGCCGCCGATGATACAGGTGCGGGCGGCTCCGCAGAACAGGATGCAGGACTGCAGTCGAACACGCGGCGAATGTTTACCGAACCACCGCGCGGTCGCGCGCGTGCTCGTCCCACTTCGGTGCGTTCGTGATCGCGGGCAGCACGTCTTCGGGTTCGGCGACGCGCGACCACATCTTCGCGTGCTCGACGTTCATGAAGCGCTGCTCGATCACCTGCTGCAGGAACGCGTCCAGCGGCTGCCAGTAGCCCAGCGTGTCGAGCAGGATGATGGGATTGAAGTAGAGGCCGAGCCGCTTCAGCGTGATCGCCTCGAACAGTTCTTCCAGCGTGCCGCAGCCGCCCGGCAGCGCGACCACCGCGTCGGAACCCGTGAGCAGGCGATGCTTGCGCTCGCGCATGTCGTCGACCATTTCGAGGTGCGTCAGGCCCGGATGTCCCCATTCGAGGTCCGCCATGAAGCGCGGCAGGATGCCGATCACTTCGCCGCCCTTCGACAACGCACCGTCCGCGACCGCGCCCATCGAACCGGCGGAGCCGCCGCCGTAGACGACCTGGTGTCCGCCTTCGGCCAGCAACTCACCGAGGTGGAAGGCCGCATCGCGATAACGCGGATCGGCCTGGTTGCTGGAAGCGCAGTAGACGCAGATGCGCATGGATTGGCGCCAGATGGAAACGGGAAAATCGAAGAGGCTGTAGGAACCGTCGTCATTCCGGCGAAAGCCGGACTGCGTTTGCAGGATTGCAAACGCGAACGCTCAAGGCGGCTCAGGGCGAGCGCCATGAATGGCGCGAGTAAGCCATTTTTCCTTTGGCTGTCAGGAAGAAATCAAAAGGGATTCCGGATCGCGGCTCTGCCGCGTCCGGAATGACGGCAGTTTGTTTATCTTTCCCGAACCCCGAATTCCGAATCCCGAGCTTTACCGCTTCATCGCGTTGAAGAACTCGTCGTTGGTCTTGGTGTTCTTCATCTTGTCGAGCATGAATTCCATCGCGGCCAGTTCGTCCATCGGGTGCAGGAGCTTGCGCAGGATCCAGATCTTCTGCAGCAGGTCCGGCGCGATCAGCAACTCCTCGCGACGGGTGCCTGAGCGATTGATGTTGATGGACGGGTAGACGCGCTTCTCGGAAATGCGGCGGTCGAGGTGCACTTCCATGTTGCCGGTGCCCTTGAATTCCTCGTAGATCACCTCGTCCATCTTGGAGCCGGTGTCGATCAGCGCGGTCGCGAGGATCGTCAGCGAACCGCCTTCCTCGACGTTGCGCGCGGCGCCGAAGAAACGCTTCGGACGCTGCAGCGCGTTGGCGTCGACGCCACCGGTCAGCACCTTGCCGGAACTCGGCACCACGGTGTTGTAGGCGCGCGCCAGACGCGTAATGGAATCGAGCAGGATCACCACGTCTTTCTTGTGCTCGACCAGGCGCTTGGCGCGCTCGATCACCATCTCGGCGACCTGCACGTGGCGCACCGCGGGTTCGTCGAACGTGGAGGACACCACTTCCGCGCGGACGCTGCGCTGCATCTCGGTTACTTCTTCCGGACGCTCGTCGATCAGCAGGATGATGAGGTGCACGTCGGGATGGTTGTGCACCAGCGCCTGCGCGACGTTCTGCAGCATCATGGTCTTGCCGGCCTTGGGCTGGCTGACGATCAGGCCGCGCTGGCCGCGCCCGACGGGCGCGATCAGGTCGAGGATGCGGCCCGTGATGTCCTCCGACGAACCATTGCCGCGCTCGAGATGGAAGGCCTTGCGCGGGAACAGTGGCGTGAGGTTCTCGAACAGCAGCTTGTTCTTGGACGCTTCCGGCGGATCGCCGTTGATGTCATCGACTTTCAGCAGCGCGAAGTAGCGTTCGCCTTCCTTCGGATGCCGGACGCGGCCGGTGATGTAGTCGCCGGTGCGCAGGTTGAAGCGGCGGATCTGCGAGGGCGACACGTAGATGTCGTCGGGGCCGGCGAGGTAGGACTCGTCGTGCGAGCGCAGGAAGCCGAAGCCGTCCTGCAGGATTTCCAGTACGCCTTCGGCCCAGATGCTGCCGCCGGATTTGGCGTGGGCGCGCAGGATGTTGAAGATCACGTCCTGCTTGCGGGCGCGGGCGACGCCTTCCTGGATGCCGAGTTCCTCGGCCATCTCCAGCAGCTTCACCGAGTTCTTCTGCTTGAGTTCGGTGAGGTTGATCAGGCGCTTGGGATCGCCGGCATCGGCTTCGTCGCCGGACACGTCGGCGGGCAGGCCATTGGCGTTGCCGCCCTGGCCGTTGCCGCCGCGCGAATGGCGGCCGCGGCGACGGCGGCCCCGGTCGGGCCGGTTGCCGCGTTGTTGCTGGGACTGGCCCTCGCCTTCGTTGCCGGCGGAGCCATTGGATTCGGGAGCAGGGGCGGACGCGCGGGCGTCTTCGCCCTGTACGGTGTTTTCGGTATCGGACACGGGACAAGCCTCATCGGCGCACGAAGCGCGGGAGGGTACGAAAGGGAAGAGGGCCGGGCAAAAGCACCACCGGCCGAATGTCAATCTAGCACTGCGGAAGGCCCGCCGACAAGCGGGGCATCACACGGATTCAGTTTGGAACGGAATATCGTACCCGCTCCGGCTCACGTTTCGACCGAAGCGGGAAGGCTGGATATGCAGCCGCGGGATCAGGCCGTGGCGCTCGACTGCCCTTGCGAGATCACCTTGTCGACCATCTGGGTCAACTGCCCCTTGCCCACGGCGCCGATCTGGGTGGCTTCGACCTTGCCTCCCTTGAATACCATCAGCGTGGGAATGCCGCGGATGCCATAGGTCATCGGCGTCTTCTGGTTCTCGTCGATGTTGATCTTCACCACCTTCAGCCGGCCGGCGTATTCCTTGGCGATGTCGTCCAGCATCGGCGCGATCGATTTGCACGGCCCGCACCATTCCGCCCAGAAATCCAGCAACACGGGGGTGTCGGATTTCAGCACCTGGTTTTCGAAGTCGGCATCTTTGACGTGGGTGATGTTTTCGCTCATGGGAGATCTGGAACGGGGACGGAGACGACAAGATGGGGGGAAAGAGCCGGCATTGCAAGCGCGGCGACCGCCCGCGTGCTGCTACAATCAACTCAATCACTTGCGACAAGAGTGCCCTTTCGGGCGCGCAGCGTCGCGGTGAAGTTCCGCGCATCCGCGGCCTGTTCCATCGAATCCGCGGCGGGTCGCGCAAGCCGTGCGGCGGCATCGGTCGCCGGCTCCCGTCACTGCCATGTTGGCGAAGCGCGCCGTGGCCCAGACTCCCTGACATAAAAATCCGTGGCCGACCAAGTTCTCACCGAAACCTTCTTCCAGCAATTCAACCTGCATCCGCATCTTGCCGCCGGCCTCGCCGATTGCGGCTTCACCCGCTGCACGCCGATCCAGGCGCTGACCCTGCCGGTCGCGCTGGAAGGACGCGACGTGGCGGGGCAGGCGCAGACCGGCACGGGCAAGACCTGTGCGTTCCTGGTCGCGGTGATGAACCGGTTGCTCACGAAGCCCGCGATTCCGGAACGCGGCGTCAACGATCCCCGCGCGGTGATCCTGGCGCCGACGCGCGAACTCGCGATCCAGATCGACAAGGACGCGCAGGCGATCGGCCGCCACACCGGGCTGCGCTTCGCGCTGATCTACGGCGGCGTCGATTACGACAAGCAGCGCCAGCAACTGCGCGACGGCTGCGACGTGATCATCGCGACGCCTGGCCGGCTGAT
>JBQCCP010000174.1:0-4307 GCA_051962095.1 Rhodanobacteraceae bacterium
AGTTTCAGTTGCTTGCCAAGGAAGGTGTCGCGTCCGGACGCGTCCACCAGATAGCGTGCGCGCAGCGCGGCTTTCTTGCCCGCAGCATCGGTGTGTGCCGTCACGCCGTCGGCATCGAATTCGACGCGCTCGACCCTTGCCTGCTGGCGCGCGTCCACGCCGTTTTCACGCGCGTGCTCGAACAGCATCCGGTCCATGTCTTCGCGCCTGACCTGGAAAGCCCAGGGCAGCGTGCCGCCCAACGCCCGGTCGAAGCGGAAGGTGTAATAGCTGCCGTCGTCGCGCGGAAAATCCGCGCCCAGTTTCAGGCGGCCCAGCGAGCGCAGTTTTTCCAGCGCGCCGATCTCCTCGAAGATCGGCATGTTCGCCGGCAGCAGCGATTCGCCAATGTGGAAGCGCGGATGTCGATCACGTTCCAGCATCGTGACGCGCCAGCCGCGCCGGGTGAGCAGCGTCGAAATGGTCGAGCCACCGGGACCGCCGCCCACCACCAGCACGTCGCAATCGAATCCGGGCGCTCCGCTGCTGTCGTTCACTGAGGCTTCCTTGGGGTTCATGGTGTGATCGGGCCGGACACCTATCATATAGACTTCGTCGCCGCATCCCGCTTCACAGGCCGCATGTCGCTACCCGTCGCCCAACGCCCCTCCGCCACGCCGCGCGTACCGTGGTTGCCGCTGGTGCTGCTCGCGTGCGGCGTCCTGGCCTTGGCGGGCGGCTTGTCGCGGCGGCACGAACTCAGCCTCGCCGCGGCGGCATTGCTGCTTCTGGCTTGGCTGCCGTCAGTGTGGCGGCGGCGCAGCTTCGTGATGGCGCTCGTGTGGCTGCTGCTCGCGGCCCTGGTGCTGGTCCCCGCCTCGACCGGCCATCCGGTGCTCGCGCTGATGGCGCTGCCGGTGGTGTTCCTGACGGCGGTGGCCTGGCTGTTCGCGCGCACGCTGAAACCCGGCGTGGAGCCGCTGGTCACGCGCTTCGTGCGGGTGATCGAAGGCGAGTCGCGCGTGAACCTGCCGGGCGTGCGCGGCTACACGCGCGGCGTCACCTGGTTCTGGGCCTGCCTGCTGGGCGCGATGGCGCTGCTGTCGCTGCTGATCGCGCTGTTCGCGGTGCCGGGCGGCTGGCTGGCCACGTTCGGCGTGATTGTTCCGTTTTCACTGCCCGGATCACTGCTGGCGTGGTACCCGGAAGCGGGCTGCTGGGCGGTGCTGCTGGCGGCGTTCCTCGCGGAATATGCCGTGCGGCGCTGGCGGATGCGCCACATTCCGCATCCGCCCATGCGCCGCTTCGTGGTGCAGATCGTGCGGCGCTGGCCGGCGCTGGTGCGCGGCGAGGACGGCGCGGCATGAACGACCGCTTCCAGATCACCCTGAAGATCGACCCTGAGCACCCGGCGCTGGCCGGCCATTTCCCCGGGAATCCCGTGGTGCCGGGCGTGGTGGTGCTGGAACGCGTGGCCGCGGCGCTGCGGGCGTGGCGTGGCGAGCGCGTGCAGAAACTCGACGCGAAGTTCGTGCAACCGTTGCGGCCGAATGAGGCCGCGACGATCAAACTGCATGCGGAACCGGCGCGGGTCCGCTTCGAGGTGATGCGCGCGGACGGCGTGCCGCTCGCGCGCGGGACCCTGCAAACCACACAAGGATGATTTTGGCGGACACCATGAATCGAACAGGGGAAATCATGGAAGAAGAAGACCGGGACGCAAGCGAACACTGGCTCGATCGTCCGGAAGCCGGCGGCTGGTTCGCGATCTGGCTGATCCGATTCATCGGGCTGCACTTCGGACGCACGTTCGCGCGGCTGTTCCTGTACCCGATCACGCTGTATTTCTATTTCCGGCGCGGGCCCGAACGCCGCGCCTCGCGCGACTATTTCCGGCGCCTCACCGGCCGGCCGGGCAGCGCGTGGCGGGTGATGCGCCTGATCCATGCGTTCGCGTCGACGATTCTCGATCGCGTGTTCCTGCTGGCGCGCGGCATCGGCAGTTTCCGCGTCAGCACGCGCGGCGTCGAGGAACTGCACCGGCACCTCGACCGCGGACAGGGCGTGCTGCTGCTGGGCGCGCACGTCGGCAGCTTCGAAGTGCTGCGCGTGCTGGCCGCCAGCCGACCCGAATGCAAGCTCAAGCTGGTGATGGACAAGAGCAAGACGCCCGCGTTGACCAGGCTGCTGGAGGCGCTGGCGCCCGAGTTGTCGGACAGCATCATCGACACCGCGCGTGGCGGGATGGACATCGTGCTGGCGCTCTCCGAGGCCGCGCGCGAGGGCGCGATGATCACCCTGCTCGGCGATCGTGGCCGCCCGCACGAACTGATGCGCGAGGTGCCGTTCCTCGGTGCCGACGCGGCATTCCCCGCCGCGCCGTGGCAGATCGCCGCGCTGCTGAAGGTGCCGGTGGTCTTGTGCCTCGGCATGTACCGGGGCGGCAACCGCTACGATCTTGCCTTCGAAACGCTGGCCGAGCGGGTGGAACTGCCACGCACCGATCGCAACGCGGCGCTCGACCACTACATCGGCCGTTACGCCGAGCGGCTGGAACACCACCTGCGCCAAGCGCCCTGCAACTGGTTCAACTTCTATGATTTCTGGCAGCCGCCCACGACCCTCGCCGCGCACCATGCGATCCAGCCTGACCTGCAGCAGGCGCATTCTTCGTGACGCGCTGATCGCATTCGCGCTCACCGCATCGTGCAGCGCGTTCGCGGCCGGTCCGGGTCCTGCCAAACCGGGCCTGGCCGAATCGCTGCTGTCCGGGATGGCCGAGACGCCGCCGGTGTCGACGCCATTCGTGCAGGTGAGTTATCGCGGCGTACTGGATCGCCCGCTGGTGGTGTCCGGCACCTTGCGCTGGCTCGGCGGCGACCGGATGCAACGCGACATCGAAAAGCCGTTCAAGGAAACCGCGAAGATCGGCGACGGCGAATTGTCGGTGCAGCGCGGCAGCGGCGAGGTGCACCGGATGCCGCTCGCGCGCGCGCCGCAGGCCGGCGCGATGCTGGCCGGGTTCCGCGCGCTGCTGGGCGGCGACGTGTCGGCGCTGCAGCAGGATTTCACGCTGTCCGCGCAAGGTGGCAGCGCGCACTGGGTGATCACGCTGGCGCCGCGCACCGGCCAGCTCAAGCGGCAGCTTGCGTCGATCGTGATCGACGGCCGTGAGCACGAGCCACGCTGCCTCACCGTGACAGACGCCAACGGCGACAGCAGCATCACGCTGGTTGGCGCGATGGCCGAGGCAGGCCTGCGCAGCTCGGCGCCGCTGGAGTCGGCGCTGGCCGCGCGTTGTCGCAACAGCCAATGACGCGCGGCGCGCGGGTCGCGATCTGGTTCGTGTGGCTCGCGCTGATCGCAGGGGTCGGCTGGGGCGTCGCGCGGCATTTGCAGATCAGTTCGGACCTGCGCGATTTCGTGCCGCCCGCGCGCACCACCGACCAGAAACTGCTGCTGGACGAGATCGGCAGGGGACCGGGTTCGCGCCTGCTGCTGCTGGCGGTTTCCGGTGCGCCGCAGGAGCGGCTCGCGGCGCTTTCGCGCGGTCTGCAGGACGCGCTGTCGCATGATTCCGCGTTCGCGCAGGCCGCCACCGGCGGCAACGACCTGGCCGAGATCGCGTCGGACCTGCTGCCGTATCGCTACCTGCTGTCGCCCACGCTGGACATGCACCGCTTCGACGCTGCGTACCTGCATGCGCAGTTGCAGCAGCGCGTCGAGGATCTGAGTTCGCCGGCGGCGTCGATGCTGGAGCCGTGGCTGAAGCGCGACCCGACGCTGGAAACCCTGAAGCTCGCGCAGCGCTGGGCGCCGGCGCGGCAGCCGAAACTGATCGACGGCGTGTGGTTCTCGGATCGCGGCGAAGCACTGCTGGTTGCGGAAACCAAAGCCGCCGGTTTCGATCCGGGCGCGCAGGCCGCGGCGATCGCGTCGCTGCAAAAGCACTTCGCGTCACTACCGGATGCGGCGCAAGCGAAACTCGAGATCAGCGGGCCGGGTTGGTTCGGGGTCCAGGCCAGCCGCAACACGCGTGCCGAGGCCGATCGCTTCGGCGCGATCACCACGATCGGATTCGTGCTGATGCTGCTGCTGGCCTACCGCAGCGCGATGCCTATCGTGGTGACGGCGTTGCCACTTCTGTCGGGCGCGGTGGTCGGTTTCGCGTTGCTCGCGTTGATCTTCGGCCATGCGCACGGCATCACCGTCGCCTTCGGGTTCACCCTCCTGGGCGTCGCGCAGGAATACCCGCTGCGCGTGTTCAGCCATCGCCGGATCGGCATCGAAACCTCGCAATGCGTGCGCGAACTGTGGCCACTGCTGGC
>JBQCCP010000175.1:0-11412 GCA_051962095.1 Rhodanobacteraceae bacterium
CCGGTTGTGCGTTCCGGCGATCGGACGCATGTTCTCCGGTACGCGCGGCTGCGCGATACACGGCCATGGTGCGCGAACCAGGCGTGCTGTTGCTGGTGCCGGGCAGCGTGGGATTCCGCAGCGTATCGGACCTGCTCAACAACCAGATCGCGAGCGGCACCCATATCGCGGTGTTGCTGGTGACGCTGCTGATTTCGCTGGTCGCCGGATTACTGTTCGGCGATTTGCTGGTGGCGCCGCGGCGAAGCTTGTAGGAATAGAAGCTGTGCAGCCGTCATTCCGGGGCCGCGCGTAGCGGAACCCGGAAGCTGCTTTTGCTGCGGCTTGGACAAAGGCGGATTCCGGGTTCCGTTCGCGGTGACATCGCGAACGGCCCCGGAACGACAATGGGATTTATGCTTCCGAATCCCGAGTCCCGTCTTATTTGATCAACAAATCCTTTTCCTTCTTGCCCGATTTCAGCGCGGCGAGGAACCAGCGCGGGCGTTTGCCGCGACCGGACCAGGTTTCGCTGCCATTCGGGTTGCGGTATTTCGGCGCGACCTTGCCCTTGCCGCCACGCTTTTTGCCATAAACCTGCGCGAAGGTGACGCCTTCGGACTTCAGCACCGCATTGACCTTGGCCTTGACCTTGGCGATTTTCTCCTTGTCGATGTTTTTCATCCGGCCACGCGCTTTGCGGATGAGGTCCCTGAGCTGTTTTTCGCTGAGCGAGCTGACATCAATGGCCATGTTGGCTCCAATCGTCGTGGGAATGTAGAGGCTCGACGGCCGGGCAATCGACGCGATTAACCCGGCCGGCCAGTGGCATTTTCACCCAAATGCGAAGCGGTTGCAAAATCGCCCCGTCAACCGCTCAATCGGCGGGCGAAAACAATCCCAATATCGATTCGCGATCGAGGTTGCGGCTTTCGCTGTCGCGGCGGCCCCGGTATTCGAATGTGCCAGCCGCCAATCCGCGTTCGCTGACCACGATGCGGTGCGGAATGCCGATCAATTCGAGGTCGGCGAACATCGCGCCCGGCCGCAATCCGCGATCGTCCAGTGCGGTTTCGATGCCGCGCGCATTCAGTTCCGAATACAGCGATTCGGCGGCGGCATTCACGTCCGGATGGTTCTTCGGGTTGATCAGGCAAATGGCCACGCGCCATGGCGCCATCGGTTCGGGCCAGATGATCCCGGCCTCGTCGTGGTTCTGTTCGATGGCAGCCGCGACGATCCGCGAAATGCCGATGCCATAGCAGCCCATGTGCAGGACGCGGTTTTGTCCCGCGTCATCCAGCACCGTGGCGCCCATCGCTTCGGAATATTTGGTGCCGAGCTGGAACACGTGGCCGACTTCAATACCGCGCGCGATGCTCAGCGTGCCCTTGCCATCCGGTGACGGATCGCCCGCGACCACCTTGCGCAAGTCCTCGACGCGGGTGATGCGCGCATTGCGTTCCCAATTGGCGCCGGTGTAGTGCGTGCCCGCGGCGTTGCCTCCGCACACGAAATCCGCGAGCACCGCCGCGGTGCGGTCGACGATCACCGGAATGTCGTCGGGCAGGCCGACCGGTCCCAGGAACCCCGGCACGCAGCCGGTGCGCTTCACGATTTCGGCTTCGTCCGCCAGCACCGATTCGCCCGGCAACTCGGAGAGTTTCCCGGCCTTGATTTCGTTGATCTCGTGATCGCCGCGCAGGCACAGCGCGACCAGTCCGTCGTTGCCACGCACGATCAGGGTCTTGATGCATTGCGCGGGCGTCACGCCGAGGAACGCGCTGACCTCATCGATGGTCTTCTGTGTCGGCGTATCCACGCGCGCGAGCGGCTGCGTGGGAGCGGGGCGCGGCGTCTGTGGCGCCAGCGCTTCGGCGCGCTCGACGTTCGCCGCGTAGTCAGACTGGTCGGAAAACGCCAGCGCGTCCTCACCCGATTCTGCGAGTACGTGGAATTCCTGCGAGGCGCTGCCGCCGATCGCGCCGGCGTCGGCCTGCACGGCGCGGAACTTCAATCCCAGCCGCGTGAAGATGCGCACGTAGGCGTCGTGCATGATGCGGTACGACTCGGCCAGACCCTCGGGGGTCAGGTCGAACGAATACGCGTCCTTCATCAGGAATTCGCGCGCGCGCATCACGCCGAAACGCGGACGGATTTCGTCGCGGAACTTGGTCTGGACCTGATAGAGGTTCAGCGGCAATTGTTTGTAGCTGCGCAATTCGTTGCGCGCGAAATCGGTCACCACTTCCTCGGCGGTCGGGGCGTAGCAGTATTCCGCTTCCTTGCGGTCCTTGATTTTCAGAAGCTGGGGGCCGAATTTCTGCCAGCGACCGGTTTCTTCCCACAATTCCTTCGGCTGGATCGTGGGCATCAAAAGCTCGACCGCGCCCGCGCAATCCATTTCCTCGCGCACCGCGGTTTCCACTTTGCGCAAGACGCGCAGACCCAGTGGCGACCATGTGTAAATGCCCGACGCCAGCTTGCGGATCATCCCCGCGCGCAGCATCAACTTGTGGCTGACGATCTCCGCGTCGGCGGGCGCCTCACGGGTGGTGGCGAGGTGGAACTTCGACAGGCGCATCGCTTCGATCCGACGTGAAAACGCGGAATTGTAACGGTGAAACTGTCGCGTTTTTTGCATTGAGAATGGCGGTCGATGACCGATTGACTCGCGCCATCCATGGCGCTCACCCTTCGGGCCGCCTTCGGCATTCGCGTTGGCAGTCCTGCCAGCGCAGTCGGGTTCCGCCCCCTGCTGCGCGTGAGCGGCCCCGGAATGACGGCGTCGACTGGGGTTCGTCATTCCGGACGCGCGCAGCGCGATCCGGAATCGGTTTCTGTTTGGTGTATTTCGATCTGTATGTCGACATCGCTGTCTTCTTTCGCGCCGCCCCATGGCGCGAGCTACTTTCTCTTGCGTCGCCAAGAGAAAGTAGCCAAAGAGAAGGCGACCCCGCGAACACGTCCTGAGCACTTGGGCGGCTTCGCATCCAGCTCCGCCGCCCAAGCCCGGGGCAGTCCTTCCTTGGACTGCCCGCTCACCGGCGCGACATGCCACTGGCATGTCGCGTTCTTCCGGTTCGCCCCTGTGCTCAGGATGCGCGAGCCGCCAACGGGGTTCGCCGAAGGCACATCCTGTTCCTGCGGCGAACTGGCGCACTTCCCGTGCGCCATCCTTCGGACTTTCCGTCGTCCGCCCGCCGTGTTCGAGGGCCCTTGTTTGGCGCACTTCCTGTGCGCGCGTACCGACGAGGCAAACGGATCGGTCCCGATTCGCGCGAGGCCAGGATGGTCGTCATCCAAGCAGAG
This sequence comes from Rhodanobacteraceae bacterium, assembly GCA_051962095.1. GTDB lineage: Bacteria > Pseudomonadota > Gammaproteobacteria > Xanthomonadales > Rhodanobacteraceae > 66-474. The sequence goes on from JBQCCP010000175.1 coordinate 3,292, forward strand.
CTTTTTCGGGGCCCCTGTGCGGCGGTGCGGGCCGGGCGAGGAGGCCCGAAGGGTGGGCGCAAGGGATTGCGCCCACTTGCCGCCGCGCCAGGGATGGCGCGTCGGCAAGCCCGGCCGGACCGCACGGATTTTTCGTTCATGGATGGACGAAAAACGCGGCACCGGGGTGGCCTTTCTCTTGGTAACTTCTCTTTGGCCAAACAAAGAGAAGTTACCCGCGCGCGCGGACTAAATCGGCAGGATTGCCGATTTGAACGCCGCAGGCGGCCCGTAGGGCGAGCGCCATGGATGGCGCGAGTCAGGCGCGCGGAACAAGACAGGGACGTCGAACGTGATGGAGCAACGTTGAGCTTCCCACGGACGGACCCCGTGGTGAGCTCAACCCGCATGCGGTGCACGCGTCAAGACAGGGACGCGGGTGCAGCGCCGCGGCGCGCGAATCAACTTCCCTTCGACGAGCAGTATTGCGCCTGCTGCGCGCGCGCCGTCGCGAGTTGCGATTCGCGGGCGTTGTCGCTCATCACCTGCTGCTTGCCGTCACCGCCGTCGGTCACCACGGGCTGCTTGCTCTGCAGCAGGGCGATATTGGAGCTCAGCTGCTTGCACAGTTCGGCGCGGTTCGACGGGGTATCGGGCCGGGTACCGCCCGCGGCGGCCGATTGCGCCGTTGCGCTGGTGTCGGGCGCGCTCGTGCCTTCGGTGTTCGGCGAGGCCGGCGCGACCGAGGACACGTCGGGCTGGTTGGTCAGGCGCATCTTGGTGTAATGCGTGCCGCTGGTGGGCGGCGTCTGCGAGTAATGGACGACGCCGTTGGCGTCCTTCCACTTGTAGATCTGCTGGGCGCCCGCGAGGCCCGCCACACAGGTGAGTGAAAGTCCGATGACCGACGCGGCAATGAAAGTGCGCATTTGCATGGTCCCGAGACGGGCCGAAAGGTGGCGCGAGTATGCCACAGCCATTTATACGCTATCGGACGGCCGTCACGTTTGTTGTCATGCCACGGCGCGGCTTGGGAGCATGGGTTAAACTGGATTTAAGGCTTTGGAGTGGCCGTGCATGACCGATCCGCTTCCCCGCAAGACGCCACGGCGCGGCATTTACCTGTTGCCGAACCTGTTCACGACCGGTGCGATGTTCGCCGGTTTCTATGCGATCGTGGCCGGCATCCTGGGGTTCTATACGCACGCCGCGATCGCGGTGTTCGTGGCCGCGTTGCTGGACGGGATGGACGGCCGCGTCGCACGCCTCACCGGCACCCAGAGCGAGTTCGGCGTCCAGTACGACTCGCTTTCCGACCTGGTCAGTTTCGGGCTGGCGCCCTCGCTGGTGATGTACACGTGGTCGCTGCAATACCTGCGCGAATACGGTCCGGTGTGGAGCAAGGTCGGCTGGTGCGCCGCGTTCCTCTACGCCGCCTGTGCGGCGTTGCGGCTGGCGCGCTTCAACACCCAGGTCGGCGTGGCCGACAAGCGCTATTTCCAGGGACTCGCCAGTCCCGCCGCCGCCGGACTGTGCATGTCGTTCGTGTGGACGATGGAAAACTTCGGCGTGGAAGGGCAGTGGCTGTGCTTTTTCACACCGATCCTTGCGGTGATCGCAGGCCTGCTGATGGTCAGCCGCGTGCGCTACTACAGTTTCAAGACGCTTCCGGCCAGCGACCGGGTGCCGTTCGTGTGGATCATCCTGGCGGTGCTGATCATCGTCGCGCTGGCGCTCAACACCGCGCTGGTGTTGCTGGCGCTGGCCACGGTGTACGCGTTGTCCGGCATCGTGATCACGTTGTGGGGCTTGCGCAGCCGCGCCTCCCGCCGGCGCCTGCGAATGGCGCGGCGTCACGCGGCGCCGGAAGGGCATCCCCATGAATGAGGTCGCACCCGTGCTGCGCGAACGGCGCCTGCGCGCGCTGGGGGTGCAGCCGCTGCGGTTGCGCCATCGCGGATTGGTTCCCGCGCCGCAACCGTGCGCGGAACCTGCTGTAGTGGCCACGCCGGCGAAAACCGTTCCCGCTGCCGCATCCGCACCCGCCGAAACGAGGGTTTCGATCCGCCGCCTCGCGCTGCAGCCCGATCCGGCGGAATTGCGCGATCCCGCGATCAACAAGATGTACAGCGCGCTGACCGAAGCGGTCGTCAAGGCCGGCCTGCAATCGGTGCGCGTGTGTGATGTCTCGGAGGATTCCACCGCCGCCGTGATGGTGTTCGGCGCCGCCCCGCTGCCGGAAGGCGTGCCCGCAGTGCGCATCCTGCGCGCCGATCCGCTGTCGGTGCTGCACGCCGATCGCGAACGCAAGCGCCTGCTGTGGGAATGGATGCTCGCGCTGGGCCGGGGAGGCGATTGACGTGGTCGCGGTCGCGCCACTGGAAGCCGCGCTGCGCCCGATGACGCATGAGGACATTTCGGCGGTCGCCAACATCGAAGCGGCCGCGTACGAGTTCCCGTGGTCGCGCGGCATCTTCCGCAGTTGCCTCGACAACGGCCACCATTGCTGGGTGCTGGAGCTGGGCGGCGCGGTCATCGGCTACGGCATTCTTTCGGTGGGCGCGGGCGAAGCACACATCCTCAACGTCTGCGTGGCGCCGCTGCACCAGGGACGCGGACATGGCGCGTATCTTCTGAAGCGTGTGCTCGGCCTTGCACGCTGGCACCGCGCCGCGCGCGTGTTCCTCGAGGTGCGGCCCTCGAACCAGCTTGCGCACGCGATGTACGAGCGCGCCGGTTTCAACGAGATCGGTCGCCGCCCAGGTTACTATCCGGCGCGCCGTGGCCGCGAGGACGCGATCGTGATGGCGATGGAGTTGTTGCCGCCGGATCCGTGAACCGATGCATCCGATCGACAGGGCCATCCGCGAGAAGCGCCGCCTGCGCTTCATCTATCACGACACCGCGCGGCTGGTGGAGCCGCAGTGCCACGGCATCGGGCATCGCGGCACCGAATTGCTGCGTGCGTATCAATTGGAAGGCGGAAGCCAGCCCGAGCCGCTGTTCGATGTGTCGAAGATCAGCGATCTGGAAGTGCTGGACGAACATTTCGAGAAACCCGGGCCGAACTACAAACGCGACGATTCGGCGATGCAGGAAATTTCCGCGCAGCTTTGAAGGCGCGCACTGGAGCGCTTTTGCAGGCAGCGCTGCGCAGCGAAGCCCAACGTCTTCGACAGCTATCGGGCTCCTCCGGAGCAAGTCCGGAACAAGCCCAGCTCCCGAATTTGTTTCAGTCATTCCGGAGCGGGCCGCAGGCCCGAATCCGGAATCGGTTGATCATTGCCCCGCATTCCGCGATGTCCTGCAAGCAAGCCGGGAAGATACGATGTCGATCTGCTTGAGGGCCGTCGCGCCCGACGCACCGATAGACTCGCGTCATCCCACGCTAGCCCTTCGGGCCGCCTCCGGCGTTCGCGTTTGCAATCCTGCAAACGCAGTCGGGTTCTGCCCGCATGAGGCGCGGTCAGCCCCGGAATGACGAGTGGTGTCATGTCAGACTTCCCTGAGTCCCGAGTTCCGAATCCCGAGATCAAGCCAGCTTCTTGTATTTCACCCGATGCGGCTTCGCGGCCTCTTCGCCCAGGCGACGCTTCTTGTCGGCTTCGTATTCGTTGTAGTTGCCGGGGAAGAATTCGACATGCGAGTCGCCTTCGAAGGCGATGATGTGGGTCGCGATGCGGTCGAGGAACCAGCGGTCGTGCGAGATCACGATCGCGCAGCCGGGGAATTCCAGCAGCGCTTCTTCCAGCGCGCGCAGGGTTTCGACGTCGAGGTCGTTGGACGGCTCGTCCAGCAGCAGCACGTTGCCGCCTTCGAGCAGAGTCTTGGCGAGATGCAAGCGGCCGCGTTCACCGCCCGACAATTGTCCGACGATCTTCTGCTGATCGCTGCCCTTGAAATTGAAGCGGCCGATGTAGGCGCGCGACTGGATTTCGAAGTTGCCGATTTTCAGGATGTCGAGGCCGCCCGACACTTCCTGCCACACGTTGTGTTTGTCGTTGAGCATGCCGCGCGACTGGTCGACGTAGGCGAGCTTGACCGTCTTGCCCAGCGCGATTTCGCCGGAGTCGGGTTGCTCTTTGCCCATCACCATCTTCATGAAGGTGGATTTGCCGGCGCCGTTCGGGCCGATCACGCCGACGATCGCGCCGGGCGGGATCTTGAACGACAGGTCGTCGATCAGGCAGCGGTCGCCGAACGATTTGCTGACGTGCTTGAACTCGATCACTTCGTTGCCGAGGCGTTCGCCCGGCGGGATGAAGATCTCGTTCGTTTCGTTGCGGCGCTGGTAATCGACCGCGTTCAATTCCTCGAAGCGGTTCAATCGCGCCTTGCCCTTGGATTGGCGGCCCTTGGCGGCCGAGCGCACCCACTCGAGTTCCTTCTGGATCGCCTTCTGGCGCGCCTTTTCGGTTGACGCTTCCTGTTTCAGGCGCTCGTCCTTCTGTTCCAGCCACGACGAATAATTTCCCTTCCACGGAATACCGCGGCCGCGGTCGAGTTCCAGGATCCACTCGGCGGCGTTGTCGAGGAAATAGCGGTCGTGGGTCACCGCGACCACGGTACCGGGATAGTCGTGCAGGAATTGCTCCAGCCAATCGACCGATTCCGCGTCGAGGTGGTTGGTCGGTTCGTCCAGCAACAGCATGTCGGGCTTGGACAGCAGCAGACGGCACAGCGCGACGCGGCGCTTCTCGCCACCCGACAGCGTGCCGATCTTCGCGTCCCATGGCGGCAGGCGCAGCGCATCGGCCGCGACTTCAAGCTGCATCTCCATGGTGTGCGCGTCGCCCGCGGCGAGTATGTTTTCGAGTTTCTGCTGCTCGGCGGCGAGTGCATCGAAATCGGCGCCTTCCTCGGCGTAGGCTGCATAGATTTCATCGAGGCGTTTTTGCGCGTCGAGGATGTGCGACATACCTTCCTCGACCGATTCGCGCACCGTCTTGTCGGGGTCGATCTGCGGTTCCTGCGCGAGATAGCCGATGTTGATGCCCGCCGCCGGACGCGCCTCGCCCTGGTAGTCGGTATCGACGCCGGCCATGATGCGCAGCACCGTGGACTTGCCCGCGCCGTTCAGGCCCAGCAGGCCGATCTTGGCGCCCGGAAAGAAGGAAAGCGAAATGTCCTTGATGATCTCGCGCTTGGGCGGGACGATCTTGGACACGTTGATCATGGTGTAGATGTATTGCATTGGGGCTCCGCGATTCCCTGACGGGAATTTCTCTTCGTCATTCCGGACGCCGCGCAGCGGCGATCCGGACCCCGGTGACTTTGCTTGTGGTACTCGGCACGACGGTCTTGGCAATCGTGTCGCCAAACGCACGATGCTTGCCGAGCCACGATGATGCTGGCTGGCGGCGGTCCAGAACCGCGCATTATGGCGTGTCGAGGCCGTTTTCGCCAAGCGTGAAGCGCCGGCCATCGGTAATATCGCTCTTGGATTCCGGGGACGCCCGTGGGACGGATCGAACCGAGCGGCAGCACGCCGCGCGGCGCCTCGTCTGGAATATGGTGCCGCCGGAAAAGATCGGTTCCTGGCTGCTGCTGATGATCATCAGCTACGTGGTGGTGCCGGCGCTGTACCGGCGCGCGCTGCCGGACGCGGCGAACGGCCAAAGCGGCTAGAATCTTGCGGTTGTCCCATGCCTGCCAGAGGATAGCGATGTACAGCCACGAAATGCGGATTGCCGGTTACGACGACGAGTTGGCCAAGGCGATCATGGAGGAGCGCCAGCGGCAAGAAGACCATGTCGAGTTGATCGCGTCGGAAAACTACGCCAGCCCGCGGGTGATGGAAGCGCAGGGCAGCGTGCTGACCAACAAGTACGCGGAAGGCTATCCGGGCAAGCGTTATTACGGCGGCTGCCAGTACGTGGACGTGGCCGAAGCGCTGGCGATCGAGCGACTCAAGCAATTGTTCGATTGCGACTACGCCAACGTGCAGCCGCATTCGGGTTCGCAGGCGAACCAGGCCGTGTACTTCGCGCTGCTGCAGCCGGGCGACACCATCCTTGGCATGTCGCTCGCGCACGGCGGCCATCTGACCCACGGCGCCAAGCCCAACCTGTCGGGCAAGCTGTTCAACGCGGTGCAGTACGGCGTGAATGACGAAGGGCTGGTCGATTACGACGCGATCGAAAAGCTCGCCCTCGAGCACAAGCCGAAGATGATCGTGGCTGGTTTCAGCGCCTACTCACAGGTGATGGACTGGGCGCGTTTCCGCAAGATCGCCGACAAGGTCGGCGCCTATCTTTTCGTCGACATGGCGCACGTCGCGGGCCTGGTGGCGGCAGGCGTGTATCCGTCGCCGCTGCCGCACGCGCATGTCGTGACGTCCACGACACACAAGACCCTGCGCGGTCCGCGCGGCGGCCTGATCGTCGCGAAAAATTCCGCGATGGGCGAGCACGCCGAAGACATCGTCAAGAAACTGCAATCCGTCGTGTTTCCCGGCCTGCAGGGCGGCCCGCTGATGCACGTGATCGCGGCCAAGGCGGTGGCGTTCAAGGAAGCGCTGGAGCCTTCATTCAAGACGTATCAGCAACAAGTCGTCAAGAACGCCAAGGCGAGGGCCAAGACGCTGATCGGGCGCGGCTACAAGATTGTCTCCGGCGGCACCGAGGATCATCTGTTCCTGGTCGACCTGATCGGCAAGCCGATCACCGGCAAGGATGCGGAAGCCGCGCTGGGCAAGGCGCATATCACCGTCAACAAGAACGCGGTACCGAATGATCCGCAGAAACCGTTCGTGACTTCGGGGCTGCGCATCGGCACGCCGGCGGTGACTACCCGCGGCTACAAGGAAGCCGACTGCATCGAACTCGCCGGCTGGGTCGCCGACGTGCTGGATGCGCCCAACGACGACAAGGTCATCGAAAACGTGCGCGCTCTGGTGAACGCGCAATGCGCGAAATTCCCGGTTTATGCGTAATCGCACTTTTGTGGGGCGGGTCTTGACCCGCCATCCACCATCGGCGGATTGAAACCCGCCCTACACGATGCACTGTCCGTTCTGCCAGAACATCGACACCCGCGTGATCGACTCGCGCGTTTCGGAGGAAGGTTCGACCATCCGCCGGCGTCGCGAGTGTCCGTCGTGTGGCGAGCGATTCTCGACGGTCGAGACGGTGGAGCTGAAGCTGCCCGCGATCATCAAGGATGACGGCCGGCGCGAGGCGTTCGACGCGCGCAAGCTGCGCACGGGATTCGACCGCGCGCTGCACAAGCGGCCGGTGACCGAGGACCGCATCGAGGCGGCGGTGCGCGCGGTAGTTCGCCAGCTGCGGGTCAGTACCGAACGCGAATTGCCGTCGCGCCGGATCGGCGAGTTGGTGATGGCCGAGTTGCGCAAACTCGACCATGTGGGCTATGTGCGTTACGCGTCGGTCTACCGCTCCTTCGAAGACGTCGCCGATTTCCGCGAGGAACTCGATCGGCTGGAACATGAATTGCCGGCCAGTGAGGGCCAGTTGCCACTGATCGGCGGTGCGGTGGTGCCGATCGACAAGAACAAGAAGCGCTAGGGCATTCCTTCTCCCGGTTACGGGAGAAGGTGGCGCGCAGCGCCGGATGAGGGCGACGCTTGAGCGAATTCTCCACCACCGATCACGTAATGATGGCGCGCGCTCTGCGCCTGGCCGGACGCGGCCTGTTCACCACGCAACCCAATCCTAGGGTCGGTTGCGCGATCGCACGCGACGATGAAATCGTCGGCGAAGGCTGGCACCAACGCGCCGGCGAACCGCATGCGGAAGTGTTCGCGTTGCGCGCCGCGGGCGAGCGTGCACGTGGCGCGACGGCCTACGTGAGCTTGGAACCCTGTTCGCACCACGGCCGCACGCCGCCATGTGCGGACGCGCTGATCGAAGCCGGCATCGCGCGCGTGGTATTCGCGTCCGAAGACCCGAATCCGAAAGTGGCCGGGGCGGGCGTCCGGCGAATCCGCGAAGCGGGTATCGCCGTCCAAACCGGCTTGATGCGCGGGGTTGCGCGCGAACTGAATCGCGGGTTTTTCTCGCGCTTCGAACGCGGGCGGCCATGGGTGCGCGTGAAACTCGCGATGAGCCTGGACGGCCGCACCGCGCTCGCGAACGGTGAATCGAAGTGGATCACGGGCGAAGCGGCGCGTGCCGACGTGCA
>JBQCCP010000176.1:0-27963 GCA_051962095.1 Rhodanobacteraceae bacterium
AGCCCCGGCAAGGTGCTGAAGGAAGGCGACATCATCAATTGCGACGTCACCGTGATCAAGGACGGCTGGCATGGCGACACCTCGCGGATGTATTTCGTGGGCGAGCCTTCCGTGCTGGCGAAGCGCCTCGTCGACACCACCCACGAGGCGATGATGCTGGGCATCCAGCAGGTCAGGCCCGGTGCGACGCTGGGCGACATCGGCCATGCGATCCAGCAGCACGCGGAAGCGGCCGGATTCTCGGTGGTGCGCGAGTATTGCGGCCACGGCATCGGCCGCATCTACCACGACGAGCCGCAGGTGCTGCACTATGGCCGTCCGGGCGAAGGCATGCGGCTGGAAAAGGGCATGACGTTCACGGTCGAGCCGATGGTCAATGCCGGCAAGCGCAACACGCGCCAGATGCCGGATGGCTGGACGGTGGTCACCAAGGATCATTCGCTGTCGGCCCAATGGGAGCACACCGTGGCGGTCACCGACAACGGGTATGAGCTGCTGACGGCCTGGCCGGATGCTTGAGTTGTGCGATCATCCCTGATCGTCGCATCGCCGGGACTGTCCGAGGCGCACGCAACTCGGCAGCACCAGAACGGCCTTTCATGGCCTGACTTTCCACAACAGCGGCTCTGATTGGGCCCTTGATGGCCGGCTTTCAAATGCCGTCGTCGCAAGCAAACGGGATGCAAGCGCATGTCGTTCCGCCGGTGCCCCGCCTGCCGCCGGCAGTGCCGCGTGCCGGGGTGCCGGGCGAGGCACGCGCGGCGCTGAGGCAACTGCTGGACGATCATGCGCGGGCGCTGATGGCGGCGTTCCGCGAGGGTGCGGATGCGCGCGAACTTGCGCGCGCGCGTGCACGGGTCGTAGACATGGTGTGCGCGCACGTCTGGTCGGCGTACGTGGGCGGAACCGGCGCCGCGGCACTGTTCGCGGTGGGCGGGTTCGGCCACGGCCTGCTGTTTCCGTATTCCGACGTCGATCTGCTGGTGTTGCATGCGCCCGATCCGGACGATGGATTGGCGCGTGCGCTGGAAGCTTTTTTTGCGTGCCTCTGGGATGCGGGTCTGAAACCCGGCCAGGCCGTACGCACACTCGCGCAATGCCGCGAAATCGCCGCCGCGGACGTGGGTGTATTCACGAGTCTTCTGGATGCGCGCCGGCTTGCCGGTGCCGAATCGTTCGAGCACGCGCTGCACGCCCTCATCGGCGATCCGGCCCTGTGGCCGGCGGATGCCTATCTCGCCGCCAAGCTTGACGAACGCGCCCAGCGCCACGCGCGCTACGACGACACCACCCACAACCTGGAACCGGACATCAAGGATGGCCCAGGCGGATTACGCAATCTCGATCTGATCCGTTGGCTGGGCAAGCGGCTGGTCGGCGTCGATGATCTGGATGGCCTGGTGCGGTCGCGCTTGCTGGAAGCGAGCGAGGCCGATGCCTTGCGCGAAGCACGCACGGTGCTGCGTCGCATCCGCTACGCGCTGCATCTCGAAGCCGGACGCGCCGAGGAGCGCCTGCTGTTCGACTGGCAGCGAGCGGTCGCGGCGCGGCTGGGTTACGAGGACGCCGACATCGGGGGCAACGCCGCAGTCGAGCGCTTCATGCAGGATTACTTCCGCGCAGCCGGCGTGACCGAACGTCTGCTCGTGCAGTTGCTGGAACGCCTGCAGGAATACCTGCATCCGCTGCCGCCGGCGCGCGAACTCGACGAACATTTCGTGTTGCGCGGCAATCGCCTCGAAGTGCGCGATCCCGGCTGGCTGTTGCGCGCGTCGGAGGGCCTGGTCGAAGTGTTCGTGAAACGATTCGATGTCGAAGGCTGCACCGGCGTCACCGCAGCCACGATGCGGGCGGTGGAGCACGCGCTGGTCGAGCATGGCGCCGCGTTGCCGCGCAACCCGGAAGTGCTGAAAGCGTTTCTCGCACTTCTTCGTCGCGGCGCCGGGGCGGTCCGCGTGCTGGAAGCACTGAGCCGGCATGGTGTGCTGGCCGCGATCCTGCCGTCGTTCGCCCGCGTGGTCGGGCGCATGCAGTACGACCTGTTCCACGTCTATACGGTCGATGAACACACGCTGCGGGTGCTGCGCAATATCGCCCGCTACGCCGATCCGGAAACACGCGCTTCGCTGCCGCTGGCCTGCGACGCCTTCGCGCGGCTCGCCAGACCGGAACTGTTGTTGCTGGCGGCCCTGTTCCACGACATCGCCAAGGGCCGCGGCGGCGATCATTCGCAGCTCGGCGAAACCGAAGCGCGCGCGTTCTGCCGCAGCCTCGGCCTCGACGAGGAAGACACCGAAGAAGTCGCGTGGCTGGTGCGTTGGCATTTGTTGATGAGCGTGACCGCGCAACGGCAGGACATTGCCGATCCTGAAGTGGTGCATCGCTTCGCGGTGCAGGTCGGCAACTGGGAGCGGCTGGACATGCTGTACCTGCTCACGATCGCGGACATCACCGGCACCAGTCCGAAATTGTGGAACTCGTGGAAGGACCGTTTGCTGGCAGACCTGTACGTTGCGGCGCGCTACGTGCTGCGGCGCGATCTCGAGCGCCCCGCGCGCGCCGAGGTGCGCATCCGCGAAGCGCGTGGACGCGCCTTGGCGCTGCTGGCCGAGCGCAGCTTCGAACGCGCTACCGCAGCGGACCTGATCGACACGTTTCCCGATACCGCGCTGTTGCGCCAGCGGCCGGAATCGCTGGCATGGCAGTTGGGCGCGATGCTGCAGTCGCCGGGTGCGCAAACGGTGGTGGCGGTGCGCCCGCCGGATCTTCGGGGGGGCACCGAACTGTTCGTGGCGACCCCCGACCGCGACGGTGTGTTCGCGGCCGTGGCGGCGACGCTGGATCGCCTGCGACTGGACGTCGTGGCGGCACGGGTGATGACATCGCGGGATGGCCGTGCGCTGGACGCGTTCACGGTGCTGGAAGCCGGCACGCAGGCGCCGGTGCCGGGCGCGCGCACCGCGGATTTGCGCGATGCCCTGCTGCGCGTGCTCGGTGCCGCGAACTTGCGGACTACGCCGGCGCGGCGCGGGCTCACGCGACGGCTGAGACACTTCCAGCGGCCGCCGCGGATCGACTTCCATGGCGCCGAAGGCCAGCCGCTGACGCGGCTCGCGCTGGTGTGCAGCGACCGCCCGGGATTGCTGGTGGCGATCGCGCAGGCCTTCCTGGATGTCGGCGTGCGCGTGCACGACGCGCGTATCGCGACCTTCGGTGACCAGGTGGAAGACTTTTTCGAACTGAGCGATCGCCTCGACACGCCGCTCGACGCCACTCTGCAGGACGCGCTGCGGGAAGCGTTGCAGCGACGGCTGTCGCCCGGCAGCATGGCCGACCACGACAGGTGAGAGGCACGCATGCACGAACTGGAAGGATTGATCGACGACGCGTGGGAGCAGCGCGCGTCGCTGGAACCGGGGCGGCTGGGCGTCCTGCGCGAAGCCCTGGAACGGGTGCTGGACGAGCTGGAAAGCGGCGCACTCCGCGTGGCCGGGCCCGACGGGCAGGGTGGCTGGAAAGTCAACGCATGGATCAAGCGCGCGATCCTCTTGTACTTTCGCGCGCACGACATGCAGGTGATGGACGGTGGCCCGATGGCCGCATTCGACAAGGTGCCGCTGCGGTTCGCGGGCGCCGATGAACTGGCGTTCCGCAATACCGGCGCGCGGGTGGTGCCGGGAGCGCTGGTGCGTCGCGGTGCGTTCGTCGGAAAAGATGCGGTGCTGATGCCGAGCTACGTCAACATCGGTGCGCACGTCGGGCCGGGCGCGATGGTGGATACCTGGGCCACGGTGGGATCATGCGCGCAAATCGGCGCGCGGGTGCATCTTTCCGGCGGTGTCGGCATCGGCGGCGTGCTGGAGCCGTTGCAGGCCAGCCCGACGATCATCGAGGACGACTGTTTCATCGGCGCGCGTTCGGAAGTGGTGGAAGGCGTGGTGGTCGAACGCGGCAGCGTGCTGGGCATGGGCGTGTATCTCGGTCAATCGACGCGCATCTACGATCGTGCCACGAAAACGATCAGCTACGGCCGCGTGCCCGCGGGCAGCGTGATGGTTTCGGGTACGCTGCCGGCCGCGGACGGCTCGCACAGCCTGTACGCAGCGGTGATCGTCAAGCGCGTGGACGAGAAGACGCGCGCGAAGACGTCCATCAACGAATTGTTGCGGAGCGGCGAATGAGCGCGACGTTGTACGGTCTCCCCACCTGCGACACCTGCCGCAAGGCACGCAACTGGCTGGACCGCTTCGGGGTCGAATACACGTTCGTCGACTATCGTGCGAACCCGGTTCCCGCGGCGACGCTGAAGGCGTGGGCGAAGCAACTCGGTGGCTGGGAAAAGCTGGCCAACAAGTCGTCCACCACGTGGCGAAACCTGCTGCCGCAGCGCAAGAACCCGGCGAGCGATCCGGAATGGACGTTGCTGTTGAAGGAATATCCGGCGCTGATCCGTCGCCCGGTGGTGTTGCGTGACGGCGAGGTCAGCGCCGGCTTCAGCGACAATGGCTTCAAGAAACTGTTCGGCCGCGCGAGCAACGCATGAGTGACGCGCGCGCCCGCCGCTATCTGAAGAACCTGCGCGTCGAGCGCGACAACGAAGCGCTGTACGCGCGGCTCGCGGTGGTCGCTTCCGATCCGCGCCTCGCGCGTGCTTATCGCCGCATCGCGGAGGGCGAACGCGCCAACGCGGCGTTCTGGGAATCGCGGCTGGGTGAACTGGGCATGGCGGTGCCGCCGGCGCGCCCGCGCACCCGCGTGCGCGTGCTGGGCACGCTGGCGAAGTGGTTCGGCACCGGCTTCGTGATGCCGACCGTGGTGCGGCTGGAGCACGCCGATCACCTGGAAACGCCGGTCGATCGCACGGGTCACCGCGATCACTTCGTGCAGGACGACACGCGTGCGCGCGCGCACCGTCATCGCGCGGCGGGCGGCAATACCTTGCGCGCTTCCGTGCTGGGCGCGAACGACGGGCTGGTTTCCAACGTCAGCCTGGTGATGGGCATGGCGGGCGCCGCCACCGGCAACCACGCGGTGCTGCTGGCGGGTCTTGCCGGCCTGGTGGCGGGCTCGTGTTCGATGGCCTTGGGCGAATGGTTGTCGGTGAACAGTTCGCGCGAGTTCTACCAGGCCCAGATCACCGAGCGTGCGGAACGGCTGGCCGTGGTGCCCGAAGAGGGCGTGCGGCACATCGCCGGCATCTATCGCGACAAGGGACTGGAACGCTCCAAGGCCAAGCACCTCGCCGAGCACCTGGCCGAAACGCCGCGCACGGCGCTGGACACGGTGGTGCGCGAAGACCTGGGCGTCGATCCTTCCGAACTCGGTGGCTCGGCGTGGAGCGCGGCGATTTCGTCGTTCTGCTTCTTCGCGTTCGGCGCGATTTTCCCGGTGGCGCCGTACTTCTTCCTTGGCGGCCACCCCGCGATATTCACCAGCATGGGCACGACATTCCTCGGGTTGTGCCTGATTGCCGTCGGCACCTCGTTGTTCACCGGGCGCGGCCTCGCGTTTTCGATCGCGCGCCAGTTCATGATCACCGCCGTTGCCGCCGCGATCACGTTCGGAGTGGGACACTTGCTCGGCACCGCGCTTACCGGATAAGGCACGGGTTGTTATGCTGCCCGTCATCGTCGGCAGCACGCATGCCCCATGTCCGAAGTCTTCGACCTCACCTGCGAACTGATCCGTTGCCGCTCGCTGACGCCGGATGACGCGGGTTGCATGCCGCGAATCGCCCGGCGCCTCGAAGCGCGTGGCTTCCGCTGCGAAGACCTGAGCTTCCGCGAGGTCGACAACCTGTGGGCGACCCACGGCCAGGACGAGCCGGTGCTGGCTTTCCTCGGCCACGTGGACGTGGTGCCGAGCGGTCCGGAATCGGAGTGGGGCTCGCCGCCGTTCGAGCCGACCGTGCGCCATGGCAAGCTGTACGGCCGTGGCGCTGCCGACATGAAGTCGGGCGTCGCGGCGATGGTGGTGGCGCTGGAGCGGTTCGTCGCCGCCCATCCGGATCATCCAGGCACCATCGCGCTGCTGCTGACCAGCGACGAGGAAGGCCCGCTCAACCTCGACGGCGTGCGCAGGGTCGCGCAACTGTTTCGCGAATCCGGGCAACGCATCGACTGGTGCGTGGTGGGCGAGCCGTCTTCGCAGGAGAGACTGGGCGACCTGATCCGGGTCGGCCGGCGCGGATCGTTGTCGCTGAAACTCGGCGTGCACGGCGTGCAGGGTCACGTCGCCTATCCCGAGAAGGCGAAAAACCCGATCCATGCCGCGCTGCCCGCGCTGGCCGAACTGGCCGCGACCCGCTGGGACGACGGCAATGCGGATTTTCCGCCGACCACTTTCCAGGTTTCCAACATCCACGGCGGCACCGGCGCACTGAACGTGATTCCCGGCAGCGTGATCGTCGACGCCAATTTCCGTTTCGGCACCGCGAGCAGCGCGGCTTCGTTGCGCGAACGCACCGAGGCCATCCTGAAAAAACACGGCGTCGACCACACGAGCGAATGGAACCTCTCTGGCGAGTCGTTCCACTCGCCGGAGGGCGGAAAGCTGCGCCGGGCGGTGGTCGAGGCGTGTCGCGAGGTCTGTGGCGTGGAACCCGAACCCAGCACCGGCGGTGGCACCTCGGACGGCCGCTTCATCGCACCGCTCGGTGCGGAGGTCGTCGAGATCGGTCCGGTCAACGCCACCATCCACAAGCTGGACGAATGCGTGTCGCTGGACGATCTCGAGCGCCTGCCGGCGATCCATCTTGCGATCGCCGAGCGCCTGCTGCGCTGAGCGCAGTCACGCCGCCAGTGCCGCGCGCTTCAGCAGGCCTTTCGCGAGGAACAGTTCGACGCGTTCGAACGGAATGCGATCGCCTGCATCGCTGCCGTAGTACGCCTCGACGATGTGGCCATCCTCGTCGATCAGGAAATCCGCGGGCATCAGGTTGGTCGTATTGAGGCCGGCAAGACCGACGATGCGCAGCCCCTTCAGCAGCGTGGGGATGCGCATGACCACACCCTTCCACTTGCGCCAGAACGAACGCTCGATGCCGTAGGCTTCGTGCGCGCTGGAGGTCGGATCGGCAACCACCACGAACGGCCGCGGCTTGCGCGCGACGAAGCGCCGCACTTCCTCGGGCGTCGAGGTGAACACCGCGATCACGTCGAGTCCCAGCGCCGACAGGCTGGCGTGGTGGCGGGTCAGTTCGTAGATCCGGAAGTTGCAGAACGGGCAGGCCGCGTCGCGGAAGAAGCAGAGCAGCGTCCGCCGGCCGCTCGCGCCGCCGATCGCGACGGATTTGCCGTGGACGTCCCTGAGCGCCAGTGACGGCGCGACGGTGGGTGATTTCAATCTCATTTCGGTTCCCCTGTTGTTGGCCGCGCGTCGCGGCGATCAAGGCGGCCGGGGCAGGCGTGCCCCGGTCGCAGCGAGGAACTTAATCGGTCCGAGGACTAATGCCATTCATATATGTGTAAAGACCAATCTGAGCGTCGAGGCGAGCGGCGGTTCCCGCGCCGGCGGTGCTCGATCCGCCGCCGTCATGTGCGGGCTCCAGGCGGGCCCGGCGAGCGAAACGCGCTACGTGCTCGTCTCCGGTGCCAGCACCGCGAACATCCCGGCGTAGGGTTTCACCATGAAGGCGGGCGCGCCGTAGTAGTTGCCATCCACGAAGATCTGCGACAGCGTGCCGTCGAGGTACAGCGCGTTGCGGCATTCCAGCTTGTCGCGGAACAGCGTGGCGAAGGTGTGGAAGTTGACCGGCGCGGTGCTGACCACGAACACCGCCTCATGGGAGTTCCGCGCACAAACGCCGCTGCGCCATTTGGTGCTGTCGGAGCCTTCCACGAACTCCGGATTGATCTTGCCGTCGATCACCAGCATCGGTCCCGATTGCGTGGCCAGCACCGGTTGCGCGCGCGCGGCGGCGAAGTCGGAGGTGGTCTGCACCGAAGCATGGCCGCTGGCGTCGATCGAGAACACCCCGTTCGGCAGCAGCGAAAAATTGCCCGCGGCGGGATCGCCGTGCGTGGTATTGAGTGGCTTCAGCGCCTTGCCGTTTTCGACATACAGTCCCAGGGGTTCGCCGCGGGCATCGTAGATGCCGGCGTTGCTGGCGAACAGCAGTTTCCGCCCACTGTCGGCCGCCCATTGCTGCAAGGCATGGATGCTGGCAAACGGCTTGCCGGTCGCGGGATCCCGCCAGTGCAGGCTCAGGTTGGCCTTGGCGAGGTCGAGGGTAACCACGCGGTAATGCACGTTGTCGAACACCACGTCGTGGCTGGCGATGCCTTGCGAGGCACGCGCGCACGCCGTTAGCAGCACGCAGGCGATCAACGACGTCGTTCGCCACGCGAACGCGCCGCACGCGGCCGTCGCCAAGCGTTTCAGGTCCATGCCCGGATGGTCGCCGGTTTGCCTGGAAGGATGCAAGCGCGGCAGGGCCGGTTTCAATCCGCCGCCGGTTGCAGCGTCAGGTGATATTTCGCGGGACCCGGCAGCAACGGCGCGGACTTGCCGTGCACCCACGCCTCGTGGCCCTTGCCGAACCAGGGCGAGAGCGGATTATCCGATTGGCCCGCGGGCATCTCCAGGATGCCGTGCGCCTCGTTGCCGGGCTGCACGTCCATCCGCATCGAGGCGCCGAACGCCGGATGCAGCACGCGCGGCATGTCGTTGTCACCGGGCAGTTCGTCCCCGGGCATGTCGAAAAAGCGCGCCAGCCAGCCCGGCAACGCCACCGACAGCGGGCTGTCGATTTTCGCGGCGTTGCGCCGGCCCCAGGTCTTGTCCGCCAGCGCACCCGGGAACTCTGCCAGTTTCTTCGCCACCTCGCGCGCGGAGTCGACCAGCAACGCGTTCCAGTCCTTGTACTTCGGATCCAGCAGCCAATCGGGCTTCACGGTGACCAGTGTCCACACCGCATACTCACCGACTCCGGGCGTGGGCCAGCGGAAGTCCTGCCACTTCGACGCCGCGCGCGCGGTGAACGGCGCCAGCGCGTTTTCGCGCACCTGATCGCGGAACATCCGCACTATCCGGTAGCCGACGCTGTCGGTCGCGGCGCGCGCTTGCCACTCGGCGACGAACGGCTCCAGGCGTTCCAGCTCCGGGTCGCGGGCGCCGGCCAGCACGTCGAGCAGCAGTTTCTGCCAGCGGGCCAGGAACAGCGCGCGATCATCGAGCTGGATCTCCAGCATGTCGCGCGGCGTGAAGCGGTCGCGCACGGCGAGGTCGTCGCGGATCTGCTGCGCGCGCGCTCCCTGGTCGTAGCCGCCGTCGCCGATCAGTTGCAGCGCGGCGCCATCGACCATTCGCTGGTTGGCCGTCCAGATGCGGGAACCGGGCGGGTTCTCGATGCGCGGATCCTGCGCCGGCGTCGCATAACCGATCCAGCCGGTGCCGGGCGCGGACCAGTCGGCCGGCGCCGAGGGGTCGAATCCCGCGCGGATCGGGATCACGCTGGCAGCAACGCTCCAGCCGATGTTGCCCTGCGCGTCCGCGACCACGAGGTTCTGCGGCGGGATGCCCATCGTCGGGGCCAGCGCCAGCGCTTCATCCACGCTCGTCGCCGTTTCCAGTTTCATCAGGTTGAGGTTGACCGCACGCGGATCCTGCGCCGTCCACGTCAGCGCCAGCGGCGTGCCGTCCGGCGCCTGGGCCATGATCGGACCCCAGATCGTGTCCTCGACCGTCAGGTGCGCATCGGCCGCGCCCTTCACGTGGATCGTTTCGTCGTGCTTCACGATGGTGGCCCAGCCGTCGGGGGTCTGGTAGCGCGACGGATCCTTCGGATCCCGGATCACCCGCACCCAGTCCATCCAGTCGCCCTCGGTGTTGGTGAAGCCCCAGGCGATGTGTCCGTTGCTGCCGATCACCAGTGCCGGTGCGCCGGGCAGGGTGACGCCATTCAGGTCGATCATCCGCTGCGGGTCGGCGGGATCGGGGTAGCGCAACTGCGCGCGGTACCAGATGTTCGGCACGCGCAGGTGCAGGTGCGGATCGTTCGCGAGCAAGGCTGCACCGCCGGCGAGCGCGCCGCCCACCGCGAAACCGTTGCTGCCGACGCCGGTGTGCAGGGCGTCGGATCGCGCGACCGCGCGTGCGCCGCGTGCGAACGCGACCTGCCGCGACGGTTCGTCCCGCAGGTCGAACACGGACGCGGCCGGAACCGGCACCGGTGACACCGGGTTGCCCAGCATCGGCGCTTCCCAGCGCGGCGACGGCGCCAGCAGGAAGTCGCTGAGCGGCCGCGGCAGCACCGATCGCAGGCGCGCGATGTCCAGTTCGCGCGCATTGTCGCCGTTCTGGTTCAAATCGAAAAACATCGCGTCGATCGTGAGGATGCTGTCGGCATCGGTCCAGGCCTTTGGCTTCACGTTCAGCAGCAGGTATTGCCATGGCCGGACCGACAGGTGCGCGAGTCCCGCGTTCACCCCGAGCGTGTAGGCGTCCACCAGGCCGCGCTGGCGTGCCGGCATGGCTGCGAGCGCCCGCTCGGCCAGCGCGCGGAAGCAGTGGCGGCGATGGTCTTGATCGCGCGGCAGCGCCGCCGGCCCGACCAACGCCGCCAGTTCGCCCGCGGCATCGCGGCGTTGCAGGTCCATCTGGAAGAAGCGTTCCTGTCCGTGCACGTAGCCGAGTGCGTAGGCGAGGTCGCGGCGGTTGCGGGCGGTGATCGTGGGAATGCCGTCGGAATCGCGCACGATGGTCACCGGCGCGGACAGCCCCTGCACGGTCACGCTGCCGTCGGCTTGCGGCCGGCTGCCCGCGAGCAAGCGCCAGCCGATCGCCAGCGCGATCACGACGACCACGATCAACGCAAAGGCGATGCGTCGTAACCAGCGCATGGGAGTTCCCTGGAGTGACGGGCGCATTGTGAAGGTTGCGGCGGCGCGCGCCAACTGCCGAGAGCGCGTGTGGAATCCATCCACTTTTTCGTCGTTCCGCGTAGGCGCACTTTCTTGGGGAATCTCTGATCGATCCCGTCATTCGTCATCCCGGAATACTCGCGCCATCCATGGCGCTCGCGCTGTGCGCCGCCGCAGCCTGCCCCGGACTTGATCCGGGGGCGTTCGCGTTTGCATTCCTGCAAACGCAGTCGCGAAGCGATATCCGGATTGCGCAGGCAGGATGCCGGAGCGAACATCGGCGCAGCCGATGGCCCGAAGGGCAAGCCGCAGGACGCGGCGCGTCACCCAGCGACTTTGCCTTTCAGTGCATCCCGCGAAAGTCGCTGGGTCCCGGCTTTCGCCGGGATGACGAGCAAAATTTGCCTATGGAACGATGCCGGTCCACGCAGCCGAGGAAAACTTCGATTCGGCAAGCGTCACGGCGCGCTCCAGTTCGGCATCTTCCAGCTTGCCGGGCGCGAGGCCGTGGCGGCGCCGGAATGTCGCGATCATCTTTTCGATGATCTCGGCGCGCGACCGACCGGTCTGGCTGCGCAGCGGATCGACGCGCTTGGCCGCGCTTTGCGTGGTCTTGTCGGACAGCTTCTCGCGCCCGATCCGCAGTACGTCCAGCATCCGGGTGGTGTCGATGTCGTAGGCCATCGTGACGTGGTGCAGCACCGCGCCGCCGCGGCGGGTCTGCGCTGCGCCCGCGATCTTGCCGGCCGGCGACGCGATGTCGTTGAGCGGCTGGTACCACGCGTTGATGCCGAGCCCTTGCAGCGCGTCGATCACCCACGCGTCCATGAATTCGTAGGATTCCTGGAAACTCATGCCGGCGACCAGCGTCTCCGGCGTGTACAGCGAATAGGTGATGGTGTTGCCAGGTTCGATGAACATCGCGCCGCCCCCGCTGATCCGGCGCACGACCTCGATGCCGTGCCGGCGCGCGGCTTCGACATCGACCTCGTTGCGCAGCGACTGGAAGCGTCCGATCACCACGCACGGCGCCGACCATTCCCACACCCGCAGCGTGGGCGGACGGCGGCGCGCCGCGACCTCGTCGGTCAATACCTCGTCCAGCGCCATGTGCAGCGCCGGCGGCTGCGGCGCGGCGTGGATCAAGCGCCACTTGAAATCGTTCCAGCCGGGCCGGTTCACCCTGCCGCCTCCAGCGCGCGCTGCACCGCGACCGCGATGGCCTCGGGCGACACGCCGTACATGCGGGTGTTCGGACCGACCGCGGCCTGGATCACGGCGGCGTGGTGCGTGCTGCCGGCCGCGGCGGGCAGGCCTTCCAGCGCCACGTCGATCATGGTGAGCGCGGAATCGGGTTCCAGGAAAAAGTCGCCGCTGATCCGCACGCGCGTCAACTTGCCGTCGCGAACCTCGAAATCCGCCACCACCAATTTGCCCCCGGGCATCTTGCATTCGCCGTGCATCGCGCGAGCATTCCCCCGTGCCGGTTGCGGCACGCTCGCAAGCTTAACGCGATGATGCGGGCGATGTCTTGCTGCCGCGTCGCTGCAGGCTACCAGCTGCGGCCGTGGAACCGGCTCTGGCCGACATGGATCGTGAGGCCGACGCCGCCGGATGGATGCTCGCAGTCGCCGAGGTTCTTGCTGAGATGGACCGTCGCGGCCTGGTAACTGCCGCTGACGTGGTTGCCGCCCATCACGCCCATGCTGGCGCTGCCGTGCATCTGCGGCTGGTTGTAGGTGGCGTCGTCGCAGCGCTGCACCGCGACATGCTCGGTCGGAGCAGGGCCGCTGTGGTCGCCGTAATACACGCCGGGTGCGCTGGTCGGATTGCCGTTGCGGTCGGTGGCGGGCCGGCTGGCCGCGGTACTCGCGGCAACCGGCATGTCGCTGGGTGGCAACTGGAGGTTCAGTGGCTGACCGGCGTTTTGCGCAGAGGCGACGCCGGCCGCGAGGCAGGTGGCAAGGAACAGGGCTTTGCGGAACAGGTTCATGGCGGCTCCGGAGGACACGCCTTTCAACGCATGAAATCGTCTGGCGTGCACAGGGCTTGGATTTCTGGATGCGGACCGAAGTTCCCGTTGCCGTGAGGCTGCCGGCGAGCCGGCGCGATCCGGACTGATCAGGCGGTAGTCTCGATCCGGTCCACCCTCCGCAGTCCGCGCGGCAGCAACCCGCCGCGTTGCGCACGGCTGCCGCCGTACTCGACCAGGTCCGCCCACTTCAAGGTGAGCTTGCGCTGGCCCGCGTACAGCGTGACTTCGCCGGAGCCTTCCGCGACCACCGCGATGCCCGCCATGCGTTCCTCGCCGGATTTCAGTTTGGCTTTGGGAATTTCGATCAGCTTGTTGCCGCGGCCGCGGTCGAGTTCCGGCAGGTCGGCGACCGAGAACATCAGGAGATGTCCTTCGGTCGTCACCGCGACGATGCGGTCGCGCGCGGGATCGTTGACATACGCGGGTGCGAGCACGCGCGCGTCGTCATCCATGTTGATGACCTGCTTGCCGGCTTTCTTGTTGGCGAGCAGGCCTTCGAAGCGTGTCAGGAATCCGTAGCCGGCGTCGGTCGCGAGGATCAGCTTGGTCGCGTTGTCGCCGATCGCGACCGCGTCGAAACGTGCGCCTGGCGGTGGCGTGAAGCGTCCGGTCAGTGGCTCGCCGTTGCCGCGTGCAGACGGCAATGTGTGCGCGGCCGTGGAATAGCTGCGGCCGGTCGAATCGATGAACACGGCTTGTTGCGCACTCTTGCCGCGCACGCTCGCGAGGTACTTGTCGCCCTCGCGATAGGAAAGCTCGGCGGCATCGACGTCATGCCCCTTGGCCGCGCGTGCCCAGCCTTTTTCGCTGAGCACCACGGTGACGGGTTCGGACACCACCAGTTCGCTTTCGTCCAGCGCCTGCGCGGCCGCGCGTTCGACCAGCGGCGAACGGCGCGCATCGCCGTATTTCTCGGCGTCGGCTTTGAGTTCCTGCTTGATCAGCGTTTTCAGGCGCGCCTTGGAACCGAGCGTCACCTCGATCTTCGCGCGCTCTTCTTCCAGCGCATCGCGCTCGGCATCGAGCTTCATTTCCTCGAGCCGCGCGAGTTGCCGCAGTTTGGTTTCGAGGATGTAGTCGGCCTGTTCTTCCGACAGTCTGAAGCGCTTGATCAGCGCCGGTTTCGGTTCGTCCTCGTGGCGGACGATGCGGATCACCTCGTCGAGGTTGAGGAACGCGATGCGCAGGCCTTCCAGCAAGTGCAGGCGGCGCTCGACTTTTTCGAGACGGTGCTGCAGGCGCTTCGTCACGGTGTCGGCGCGGAAGCGCAGCCACTCGTCGAGGATTTGCTTCAGCGTCTTGACCTGCGGGCGGCCGTCCAGCCCGATCATGTTGAGGTTGACGCGGAAGCTCTTCTCGAGATCGGTCGTCGCGAACAGGTGCTGCATCATCGCGCCGGTGTCGACGCGATTGCTGCGCGGAATCAGCACCAGCCGCACCGGGTTCTCATGGTCGGATTCGTCGCGGAGATCCTCCAGCATCGGCAGTTTCTTGGCGCGCATCTGCCCGGCGATCTGCTCGATGATCTTCGCGGGCGAAACCTGGTGCGGCAGTGCGGTCAGCACGATGTTGCCGCGTTCCTCGACGTACACCGCGCGGCAACGCACCGAACCGTTGCCGGTCGCGTACATCGCGGTCAATTCGCTGCGCGGCGTGATGATTTCCGCGGAGGTAGGGAAATCCGGCGCCTTGATGTGTTCGCACAGGTCCGCGATGCTGGCGGAGGGCTCGTCCAGCAGATGGATGCACGCAGAGGCGACTTCGCGCAGGTTGTGCGGCGGGATGTCGGTCGCCATGCCGACCGCAATGCCGGTGGAGCCGTTGAGCAGCACGTGCGGCATGCGCGCCGGCAGCCACGATGGTTCCTTGAGCGTGCCGTCGAAGTTGGGCGCCCAGTCGACCGTGCCCATCGGCAATTCGCTGAGCAGCAACTCGGCGATCGGCGTAAGGCGCGATTCGGTGTAGCGCATCGCCGCGAAGGATTTGGGATCGTCCGATGAACCGAAATTGCCTTGCCCGTCGATCAACGGATAACGATACGAGAACGGCTGCGCCATCAGCACCATCGCCTCGTATACCGAGGTGTCGCCATGAGGATGGAACTTGCCGATCACGTCGCCGACCGTGCGCGCGGATTTCTTCGGCTTGGCGGTGGCGGCAAGGCCGAGCTCGCTCATCGCATAGACGATGCGCCGCTGCACGGGCTTCAGGCCGTCGCCGATGAAGGGCAGGGCGCGGTCCAGCACCACGTACATGGAGTAGTCGAGGTACGCGCGCTCGGCATACTCGCGCAGCGGGATTTGTTCGAAGTTGGTTTCCAGCGATGCCATGGCTATCCGTGGTCCCGGATGGGCCGGGACTTCAGTTGGGATCCGGGGAATTGTCGCGGGGCGCGCCCCTCAATGCACGCGTTCGGTTTCGGTGCCGAGCTTCGCGAGCTGCACTTGCACGCTGTCGGGACCCGCGAGGTGGCCGGCACCGATGGCCACGAAGATCGTGCCGCCGCCCTTCAGCAGTGCTCCGATTTGCCTGGCGAAGTTCCGGTTGCGGTCGACCAGCAGCACCCCGTACAGGTCGGGATACTGCGCACGCATGCTGCCGTTGACGTTGTTGGCGATGGCGTCCACGTCGCCGCCCTGCCATGCGTGGATCAGCGCCTTGATCTGCGCCGGGCCCTTGGCATAATCGTCGAGCACGTTGCGCAGCAGATCGAGCTGCAGCGAGGCCGGCAGATCGGCAAAATACTTGATTTGCCGCTCGGCGGTTTCGAAGGCATCGACGGGTTTGCCGGCGTCCTTGAATTCGGCTTCGAGCCGCTTGTCGGCGCCGGACTTCGGATCGTAACCCGCCTTGACGATGGGTGCGACCATGATCGTCAACGCCGCCAGCCACGGCTTCATCGCGTTCAGCGTGGCAGCGCCGCCTGGAAACGCGAGGGTGTTCGCCGCCGCATCCAGACGTGCGCGATCCGCGTCGTCCAACTGGTCCGACAACGGATGCTGCAGGTCCGTCCCGTATTGCAGCACCAGCATCTGCATCGCGACGGGGTTGTCGTCGTCTTCTTCCACGTACAAGGTGCCGCTGTCGGCGAGCGCCTTGTCAAGCGCCGGATAGTGCCACTGGGCGTCTGGCGGCAGGACATGCACGGTGCCGAACAGGTAGACCGTGGCGGTGGCGCTTTTCGCGACCCACAGCGCTGGATCGGCCAGCGCGGGCGTGCTGGCAATCAGCGCCAATGCGAGGATGAAGCAGAAGCGGCGAAACATTTTCATGCGGACACGAGCGCGAAAAAGAATCCTCGCATTGTGTCACGCGCCGCGCGCGCATCCTTGCGCGCGGGGTTTTTCCCGAGTCTTGCGATGCGCGCGTTTTTCGGTCAGCGCGGTACGCGGTAGCCGCCCGGCACGCCTTTCGGTGACAGCGTGAGCTGCCACAACTGGTCGCGGCGGGTGCGGAAGGTCGCGGCGGAACCCGAGAGGTAGTAACGCCACATCCGGCGGAAGCGTTCGTCGTAGCGCGGATTGTTGGCGGACAGTTCCGGCCATGCGGTATCGAAATTGGCCAGCCACGCCATCAGCGTCTTGTCGTAATCGGCGCCGAAGTTGTGCCAGTCCTCGACCACGAACAGGTTCTCCAGCGCGGGCGTGACCTGCGAGGCGGCCGGCACCATCGAATTCGGGAAGATGTATTTCTCGATCCACGGGTCCGGCCGCGACGGCGTGGAATTGACGCCGATGCAGTGCAGCACCGAAAGCCCGTCGTCTTTCAAACAGCTTCGGCACACTTCGAAATAGGTGCGGTAATTCTTCCAGCCGACGTGCTCGAACATGCCGATCGAGTACACCGCGTCGAACTTTTCTTCGACGTCGCGATAGTCCTGCAGACGGATCTCGATGGGCAGCCCCTTGCACAGTTCGCGCGCGAACTGTGCCTGCTGTTCCGAAACGGTGACGCCGACGCCCGACACGCCGTATTTCTCGGTTGCGTATTTCAACGCCTCGCCCCAGCCGCAGCCGATGTCGAGGATCTTCATGCCAGGCTTCAGTTGCAGCTTGCGGCAGACGAGGTCGAGCTTGGCCTCCTCGGCGTCGTCGAGATTGTCCGCGATGGCCCAGTAGCCGCAGGAATACACCAGCCGTTTGCCCAGCATCTTCGCGAACAGGTCGTTGCCGATGTCGTAATGGGCCTTGCCGATCTTGAACGCCTTGCGGCCGCGCTGCATGTTGATGAAGCGCGCGCGCAGGTGGGCGCGCAGCGCGTCGAAATTCTTCAGGTGCTCGTCGAGGTGCGCGCCAAGCACGTGGTAGAAGAACTGGTCCAGCGAAGGTGTGTCCCACCAGCCATCCATGTACGCCTCGCCGAGGCCCAGCGAGCCGTGCGCGAAGGCGCGCGCGAACACGCGCTCGTCGTGAACGCGCAAATCCCAGGGCCGATCGCCGTCGATGCGCACGTCCGCGTGGTCCAGGAGCTTCTGCGCCTTCTCGCGCAACGCAAGGTCATGGCGCGACAGATGCGCGGGTTCCGTGTTCGCCGTCATGTCGTTCATGGTGCACTCCTGTTGCGAAGGCTCCACAAGAGCGGGCAGGCCGCGAGCTGCAACACCAGTGCGGCGATCACCGTGTAGAGCGGACTGACATCGTACAACACGCCGAGCAGCACGCTGCCGGCGAACCATGCGGTCCCGTAGATCGCGTTGAACACGCCCATCACCGTGGCCCGCCGTTCGCGCGGAATGCGTTGCGCCACGGCGGCGCGGAACAACGAATCGTGCGCGCCGAAGCCGATGCCCCACAAGGCCATGCCGGCGAGCGCGGCCCATTGTCCGCCGAGGAATACCAACGGCGCATACAGCGCGGGAACCAGCGTCGTCCACAACAGCACCGACAAGCCTTGCCGGTCGAACAGCTTGCCGAGCACCAGCGCGGTGAGCCCGCCCGCGAGGCTCGCGAGCGCGTACAGGGTAGGCACCACGTCGCTCGCGACGACGTGATCGCGCGCGAGGTGGAACGCGATCAGCGCGAAATCGGAAAAACCGGCGGCGATCAGCGCGGTGGCGACGAGGAAAACCTTCAGGTCGCGCAAGGCGCGCGCGTCGTCGAGTTCCGGGGCAGGGCGCGGATCGAGTTCCTGCGGTTGCGGAAATTTCGCACGCGCGATCGCGAGCGTGGCGAGAGCGGCCAGCGCCGGCAACAGCAGCCACGCGAATGCATGCCGGTAGCCGCCGTGCAGGAACAGCACCAGCGCCGCGATCAACGGGCCCAGCACCGCGCCGATCGAGTCCAGCGCTTCGTGCAGGCCGAATGCCCAGCCCGCGCCGCCCATGTCCTTGGCCGCGTAGGAAAGCATCGCGTCACGCGCGGGCGTGCGCAGCGCCTTGCCGCTGCGTTCCAGGACCACCAGGCCCGCCGCGACCGGCCAGTTGCCGGCGAGCGCGAGCGCCGGCACCGCGAGCAGGTTGATCGCGTAACCGATGATCGTAATCATCCAGTAGCGCTGCGTCTTGTCGGCCAGCACGCCGGTGAACAGGCGCAACAGGTAGCCCAGCAATTCGCCGCCCCCCGCGACCAGCCCGACGATCGCGCCCGTTGCGCCCAGCGTGCCGAGGAACGGCCCCCAGATCGATCGCGAGCCTTCGTAGGTCATGTCGGCGAACAGGCTGACGACGCCTATCAGCACGACGAAGGTCAGCGCGCGCCGGCGCGCGGCAGGCGATGGAGCCTGCGTGGTCGCGTTCACTTGTCGCCGCCCAGCGTGCCGAATTCGGCCGGCAGGATCGCGTAGAACATCTGCAGGTTTTCCTCGCGCACGTGCGCCAGCATCTTGTCGGCCGCCTCGCGCGTCACCACGAAATCCACGCGTACGGTTTCCTGTCCGGCCAGTTCGAGGAAATGCGCTTCGTGGGTGATGCCGTGGCGGCCGAAGCCCGCGATCGAACGGAACGCGGTGCCGCCGGAAAGGCCGAGCTTCTTCGCTTCGGCCAGCAGCCAGTCGTAGAGCAGCATGCCGCCGTGGCGGCGGTTTTCGTGCACGAAGAAGCGCAGGTAGACGCCTTGGGTCGGTGCGGTGTCGTTCATGCGAAATGCCTCAGCAGGCCCTGCATCAGCGCGAACCCCAAGAGTGTCATCCCGAGTGTGCCGATCACGTGTACGCCGATGATGCCGAACGTCCAGCCGTATTGGCCGCGCAACAGCAAGGTGACGGTTTCACCGGAAAAGGTCGAGAAGGTGGTCAGCCCACCCAGGAAACCGGTGGTGATGAAGATGCGAGTTTCGGGCGACAGCGACTGGAACTGCGCGAAGGCACCGAGGATCAGGCCCATCAACAAGCCGCCCAGCAGATTGGCGGCGAGCGTGCCCAATGGCACGGTCGGGAAGATCGGGTTGAACCATACGCCGAACAGGTAACGAAGGCAGGCCCCGAGGAAGGCGCCGCAACCGGTGGCGAGCAGGGCATAAATGAGCATGGATGCTGCAACTCCCTTCAAGAACTGGGAGCGGCGCGTGCGGAGTGCTCGTCATGCGGCGATACCGACGCACCGGAATCCCGGTGGCGTAGGCATCATCAGTCGCTTGTTGCCGCGACGGTTCGGGGAGGCATGCCATCTCCCTTGCATTGCGGCACCGATGATAGCGGCCCGCCGCCGTCCGCAGTCAAGCAACGGTCGTTTTGACACGGATGAAAGCGGATCAGAGCAGATTCTGATTCGCTGTCATTGTCAGCTGCATTGGGGCCGCCAAACGACTCCAAACCTCGTCATTCCGGGGCTGCCCGTGCAAGTAGCGGGCAGAACCCGGAATCGGTGTCGCGGCCTATGCCGATCCTCAAACCGATTCCGGATTCGGGCCTGCGGCCCGCTCCGGATGACGAGCATGATGAGAGGGTGGCTCCAAATGGCGCTACTGTGCTTGGCACAGGTTCGACGCCAATAAACCCTATCCGTGGCGATCCGCCTTCACCCACATCAAAGAGTTTTTGACGTTCCGGACTGATATTGGGACCGCGGCAGCAGACAGCGCGCTTCCAGGAATGCGCGCGCATCTTCGGCGTCGTGTTCGAACCACGCGCGCGCCGAGCCGAGCCGGAACGAATAACCCCAGGCATCCATGTCGGCCAGCGCGCGTTCTCGGCCGAAGCCGGGCAGGGCATCGGCCAGCACGATCTGCAGGTAACAGGTCGCGTCTTCTTCTTCGAGCGAGTCGCTAGCGTCGGTGTGGATCGATGCGCGTTTGGCTGGATCGGCCGTCAGCAGATGACAGGCCTCGTGCAGCAGCGAATGCACCGGCGTGTCGGCGCGCGCGTACACCTTCGATGCGATCACGCCCGCTTCGGGCTCGCCCCAGTAGCTGCCGGGAATCGGTTCCTCGTCTGCAATGCGGACCAGTTCGAGTCCGTGGCGCGCGAGCAAGGCGGCCGGCGCTTCGAAGCCGATGTCGGCGAGGCGGAGGACGTCGTTGGGTTCGATGTTCGCCATGCCGCTCTCGCGCCGAACTTTCAAGAGATATTGTTGCGCTCTTCCCTGGTCCCTGGTCCGAACGTCAACCGTTGGTTCCGGTCGCGCCACCGGCTTCCGGCAGTGCCACCGACAGCTCCAGCACTTCGCCTTCGCTGCTGCGTTCCACGTTGATCTGCACCGCGTCGGCGCCGACGTGCACGTACTTGCGGATCACTTCCAGCAGTTCGTTGCGCAGCAGCGGCAGGTAATCGGGGCCGCCGCGGGTGGCGCGTTCCTGCGCCACGATGATGCGCAGGCGTTCGCGCGCGATGTTCGCCGTGTTCTTCGGGCGCGGGCGCAGGAAATCGAGCAGGCTCATTGCATCCTCCTCAGGTTCCGAACATGCGCTTGAAGAAACCCTTCTTCGGCGCGTCAAGGAATCGCATCGCCACGTCTTCACCGAGAAGACGCGCGACCGCGTCGGCATAGGCCTGGCCGGCCATCGAGCCGGCGTCGTGGATCACCGGCACGCCGGAGTTGGACGCGGCGAGCACGTTTTCCGATTCCGGGATCACGCCCAGCACCGGGATGCCGAGGATTTCCTCGACGTCGCCGACACTCATCATTTCGCCGGCTTCGACCCGCACCGGGTTGTAGCGCGTCAGCAGCAGGTGCTGGGGACCGGCGCCTTCGCCCTGTTCGGCGCGGCGCGTTTTCGAAGACAGCAATCCGAGAATGCGGTCGGAGTCGCGCACGCTGGAGACTTCCGGATTCACCACCACCACCGCGCGGTCGGCGAAGTACATTGCGAGGTGCGCGCCCTTCTCGATGCCGGCCGGCGAATCGCACACGATGTAGTCGAAGCCGTCCTGCTTCAATTCGTCCAGGACGCGGCCCACGCCGTCCTGGGTCAGCGCGTCCTTGTCGCGCGTCTGCGAGGCCGCCAGCACGTACAGGTTTTCATGGCGCTTGTCGCGGATCAGCGCCTGCTTCAGCGAGGCCTCGCCCTGGATCACGTTCACGAAGTCGTACACCACGCGCCGTTCGCAGCCCATGATGAGGTCGAGGTTGCGCAGGCCGACGTCGAAATCGATGACGGCGGTCTTGTGGCCGCGCTGGGCGAGTCCGGTGGCGAGCGAGGCGGACGTGGTGGTCTTGCCCACACCGCCCTTGCCGGACGTGATGACGATGGTTTCGGTCAAGGGAATCTCCGATGGTTTCTGGTTGCAGTGAAGGCGGCGCGAAGCGCCCATTATTCGGGTGAAGGATGAATCCGCGATGTCACAACGCGGCGATCTGCAGTTTGCCCGGTTTCGAGTCTTCGTGGGCGAGCCAGATCTGCACCGCGCGGCCGGCGAATTCCTTCGGCAGTTCCTCGAATACGCGGTAGTGGCCGGCGATCGACACGATCTCGGCGCGGAATTCCGAACAGAAGATCCGCGTGCCGGTGTCGCCCAGCGCGCCCGCAAACGCGCGCCCCCGCAGCGCACCGTAAATGTGGATGTTGCCGTCGGCCAGCACTTCCGCGCCGTTGGCGACGGTGCCGGTGACGATCAGGTCCGACCCCTGCGCATACACCTGCTGCCCGGTCCGCACCGGCTGGCGGTGTTGCAGGGCGGTGCTGGGCGCCGTGGTCGACGCCGTCGATGCCGCGACGGCAGGTTCGGAGGTGGCCGACACGCGCGGCGTTTCGGCACTCACCGCGTCGCGCGATTCCGCACGTTCGTAAGCGGCGCGGAACTTCGCGACCAGCGGCAGCCCGAGGCGCTGCGCCAATTCATCCGTCGTACTGTCGCCGTAGGCCAGGCCCACCGGCAGCATGCCGGCGGTGCGCACCGCGTCGAGCAGCGCCGCAACCTCGGCGTCGGCAGGTTGCTCGGGCAGGAACGAGAGATCCACCACCACCGGCGCGCGTTCGAACAACGATGGCGCCTCGCGCACGCGCACTTCCAGCGAAGCGCGCAGCGCCTCGGGATCGGCGTTGCGCACGCGCACGTTGGCGATGCCGACCTGACCGAAACGCAGGTCGGCCGCCTCCAGGATTTCGGCGGAGGCCGCGACGGGGCGTGCGCTCATGCCTGGCCCGCCGCGCGCAACTGCGGTGCGTCGGTCGGCAGCGCGCGCTGCGCCAGCCATGGTACGTCGGGGAGTCCGTCGGCGTAGGTCTCGCGCACGAATGAATGACAGTGGAGTTTCTTCAGCAGCAGGCTGACGCGGCGGCCGGATTCCGGCATCACCTGCTGGCCCGCCTCGCTGAATCCGAACACGCCGTGGAACAGCAACGACACGTCGTCGCGCGGTTCCAGGAACACTTCGCAGCCAAGGTGTGGCGAACGCACTTCGGCGTAGCTCTGCACGTCGCTGTAGAACATCCGTCCGAGCCCATGGCCGCGGTGCAGGTCGCCGATCACCACGCGGTCGATGTACACGAACTCGTCGCAGTGCTGGCGGAACCACTGGAAATTGGAACTGGTGTGCGGCGTCGAATCGCGCAGCGCCACCAGGAAGCCGGCCAGATGGCCGTCCACTTCCGCGACGCGGAAGTAATCGGCGCGCCGATACAGCCGGTCGAGTTGCGCGCCGTCCATGGGCAGGATCGAAGAGCCCGCGGTATTGTTGAGACCCATCACGGCGGCGAGGTCGCTAGCGTGAACGTCGCGCAGGGTCAGGTGGGGCGTGGGCGTCATCGTGTGCGGATATTCTGTACGGATCCCGAGGGGCACGCCGCCGAGAGCGGCTCAGCATCGCCAGACATTATCGCATGCCGTCGCCCCGGG
Organism: Rhodanobacteraceae bacterium; assembly: GCA_051962095.1. GTDB lineage: Bacteria > Pseudomonadota > Gammaproteobacteria > Xanthomonadales > Rhodanobacteraceae > 66-474. The sequence goes on from JBQCCP010000176.1 coordinate 23,107, forward strand.
GTCTTGCGTTCCGGCGGCCACGCCGGGGCAGGTCGAACCGACCCGCTTGAAAAATTTCCGTTAGGAGCCGCCGGTCGGCGGGCCGCCGGACGGGGACGGCTGGGTTATGATCGGCGCGATGCGGCGCCCATCCTTCAGCCCGATTTCCCTGCTGCGATATGCAGGCCTGATCACGTACGCCTGCGTGGGCGTGCCGCTGGTGCAGCGCGACTGGATGCTGGGCGGGATTTCCGAGCCGCGTTCGCCGGTGCACGTGGCGCGCGCGCTGCACGCGCAGAACCACACGGACATCCTGTTGTGGGCGGCGAGCTACGCGATCTTCGGCGTCGTGTACTGGCTGCTGACCCGCAATCTCGACTCGCGCCGCTACTGGGGCATCCGCTTGCTGGGCCTGCTGGTGCTGACCTGCGCCGCGTTGGCGATCTGCTGGTTCAGCGCCAGCGGCGTGGGCGCGCTGCTGCTGATGGTGGTCGGACTGGTGCTGCCGTGGCTGTTGCCGTTGCCGGCCGCGGTCGCGTGGCTGGTCCTGCAGAACGTCGCCTGCATTCCGGTCTATCTGGCCTGGGCGTTTCCGCATTTCACGATCTGGGGCGCGGTGCTGCAGGCGGGGTTGTACCTCGGCAATTCGGTGATCGTGTTCATCGCCTCGGAAGTCGCGCGGCAGCAGGTGGACGCGCGCGAGGAGCAGCGGCGGTTGAATTCGGAACTGCGCGCGACCCGCGCGCTGCTGGCCGAGTCCAGCCGCATCTCCGAACGCATGCGCATCGCCCGCGACCTGCACGACCTGGTCGGACACCACCTCACCGCACTCAGCCTGAATCTCGAAGTCGCAGGCCACCTGGTGGTGAACCAGGACGCTTCCGACCACGTGGCGCGCGCGCGCACCACCGCCAAGCAACTGCTCGCCGACGTGCGCGAAGTGGTCAGCGAACTGCGCGATGACGAAGGCATCCAGCTCACCGACGCGCTGCGCGACCTGACCGAGGGAGTTCCGGGCCTGACCGTGCACCTGGAACTGCCGCCGCGTTTCGCGGTGGGCGATTCGCGCCGCGCGCAGGTGCTGCTGCGCTGCACGCAGGAGATCATCACCAACGCCGTGCGCCACGCGCGCGCGCGCCACCTGTGGCTGCGCTTCGAAGAAGGTCCGGGCGGTATGCTGGTGTTGAAGGCGCGCGACGACGGCCGCGGCGCGGGCGAGGTCATTCCGGGGAACGGCCTGCGTGGCATGCGCGAGCGGCTGGCGGAAGTGGGCGGCCAGTTGGCCATCCATACCGACCAGGACCAGGGGTTTGCGCTGGAAGCGTCGTTGCCGATGGAACGCGCTGTGTAAAGATTGTGCGTCCGTGTGGGCGAGTGGTCGGTGCGGTCGCGACAATTCATCTTGTGAGGGTGGGAATACGATGATTTCCGTGTGTCTCGTGGACGACCAGACGCTGGTCCGGCAGGGCATCCGTTCGCTGCTGGAACTTTCACCCGAAATCCAGGTAGTGGCCGAGTGCCACGATGGCGCGTCCGCGCTGGAAGTGATTCCGAAGATCAACCCCGACGTGGTGCTGCTGGACATGCGGATGCCCGGCAAGAGCGGGCTCGACGTGCTCAGCACCTTCGCCGCGCAGGGGAAGGTGCCGCCGACGATCATCCTCACCACGTTCGACGATGACCAGTTGGTGCTGGCGGGCCTGAAGGCGGGCGCACGCGGCTATCTGCTGAAGGACGTATCGCTGGAACAACTGGTCGATGCGGTGAAGACCGTGGCCAGCGGCGGTTCGCTGATCGCCCCGGTGGTGACCCAGCGGCTGCTGGCCGGCGTCGGGCGCATGCACAACCAGTTCACCAGCCTCGGCCAGCCCGACCCCCTGACCGACCGCGAAACGGAAATACTGCGCCTGATGTCCGGCGGCTACAGCAACAAGGAAATCGCCAACTCGCTGCGCGTGGCCGAAGGCACGGTGAAGAACCACGTTTCCAACATCCTTTCCAAGCTGGGCGTGCGTGACCGCACCCGCGCCGTGCTGAAGGCGCTGGAGCTTGGGATCGTCTAGTGACGTCTCAAGTCTTTACGTCGTGATTCCGGGGCCGGCCGCAGGCCGGACCCCGACTGCGTTTGCAGGACTGCAAACGCGAACGCCGCAGGCGGCGCACGGCGCGAGTGCCAAGGATGGCGCGAGTCAATCGGTCGTGGTCGGCTTTGAAACCGATTCCGGGTTCGCCCCTTCGGCACGTCCCGGAATGACGAATATTTTTCGAGACACCACACCAGAAATCACGTTGTGATCCGCTGCACCTGCCTGTGTGCCACCGCACGGGCAGGGCGCGATCAAGGTTTCGCGGGGCATGGCGCAGCCGCCGCGAAGCCGCTACCATCCGCCTTTCCGCCGTTGCAATCGGCGCGCGACTGAAGGAGCCGCGTGCCGGCCATGTGAACAAGCCGTCCGGAGATTCCTGGCATGACCCGTGTGCTCGAATTCGTTGTTGCCCTGATCATCGTTTTCATTCTGGCCGTGATCGTGGGCGTGTTCCTGCCCAGCCATGCGCATATCGAGCGCTCGATCGAAATCAGCCACAACCCGCAGCACATCTATGACGTCCTGAACAACTTCAGGCGTTTCGGCGATTACGCGGGCGGTGCGCTGCAGGCGCAGGACCCGCAGGTGAAGTATTCGCTGTCCGGCCCGGCCTATGGCCCCGGCGCCACGCTCACCTGGACCGGCAATCAGGACATCGGCGACGGCAAGCTGGTCAACAAGTCCGGCAACATCGATCTCGCCGGCAACAGCACCGTCACCTGGGATCTCACCAACGACTGGCACGGCGAGAACAAGACCTTCACCTTCACCGTCACGCCGAGCCATGGCCAACGCGTCAGCACCGTCACCTGGGGCTATGACGTCGACTACGGCTGGAACCTGATCGACCGCTACTCGCAGTTGTGGATCCACGGTTCGCCGGCAACGATGATCCAGTACGGTCTCGATTCGCTGCAGAACATGCTGGCCGGCATTCCGAACGTGGACTACGGCAAGATGGAGCCGGGCCTGTACCGCACCAATGCGACGCCGGTCCTGCTGGTCTCGACCAAGGCCACCCGCACGCTGGACGACATCGATACCGCCAAGGCCGCGGCGCTCAAGCAGATCGAAGCCGCGATGGCCAAGCTGGGCGTCAAGGCGGCCGGCCCGACCACCACCATCACCACCGAGTGGGGCGACACCACTTATACGTTCGACCTGGCCGTGCCGATCGACAGCACCACGCTGACCATCGACGGCAAGCCCTACGACCTGACCAAGCTGCCCCCGCCGCCGACCGGCGAGGAACAGGCGGCTGCGCCCGCCAGCGCGGGATCGGCGGCCAAGGCGGCGTCGGCCGCGAGCGCCGGCGGCGCTGCTTCCAGCGCGGGTGCGCCGGCGTCGGCCTCCTCGTCGGGCAACGCGAATGGCCCCGCGCCCGGCAGCCTGGACAAGAAGAACCAGTTGATCGTGAACGCCAACGTGCGCGCGATGATGTTCCCGGCCCGCGAAGTGCTGGAAGCCACCTGGACGGGCGAAGCCGGCATCCCGCTGATGCGCATGGCGCTGAAGGCGTATGCCGGCACGCACGGGTACCAATACGACGAAAACACCGATCGCCTGTACGACGAGTTGACGTCCCCGCCGGGCGTGCAGGATTCCGACCAGGTCTATCGTGTGTTCCTGCCGGTGAAGAATGCACCCGCGCAGACGCCGGAGCAGATCGCCGGCCGCGCCAAGCCGCTGGAAGCTTTGAACCCTTCGATCTGGTCGGGCAACACCGCGCCGCCCGCGGAGTCGAAGAAGCCGGAAGCGCGCAAGCGTCCGGAGCCCAAGCGGCGCCATCATCGCTGATCGCGAAGATGAAGCAGAAGGCCCGCCACCGTGCGGGCCTTTTGTTTGGCGGTATCTGGTCACGGGGCGGCTCTTGACCAGCAGTGTCAAGGTCGGCTTGCATCCCCGAAAAGCCGGCGGGTTGAAACCCGCCCCACGTTCCTTGTGTCTCCACCCAATCGATCGCGCGTGAGGGATTCACAATGCCGTCATTCCGAGGCCATTGCCGGTTTCATCGGCAAGGGAACCCGGAATCTGCCTTCGCACGCGATGCCTCCGGCATCGCGTAAACGGTGTTTCGGCGAGTAGCCATCCGTGGCGCCGAGCGCCGTTTGGCCAGCAACCGTCCACGGTACGTGGCGCCGGTGCGGCCATCCGTGGCCGCCCGCTATTCGCGCCATCCTTGGCGCCCGTCGGTGTTCGGGCGCGCTCCCGGAGCGCCGCTTCTCACCCTGCTAGAGTTTGCGCACATTTGTGCGCGGCTCTTGGCGATGATCGAAACCGAACACCTGGGCAAGCGCTACGGCAGGATCGATGCCGTGGCGGACCTGAACCTCAAGGTTTCGCCGGGACAGGTGCTGGCGCTGCTGGGCCCGAACGGTGCGGGCAAGACCACCACGATGCGGATGATCGCGGGGTTCCTGATGCCGGGTTCCGGGCGCGCGCGGGTGTGCGGCTACGACGTGGTCGCCCAATCCATCGAGGCGCGCCGCGCGCTCGGCTACCTGCCCGAAGGCGCGCCGAGCTACGGCGAACTTTCGGTGTCGGAATTCCTCGCGTTCGCCTCGCGCGTGCGCGGTTTGACGGGCGTTGCCGGGCGTCGCCGGCTCGACGAAATGATCGAGCGCCTGCAGTTGCAGTCGGTGCTTGCACAAAGCATCGAAACGCTGTCGAAAGGCTACCGCCGACGCGTCTGCCTCGCGCAGGCGCTGCTGCACGACCCGCCGGCGCTGATCCTGGACGAACCCACCGACGGACTCGATCCCAACCAGCAGCGCGAAGTGCACGCGCTGAT
>JBQCCP010000177.1:0-6035 GCA_051962095.1 Rhodanobacteraceae bacterium
GCTTCCGAACCCGCCCCGATGATGGCCTGCTCGAAGCGGATCAGCTTCTTGTCCTTGCCGTGGACGACCTCCAGCTCGTGCGGCGACACGAACGTGCCGACGCCCTGCACCGCGCGCACCTTGCGTTGTTTCGCCATCGACGCGAGGCCACCCGTGAGCTTGCCGACGGTCTTGTCCTTGAAGTCACGTAGCTTGTCGAGGTCGATTTTCGGCTTGCCGAACGTGATGCCGTGCGCGCCCATCAGTTCGGCCGCGTCTATCACCTCGGCCGCGTGCAGCAGCGCCTTGGATGGGATGCAGCCGACGTTGAGGCACACGCCGCCGAGCGTGCCGTAGCGCTCGACCAGCACCGTGTCGAGGCCGAGGTCGGCGGCGCGGAACGCGGCGCTGTAGCCACCGGGACCGGAGCCCAGCACCAGCATCCGGCATTGCATGTCGGGTTCGCGACCGGTTTCGCGCGCATGGACGGGTGCGGGGGCTTTTTCGCTTCCCCCGCTTGCGGGGGAAGCTGCCCGCAGGGCTGATGGGGGAGGCGTCGCGACATTCCCCCCAACCGGCCTTCGGCCACCTTCCGCCGCACGCGGGGGAGGGGAAGCAGCAGGAGTCTTGTCAGTTCGTGAAGCGGCAGGAGCCCCGCCGGATTGCGAAGCCTCACCTTCCGCTTCGACGATCGCAATCACGGCGCCCTGCTCGACGTTGTCGCCGACCTTCACCTTCACTTCCTTGATCACGCCTGCCGCCGAAGCCGGCACTTCCATGGTGGCCTTGGCCGATTCCAGCGTCACCAGGCTCTGGTCCTTCTCGACGCGGTCGCCGGCTTTCACCAGTACCTCGATCACCGGCACGTCGTGGAAATCGCCGATGTCGGGCACTTTGAGATCGAGAGTCTTGCTCATGCGAATGTTCCTGATTTGTAGAGGCCGACGGCGATCGTTCGGGGGCGACTCTCAAGACGAGTGTGCTCCCACAGTCCCCATTCATCCACCGCCTCGCGGTGGATGAATCGCCCCCTTGACTCAAGGGGGCTCAAAAGCCGCGCTGCTCTGGGCATCTGTGTGTCTACAGCAGCGCCCGGCGCATGTCGCCGAGGAGCTGTGCGAGGTGGGTCGCGAAGCGCGCGGCCGCGGCGCCGTCGATCACCCGATGATCGTAGGAAAGCGACAGCGGCAGGATCAGGCGCGGCGCGAATTCGTTGCCATTCCAGACCGGCTTCGTCGACGATCGCGACACGCCGAGGATCGCGACTTCCGGCGCGTTGATGATCGGCGTGAACATGGTGCCGCCAATACCGCCCAGCGACGAGATCGAGAAGCAGCCTCCCGACATCTCGCCCGGCGTCAATTTGCCGTCGCGCGCCTTCCTCGCCAGCGCCGACATTTCCTGCGCGATGTCGAGCACGCCCTTCTTGTCGCAATCACGGATCACCGGCACGACGAGGCCATTCGGCGTATCGGCGGCAAACCCGATATTGAAATAGCGTTTCAGTACCAGGTTCTCGCCCGATGCATCCAGCGAGGCGTTGAAGTCGGGATACTTCTGCAGACAGGCGACGCAGGCCTTGATCAGGAACGCCAGCATCGTGACCTTGATGCCGGCTTTTTCGTTTTCCTTGTTCAATGCCACGCGCAACGCTTCGAGGTCGGTGATGTCGGCGTCCTCGAACTGCGTGACGTGCGGGATCATCGCCCAGTTGCGCGCGAGGTTGGCGCCGGACAATTTCTTGATGCGTGACAGAGGCTGGGTTTCGGTTTCGCCGAATTTCGAGAAGTCGATTTGCGGCCACGGCAGCAGGTTCAGGCCGGTTCCGCCGCCGCCCGCACCGGCCCGCTGCGGCAAGGCGCTGCCGGTCATCGCCGATTTCACGAACTGCTGCACGTCTTCGCGGGTGATGCGCCCGCCACGTTCGCTGCCGCTGACGCGCGCGAGGTCCACGCCCAGTTCGCGCGCGAACGCACGCACCGCGGGGCTGGCGTAGGGCACCTTGTCGGGCATGACGGAATCGGCGTCGAACGGCACCGGCGGTGCGCGGCGCTCGTCCGCGTGTTCGCCCTCGCTGCGCGAGGGCTGTGCCTGCGGCGGCGAAGGTGCTTTCTCGGCTTGCTTCGGCTCGCTCGGCCGCGGCTTTTCTTCGCGCGTTTCGGGGGCCGGAGCGGCGGGCTTCGATTCCGCGGCGGCGGCCGGTTTCGTTGGCTCACCCTTGCCGCCCTCGGCCTCGATCGTCGCAATCACGCTGCCTTCGGAAACCTCGTCGCCTTCCTTGACCTTCACTTCCTTGACCGTGCCCGCGAACGGTGCCGGCACTTCCATCGTGGCCTTGGCGGATTCGAGCGTCACAAGGCCCTGGTCCTTTTCCACGTGGTCGCCCGGCTTGACCATCACCTCGATCACGGGCACGCCGTGGAAATCGCCGATGTCCGGCACCTTCGCCTCGCGCACATCTGCCATGTCAGGTTCCTTCGATTCCGGAAAGCCGCAAGACGCCCAGTTTCGCGCATTTGCGCCGGCGCGTCATGTCCTCGGGTCACCGGTGGCCGAAAGTCACCGTGACCTGTGGCGGATGGCGGGGCGGTGCCAGGGCGGGCAGACTCCGGTCACGCCCGAAAGACTGTCGCTAGGAAAACCACGCGATGCTGACGATCCGCAACTTGTCCAAGACCTACCCGAACGGCGTGCGCGCGCTCAGCGGCGTGTCGCTGGACATCCCGAACGGCATGTTCGGCCTGCTGGGACCCAACGGCGCGGGCAAGTCCACCCTGATGCGGACCATCGCGACGCTGCAGGACCCGGACGAGGGCAGCGTAAAGCTCGGCGACATCGACGTGCTGGCCGACAAGCCGGCCACCCGGCGCGTGCTGGGTTATCTGCCGCAGGAATTCGGCGTGTATCCCAAGGTCAGCGCCGAAGCGATGCTGGACCACTTCGCGGTGCTGAAGGGTGTGACCCGCCGCGGGGAACGGCGCGACCTGGTCGATGCGCTGCTGAAGCAGGTGAACCTGTGGGACGTACGCAAGCGCAAGCTGGGCGGGTTCTCGGGCGGCATGCGCCAACGCTTCGGGATCGCGCAGGCACTGATCGGCGATCCCAAACTGGTGATCGTGGACGAACCCACTGCGGGCCTCGATCCCGAGGAGCGTCAGCGTTTCCTCAATCTTCTCGCGGAAATCGGCGAGCGCGTGGTGGTGATCCTCTCGACCCACATCGTCGAGGACGTCACGGAACTCTGCCCGCGCATGGCGATCATCGCGCAAGGCCAGGTGCGGTTGACCGGCGAGCCGCGCGAAACAATCCGCGCGCTGGAAGGCAAGGTCTGGCGGCGTGCGATCGACAAGGCTTCGCTGGCGCAATACCGCGCGCGGATGACGGTGCTGTCGACGCGGCTTGCGGGCGGTGCGACGCTGATCCACGTGCTGGCCGGCGCGAAACCGGAGGACAGTTTCGAGAGCGTGCCGCCCGACCTGGAAGACGTGTATTTCGGGCAATTGCACCACGCCCAAGCCAAGGCGGCCTGACGTGCTGCGCGGAATCTTTCGTTTCGAGTTGCGCCAGCAGCTCAGGAGCCCGTTGTTCTGGCTGATCGCGTTAGCGCTTGCGGCGCTGGCATTCGCGGCGGCGTGCTCCGACAGCATCACCATCGGCGGAGGCGTCGGCAACGTGCACCGCAATGCGCCGATCGTCGTGATCTCGATGCTGGGATTCTTCTCGGTGCTCGGGTTGTTCCTGATCACGATCTTCGTGGCGGGCGCGGCGCTGCGCGATTTCAGCCACAACACCGCCGAACTGGTGTTCGCGACCCCGATGTCGCGCTTCGCCTATCTGGGCGGACGCTTCGCGGCCGGATGGCTGGTCAGCGTGCTGGTGCTGGTCGTGGTCGCGTTCGGCATGTGGCTGGGTTCGCTGATGCCGTGGCTGGATCCGGCGCGGCTGGGGCCGACTTCCTGGCATGCGTATGGCTCGGCCTTCGCGATCGTGGTATTGCCGAACCTGTTCTTCGTCGGCGCGCTGCTGTTTCTGCTGGCGACGCTGACGCGCTCGATGCTGGGCACCTACATCGGAGTGATCGCGTTTTTCGTGCTGTGGCAGATCGCGCTGGTCACGCTGGGCAACGGCAACATCGAACACCAGACGCTGGGTGCGATCATCGATCCGTTCGGACTGGGCGCGCTGGATCTGGTGACGCGTTACTGGACGCCGTCCGACCAGAACGTGCGGATTCCCGAGCTGGCCGGCATGCTGCTGGGCAACCGCGGTTTGTGGCTGGCGATCGGCGTCGCGCTGCTTGCCGCGACATTCGTGCTGTTCAAGCCCGATCGCGAAGGCTTGCGCTTGTTCCGCTGGCGCAAACGCGCGGCTGTGCTCGAAGCGCCTGAGGTTGTCCGCGCGACGCCGATCGTGTTGCCCGTGGTGACGCTGCGCAGCGATGCCGGCGCGCGTGCTAGGCAGTTCCTGAAACTTGCATGGTTCGACACCCGCGGCGTCCTGCGGGGCGTGCCGTTCCTGGTGATGCTGGCGTTCGGACTGGCGAACCTGGGCGGAAACCTTGCTTTCAGCGATCAGATCTACGGCACCAGCGTGTGGCCAGTTACGCACTTGATGGCGCAAGCGATGAGCAGCAGTTACACATGGCTGCTGCTGTTCGTGCTGGCCTTCTACGCCGGCGAACTGGTTTGGCGTGAACGCGACCGTCGCGTCGGCGAAGTGATCGACGCGTTCCCGACGCCGGACTGGATTCCGCTGCTGTCGAAGGCGTTCGCGCTGGCGGTGGTGGCAGTGTTGTTCCTCGCTGCCGGTTCGCTATTCTCGATGGCGTACCAGTTGCTGCGCGGATATTCCAACCTGCAGCCGCTGCTGTACCTGCAATACATCGGCCTCGACCTGCTGTCGTTCATGCTGTTCGCGGTCCTCGCAGTGGTATTGCAGGTGTGGTCCAACAACAAGTTCGTCGGCTACGCGCTGATCGTCGCGTTCTTCGTGGCGATGATCGCGCTGGCGCAATTTCACCTTTCCGATCACTTGTACCGCTACGGCAGCGCGCCGGGAACGCCGTATTCCGACATGAACGGGTTCGGTTCGTTCTGGATCGGCAACCTGTGGTTCCGTGCGTACTGGTATTGCCTTGCGGTCGCGCTGCTGGTGAGCGCCGCGCTTTACTGGGTGCGCGGCACGACCCGCGGCTGGCGTGCCCGCGGGCGGATCGCGCTGCAACGATTTCGCGCGCCCGCACGGCTCGCGCTGGCGCTTGCACTGATCGGCTTCGCCGCGATCGGGGTGTTCCTGTTCCACAACACCCACGGCTTGTATCACTACCAGACCCACGACCAGCAGCAGCGCCTGCAGGCGCAATACGAAAAGGATTACCGGAAGTACATGGGGCTCGCCCAGCCGCGGATCACGGACGTCAACGTGGACGTGGCGATGCATCCGGCGGAACGGCGCATCGACGTGGACGGTCATTACGTACTGGTCAACAAGCACGACAAGCCGATCGATCAATTACTGGTGCAACTGCCGACGTTCCCGACCCGCGATTACAAGGTCGACCTGGAATTTCCCGCGCATACCGTCGCGCTCGCGGACAAGCGGCAGGGCTTCTATCTGTACAAGCTGGCGCAACCGCTGGCGCCCGGCGCGACGATGGATTTCGGATTCAAGATGCACGTCGCCTACAACGGCTTCGCCAACGAGCCCGCCGGCGAGCAGATCGTCCACAACGGCACCTTCATCAACAGCTTCGCGTTTCCGCACTTCTGCTACGACGAAAACCGCCAGCTCACCGACAACAACGATCGGCGCAAGTACGGGTTGGGCCCGGCGCAGCGCCTGCCCAAGCGCGACGATGCGGCGGCGCACGGCAACAACCTGATTTCCTGCGATGCCGACTGGGTGCACTTCCAGGCCACGCTTTCAACCAGCGCCGAGCAGATCGCGCTGGCGCCGGGTTATCTGCAAAAGGAGTGGGTCAAGGATGGCCGCCGCTATTTCCATTACGTGCAGGACACGCCGATCCTGGATTTCTTCTCGTTCCAGTCGGCGCGCTA
>JBQCCP010000178.1:0-6513 GCA_051962095.1 Rhodanobacteraceae bacterium
GAAGGTCGTCGTGTCGCTGGATGCCGAGTTCATGTGCGATCCCGCGGCCGGCGTGCGCTACTCGCGCGACTTCATCGCGGCGCGCGATCCGGAAGGCACGGGCACGATGGCGCGGCTGTACGTGGTCGAACCGACGCCCAGCGTCACGGGCAGCATGGCCGATCATCGCCTGCCGATCGCGTCGCGCGAGATCGAAGGGTTCGCGGCGCAGCTTGCGGCGCGGGTGGGAAGCGGAGGCGGTGCTGATGCAAGCCACGCACATGCACGCTGGCTGGATGCCGCGGCGAAAGATCTGGCGGCCAACCGCAGCGCGTCGATCGTCGTGGCCGGCGATACGCAACCCGAATCGGTGCATGCGCTCGCGCGCATGATGAACGCCGCGCTGGGCAACATCGGGCAGACCGTCGAATACGCCGGATCACTGATTGCGAGGCCGGGCGACGGCGACGGTTCGCTCGAGTCGCTTGCGAACGACATGCACGCGGGCAAGGTCGACACGCTGCTGATGCTGGGCGTCAACCCCGCTTACGACGCGCCGGCCGGCCTCGACTTCGCGCGCGCGATCCAGAAAGTTCCGCACGCGCTGCATCTTGGGCTGTACCGTGACGAAACCGGCGCACTCGCCATCTGGCACGTGCCGCAGGCACACGAACTGGAAACCTGGGGCGACGCCTTGGCGTTCGACGGCACCGCCAGCCTCGCGCAGCCGCTGATCGCGCCGCTCTACGACGGCCACTCCGCAATCGAAACCATGGCGCTGCTGCTGGGCGATCCGGTCGACGGCCTCGCGCTGCTGCGGCGGCAATGGCAATCGCAACTTGCAGATGACAAGTCGTGGCAGGAGGCGCTGCAGGCTGGGGTGGTTTCGAACGGGTCGCCGCCAAATCCCGGAGCGGATGCCTCGCCAACCGCTGCGCGCTTGTCTCCCTCTTCCCCGAACGCTTTCGGGGGAGAGCGCCGGGGTGAGGGGGCCGGACCAACCGCAGCGACAAGTTCGTTGTCGACGGCCCAGCCCCGGTCAGGGTCAAACGTCTTGCTCAATACAAAGTCGCTGGGTTACTCGCGCCATCCCTGGCGCTCGCCCTCCGGGCCGCCTTCGGCGTTCGCGTTTGCAGTCCTGCAAACGCAGTCCGGATCGCCGCTGCGCGGCGTCCGGAATGACGAGCAAAAAAAAGACGAACTGGAGCTGCTGTTCCGCCCCGATCCCACCATCGGCTACGGCGAATGGTCGAACAACGGCTGGTTGCAGGAACTGCCCAAGCCGCAGACGCAACTCACCTGGGACAACGTGGTGCTGGTTTCGCCCGCGCTGGCGAAACGGAAGGGCCTCAAAAACTTCGACGGCGTGGAACTGCGCAGCGGCGGGCGTTCGGTACGCGGTCCCGTGTGGATCATGCCGGGACAGGCCGAGCGCAGCGTCACGATACACTTCGGCTATGGCCGCAGGAACGCTGGCCGCGTGGCGGAAGGACAAGGCTTCGATGCCTACGCCTTGCGCTCGAAGGATTCGCTGTGGGTCGCTGCGGACCTCGAACTTGTCCCCACCGGCGAACGCTACGACATCGCACAGACGCAACACCACTTCGCGATGGAGGGCCGCGACCCGTTCCGCGTCGGCACGCTGGATCAATTCGAGTCCGATCCGACGTTCGCGACCGCGCACGATCGTTACGGTCCCAGGCCGCCAAGCCTGTATCCCGATTACCCGCAAGCCGATTACGCCTGGGGCCTGAGCATCGACCTCAACGCCTGCATCGGCTGCAAGGCGTGCACGATCGCATGCCAGGCCGAGAACAACATCCCGATCGTCGGCAAGGCGCAGGTGCGGCGCGGGCGCGAGATGCACTGGATCCGCGTCGACCGTTACTACGACGGCGAGGCCACGAACCCGGCGAGTTACAACCAACCGGTGCCTTGCATGATGTGCGAGCACGCACCCTGCGAAGTCGTGTGCCCGGTCGACGCGACCGTGCACGATGCCGAAGGCCTGAACGTGCAGGTGTACAACCGCTGCGTCGGCACGCGCTTCTGTTCCAACAACTGCCCGTACAAGGTGCGGCGCTTCAACTTCATGCAGTACGCCGACAAGTCGACGCCGCAGTACATGGCGATGCGCAACCCGGAAGTGACGGTGCGCCGCCGCGGCGTGATGGAAAAGTGCACGTACTGCATCCAGCGCATCGAAACCGCGCACATCGAAGCCGATAAGGAGGGCCGCCGCATCCGCGATGGCGAAATCGTCACCGCGTGCCAGGCTGCGTGTCCGACGCAGGCGATCCGTTTCGGCGACATCGCCGACAAGGACTCCGGCGTGTCGAAAGCCAAGGCCTCGCCGCGCAGTTACGCGATGCTCAACGAACTCGGCACGCGCCCGCGCACGACATATCTGGCGCGCATCCGAAACCCGAATCCGGTGCTCAAGGAGGACGAGTCATGAGCGCTTCGTTCCGCCGCCCCCAGCAAAAGCCCTCTCCACCGCTGCTTCTGCGGGGGAGAGGCGGCGCGCAGCGCCGAGCGCGCAGCGCTGGTGAGGGGGCGGGGCTTGCAACCGCGGAAAGTATTCGGCCTGGCGGCGCCACACGTTGTTCCGCAAGCTCGAAACGATTCGTGGTTGCGTATGTTCCCCCCCTCACCCCAGCCCTCTCCCCCAATCAAAAAGCGATTGGGGGAGAGGGAGAGGTATGGCCGTGAGCGCCGTGCTGCCGCGCGATACGCTGCCGCCAGTGATCGCGCCGGGGGAAACCAATGCGTCGATCAGCGCGAAGATCAGCGATGCGACGCTGCGGCGTCCGACCGGCTGGCTGTGGCTCGGCGGCTTCGGATTGTCGTTCCTGCTTTGCGGCGTGCTGTCCATCGGAACGATCTGGCTGCTGTATGCGGGCGTCGGGATCTTCGGGCTGAACATCCCGGTCGCGTGGAGTTTCTTCATCGCGAACTATGTGTGGTGGATCGCGATCGGCATGGGCGGCACGTTCATTTCGGCTGCGATGTTCCTGACACGGCAGGGCTGGCGCAATTCGATCAACCGTTTCGCGGAGGCGATGACGGTGTTTGCGGTGTCGGTATCGGGCATCTTTCCGATCCTGCATCTGGGGCGACCGTGGTTCTTCTATTGGCTGTTCCCCTACCCCGACGTGATGAACCTGTGGCCGCAGTGGCGCAGTTCGCTGGAGTGGGATTTCTGGGCGATCCTCGCGTACCTGATCGTGTCGATCGTGTACTGGTACGTCGGGATGCTGCCGGACCTCGCGACGCTGCGCGATCGCGCGCCGACCCGCGCGCAGGCGCGCTTCTACGGACTGCTGTCGCTGGGCTGGCGCGGCGAAGCGCGACACTGGATGCGGCTGGAGAAATTCAATCTCGTCACCGCGGGACTCGCGGTGACGCTGGTGTTTTCCGTGCACAGCATGGTCGCGCTGGATTTTTCCGAAGGCCTGGTGCCGGGCTGGCACGAAACGATCTTCCCGCCGTTCTTCATCGCCGGCGCGCTGTTCTCGGGTTTCGCGATGGTGCTGGTCCTCGGCATCCCCTTGCGCAAGTGGTTCGGTTTCGAGGCGTACCTGACCGAGCGCCACATCGTGAACATGGCCAAGATGATGCTGGCCGCCGGGCTGTTCGTGGACTACAGCTACTTCTCGGAAATCTTCACCGCGTTCTATTCGATGGACAAGTACGACGTCGCGATGACGATGCATCGCGTGGTCGGCCCGTACGCGTGGGTGTTCTGGGGCACGATCCTGTTCAACGTGGCGGCGATCCAGTTGCTGTGGTTCCCGCGCGTGCGGCGCAGCGCGGGCGCAGTGTTCGTGATCGCGCTGGGCGTGCTGGTGGGCATGTGGCTGGAGCGCTTCATGCTGATCGTCACCAGCCTGTACGAAGACTTCCTGCCGTCCGCGTGGGGCATGTTCTGGCCGACGGTATGGGACCTCCTGTTCCTGGTCGGTTCGATCGGGATGTTCTTCTTCATGTTCCTGCTGTTCACGCGGCTGTTGCCGGTACTCTCGATGTTCGAGCTGCGCAAGCTGCTCGCGTCGCGGCGCCGCGGGGAGGCGCGGCGATGAGCGCGCGCCTGCACGGGCTGCTGGCGGAGTTCGCCGAAGCGGAGCACCTGCTCGCGGCGGTGCGGCGGGTGCGCGAAGCGGGTTACTACGCGTCGTGCATCGAGGCGTATTCGCCCTATCCCGTGGAGGGACTCGACAAGGCGCTGGGCGCGCGCCACCACTGGGTGCCGTTCTGGATGCTCGTCGGCGCGCTGGGCGGAGGCGGTTTCACCTACTGGCTGGAGTGGTATTCGGCGGCGGTGAACTATCCGATCAACGTGGGCGGCCGGCCAACGTTTTCGTGGCCCGCGTTCATCCCGCCGGCGGTGGAGATGACGATCCTGTGGGCGGTGCTGCTGGGCGTGCTGGCCGTGCTGTACGGCGCGCGGCTGCCGCGCGTGCGCCATCCGCTGTTCGCGAGTCACGAGTTCGAACGCGCGACCAGCGATCGTTTCTTCCTGCTGGTGCGCGGCGACGACCCACGCTTCGATCCACAGGCCACGCAGGCATTCCTGGGCACGTTGTCGCCGCTGTCGGTGGTGGAGGTAGCGGAAGAATGAAAGCGCGCATGCTGCCGCCACGCTCTTCCCTTCCTCCGCTTGCGGGGGAAGGTGCCTGGAGGGCGGATGGGGGAAGTGCTCGCGACACGTTCGCAAGTTTTCCCCTCACCCTGGCCCTCTCCCGCAAGCGGGAGAGGGGACAAAAGCGCGCGCGATCGGTGCTGGAATTACTGCTGATCCTTGTGGCCCTCGCGTCACTCGCCGGCTGCGAACGCGGCATGCACGAGATGTACGACCAGCCGAAGTACAAGCCGCTGACGCCGAGCCCGTTGTGGCCAGACGGCAATTCTTCGCGGCCGCAGGTGCCGGGCACGGAACCGTATTCGGCCGGTGCGCTGGCCGGCACCACCAGCGGGCGGATGGGGCGCGTCGCGCGGGTGCCCCCGGCGGGTCCGGTCAGTGGCGTCGATGCGCACGGCAAGCCGCTCGCGCGCGCCGGCGCCGCCGCGTCACCGGGCTATTCCAATCCGCTGCCGATCACGCCGCAACTGCTCGCGCGCGGACGGCAACGCTTCGATATCTACTGCGCGCCCTGCCACAGCCGCGCCGGGGACGGCGATGGGATGATCGCCGAGCGTGGCTTCCCGCACCCGCCGAGTTACCACACCGCCGCGCTGCGCAACGCGCCCGAAAGCCATTTCTACCAGGTGATCACGCACGGCTATGGCGTGATGTATCCGTACGCCGATCGGATCTCGCCGCACGACCGCTGGGCGATTGTCGCCTACATCCGCGCGCTGCAGTTGAGCCAGCATGCGCCGAGGTCGGATTTGAGCGCGGAGGATTTGCAAAAACTTGGAGCATCGAATTCGCAAGCAACGAACCCCTCTCCCTTCGGGAGAGGCGGCGCAGAGCGCCGCGCGCGCAGCGCGGGGGTGAGGGTTCGGCACGAAGCTGGGCGCCGCGCGTTGCGCGAACCCTCACCCGCCGCTTCGCGGCACCCTCTCCCGGTGGGAGAGGGGAAAAACGGAACCGCGCGATGAACGCCTGGCTGCCGCGTACGCTTGCGCAATGGTTCGCGCTGCTGGTCGGCGTGGCGGCGCTGGTCACGTGCGCGCTGCTCGGGCTATGGCGCGAACCGAAACAGGCATTGCTTTCGTACCTGTTCGCGTTCTTCTTCTTCACGGGCTTGAGCCTCGGCAGTCTTGCGTTGCTGATGATCCACGCGATCACCGGCGGCGCGTGGGGCGACTGGATCCGGCCACCGTTGCTCGCGGCCGCGCGGTTGCTGCCGTTGATGGCGCTTGCGGTGATCCCGATCCTGGTGGAGATGCGCGTGCTGTACGCGTGGACCGCGCCCGCGCCGGACGCAGAGGCGCAAGCGCAAAGCTGGTATCTCGCCGACACGTTTTTCGTGATCCGCACCGTCATCTATTTCGTGGCGTGGATCGGCTGGCTGATCGCCTTCACGCGCAACATGGATGACCGCGTGCGCGCGCGCCGGATCGCCGCGCCGGGACTGATCGTGTTCGGCGTCGGCTCGCTGCTCGCCTCGGTGGATTGGGCCGTGTCGCTGACGCCGCACTGGCATTCCTCGGTGTTCGGGATGATGGTCGGCACCGGCTGGCTGCTGGGCGCGTGCGCGCTCGCCACCGCGACGGCCGCATCGCCACGGGGTCGCGAAGCCGATTCCGTGCCGCCCGACGTGCTGCACGACCTTGGCAACATGCTGCTGACGTTCGTGCTGGCGTGGTCGTACCTCGCCTTCATGCAATACCTGACCGTCTGGATCGCCGACCTGCCCGACGAAAACGCGTGGTACATCCCGCGCACGCTGACATCGTGGCGATACCTCGCGTGGTTCCTGATCGCGTGCGACTTCGCGCTGCCGTTTGCCGTGCTGCTTTCGCGCGCCGCCAAGCGCCGTCGCGCGTGGCTGCGTGGCGTCGCCGTGATGCTGGTCGTCGCGAATT
>JBQCCP010000179.1:0-3387 GCA_051962095.1 Rhodanobacteraceae bacterium
CTGCGCAACCTGCGTCCGGTGTTTCCTGGAAACAGATCGAGGCGCAGCAATAACTCCCGGTGTCCATGCGGCAGAGCCGCATAACACCGGGAAGAGGAATGGCAGCAAGCGCAGGACCGCTGAACAAACACTACGCCAGTAGCTCAATTGGCAGAGCAGCGGTCTCCAAAACCGCAGGTTGGGGGTTCGAGTCCCTCCTGGCGTGCCAATGCGTGAACTGGATGCAGACACAGCAGTGCCGGACACCAAGAAAACCATGAATGCGAAGGCGGAAACGATCGGAACCGGCAAGGCGGCGGATGCCGGCTTGTTGACACTGGCGGTACTGATCGTCGTCGCCGGCGTGGCCGCGTATTACCTGCTGCCGACCACCGTCGCACCGATCCTGCACACGCTGAGCGTGGTGGGCGCAATCGTGGCCGCCTGTGCCGTGGCCTGGTTCACCACACCCGGCCGCGCGGTGCGCAGCTATCTGCGTGAAACCCAGTTCGAAATGCGCAAGGTCGTATGGCCCACGCGCGAAGAAACCGTCCGCACGACCCTGGTAGTGATCCTGGTGGTCGTCCTGCTCAGCATCGTGCTGGGCCTGATCGACATCATCCTGAAGTCGGTCATCCTCGACTGGTTGCTGAAGCTTTAAGACATGAGCGAAACGACAGGCAAACGCTGGTACGTGGTCCACGCCTACTCGGGCTTCGAGCACCAGGTCGCGCGCGCGCTGATCGAGCGGGTGGCGCGCTCGGGCATGCAGGACAAGTTCGGCGAAGTGCTGGTGCCGACCGAGGAAGTGGTCGAAATGCGCGGCGGCCAGAAGCGCAAGAGCGAGCGCAAGTTCTTCCCGGGCTACGTGCTGGTGCAGATCGAAACCACCGGCGAGGCGCGCGCGCCACGCATTGACGACGAGTGCTGGCACCTGGTCAAGGAAACGCCCAAGGTGATGGGCTTCATCGGCGGCACCGCCGACAAGCCACTGCCGATCAAGGATTCCGAGGCCGACGCGATCCTGAATCGCGTCAAGGAAGGCATCGAGAAGCCGCGCCCGAAGGTGCTGTTCGAGCCGGGTGAAATGGTGCGCGTCATCGATGGTCCGTTCAACGACTTCAACGGCGTGGTCGAGGAAGTCAATTACGAGAAGAGCCGCCTGCGCGTGGCGGTGCTGATTTTCGGACGCTCGACGCCGGTGGAACTGGAATTCGGGCAGGTGGAAAAAGCGTAGGGTCGAGGGATGAGCGGCGAGGGCACTTCGTCAGTGCGCCCTCACTACTCGCTCCTCGTTCCTGTTCACAACAACAGCGAGGAGCCTGAAAACAGGCGTTCGGACTCGCAGGAGCAAAAGCAATGGCAAAGAAAGTCGTCGGTTACATCAAGCTGCAGGTCAAGGCCGGTGAGGCCAACCCCAGTCCGCCGGTCGGTCCGGCGCTGGGCCAGCGCGGCCTCAACATCATGGAGTTCTGCAAGGCGTTCAACGCCGCCACGCAGAAGCTCGAAAAGGGCCTGCCGATCCCGGTGATCATCACCGCGTATTCGGACCGCAGCTTCACCTTCGTCACCAAGACTCCGCCCGCGACGGTGCTGCTGAAGAAGGCGGCCGGCATCCAGTCGGGTTCGTCCAAGCCCAACACCGACAAGGTGGGCAAGGTGACGCGCAAGCAGTTGGAAGACATCGCCAAGCAGAAAGAGCCCGACCTCACCGCGGCGGATCTGGACGCGGCCGTGCGCACGATCGCCGGCAGCGCGCGCAGCATGGGTCTCAACGTGGAGGGCGTCTGACATGGCACGCATCAGCAAGCGCTTCAAGGCGATGAATGGCGCCGTCGAGCCCGGCAAGCAGTATCCGGTCGACGCGGCGTTCAAGATCCTGAAGGACAACAGCAAGACCAAGTTCGTGGAATCGGTGGACGTGGCGATCCGCCTCGGCATCGACGCCAAGAAGTCCGACCAGGGCGTGCGCGGTTCCACCGTGTTGCCGCACGGCACCGGCAAGACGGTGCGCGTGGCGGTGTTCTGCCCGGCCGGCGAGAAGGCTGAAGCGGCCAAGGCCGCCGGCGCCGACGCGGTCGGCATGGATGACCTGGCCGCGCAGATGCAAGGCGGCGACATCGACTTCGGCGTCGTGATCGCGACCCCGGATGCAATGCGCGTGGTCGGCAAGCTCGGCCAGTTGCTCGGTCCCCGCGGCCTGATGCCGAACCCCAAGGTCGGCACGGTGACGCCGGACGTGGTCGGCGCGGTCAAGAACGCCAAGGCCGGCCAGGTGCGTTACCGCAATGACAAGGCCGGCATCGTGCATTGCTCGATTGGCAAGGTGAATTTCGAGATCGACGCGCTGCGCGACAACTTGAATGCGCTGGTCGCCGACCTCCTGAAGGTCAAGCCGTCAACCGCGAAGGGCCAGTACCTGCAGAAGGTATCGGTCTCCAGCACGATGGGTCTCGGCGTGATCGTCGATCCGTCCACGCTGGCGGCGACGGCGGCGAAGTGACGCTACACAAAATGTAGGAGCCAGCCTGCTGGCGACCGATCGCGCGCAGGCGCGCTCCTACAAACAAAGACGCTGGATCCCCGCTTTCGCGGGATGACGGTTAAAGGAAGGCGATCGAAGATCGCCTGACTAGTAGAAATTTGAGGGCGACGTTGCAGAACACCGCAACCGAGCCGTCAAAGACCGCAGGTGGCGAAGCGGGTTTCGACTCGCCGAGCCTCAATCGGAATCGAAGGATTCCCGCCTGCGCAGATGGTGTCGCCCGCAACGAGTCGACTGAAAGGTTGATCTCCGAGCGGACACCGCAACCAGGCACCTTGTGGTGCCGGCGGATCGGCAGGACGCCGATGATCCGTTTGGTTCGAGTGCATCGCGCACGGAGCGCGATGGATTCATTGGAGGCAAGCAATGCCGCTCAATCTGGCACAAAAGAAAGAGCTCGTTGCCGAACTGGCCGAAGTTGCGTCGAAGGCGCACTCGCTGGTCGCCGCGGAGTACGCGGGTCTCACGGTCGAGCAGCTCACCGAGCTGCGCAAGAAGGCACGTACCTCGGGTGTGTTCCTGAAAGTCGCGAAGAACATCCTGGTGCGGCGTGCGGTCGATGGAACGGAATACGCCTGTGCGCAAGCGCAGCTCACCGGTCCGTTGCTGTACGCCTTCTCGACCGAAGATCCGGGTGCCGCCGGGCGGCTGGTCAAGGAGTACACCAAGACCAACGACGCGCTGAAGCCGAAGCTGGTCGCGATCGGTGGGAAGGCGTACCCAGGCTCGCACGTGGACGTGCTGGCCTCGCTGCCGACCCGCGATCAGGCGCTGTCGATGCTGCTCAGCGTGCTGGTGCAGCCCGCCACCATGCTGGTGCGCGTGCTGGCCGAGCCCGCCGCGCAGACCGCCCGCGTCATCAA
>JBQCCP010000180.1:0-8374 GCA_051962095.1 Rhodanobacteraceae bacterium
GAAAAGGCGAAGATGCTGGGCTATCCGAACTGGGCGGCGTACGGCCTCGCCAACCAGACTGCGAAAACGCCGGAAGCGGTGAACGACATGCTCGGCAAGCTGGCGCCGCCCGCGGTCGCCAACGCCAAGCGCGAAGCGGCAGACCTGCAAGCCATGATCGACAAGTCCCAGAAGGCCAAGGGCGAACCGACCTTCAAGCTGGCCGCGTGGGACTGGTCGTACTACACCGAAAAAGTGCGCGCAGACAAATACGCGTTCGACGAAAGCCAGTTGAAGCCGTATTTCGAGATGAAGAACGTGCTGGAGAACGGCGTGTTCCACGCCGCCAACCAGGAATATGGCCTCAGCTTCAAGCAGCGCACCGACCTTCCGGTCTACAACCCGGACGTGCTCGTGTACGACGTCTTCAACGAAGACGGCAGCCAGCTCGCGATCTTCCTGTTCGATCCGTACGCGCGGCCGTCCAAGCGCGGCGGTGCGTGGATGAATGCGTACGTCAGCCAGTCGGAACTGACCGGTAACCTGCCGGTGGTGGCCAATCATCTCAACATCACCAAGCCCGCCAGCGGCCCGACCCTGATGACCTGGGATGAGGTGACCACGATGTTCCACGAGTTCGGCCACGCGCTGCACAGCATGTTCTCGAACGTGAAGTACCCGTACTTCTCGGGCACCAGCGTGCCGCGCGATTTCGTGGAGTTTCCCTCGCAGGTGAACGAGATGTGGGCCGACTGGCCGAGCGTGCTCGCGCACTACGCCAGGCACCACGAAACCGGCGAGGCGATGCCGAAGGAATTGCTCGACAAGGTGCTGGCATCGTCCAAGTTCAACCAGGGCTTCGCGACCACCGAGTATCTCGGCGCCGCGATGCTCGACCAGAGCTGGCACCAGATCGGCGCCGACAAGGTGCCGGCAGCCGACGGCGTGATGGCGTTCGAAGCCGCGGCATTGAAAAAGAACGGCACCGACTTCGCACCCGTGCCGCCACGCTACCGCACGCCGTACTTCAGCCACATCATGAGCGGCTACTCGGCGGGCTATTACGCGTACATCTGGTCGGAAGTGCTGGACGCGAACACGGTCGAGTGGTTCAAGCAGCACGGCGGCCTGACCCGCGAGAACGGCGACCGCTTCCGCGAGAAATTGCTGTCTCAGGGCGGCAGCAAGGATGCGATGGAACTGTTCAGCGACTTCGCTGGCCACGCGCCCCGGATCGAGCCGCTGCTGGAGCGGCGCGGTCTGGATCCGAGCGACGGCTGATGCGGAACAGCCGGGGCCGGACACCTCGCGTGACCGGCCCGGCGGGTTTGATCCGCCGCGGCACGCTTTCAAAAAAGTGGTCGTCACTCCGGGGCTGACCGCGCTCTTCGCGGGCAGAACCCGACTGCGTTCGCAGGATTGCAAACGCGAACGCCGGCGGCGGCCCCAAGGGCGAGCGCCAAGGATGGCGCGAGTCAATCGGACTCGGGCACGGTTACCGATTCCGGGTTCCGGCCTGCGGCCGGCCCCGGAATGACAATGAACGAGGATAGGTTTCGACCATGCCGCGGAATGGTCGGAACTTGCGAGTGCCTTCAGGCCGCCGCGCGCGATTCGTCCGGCAAGCGTTCCAGCGTCGCCAGCGAATGGCCCTGCTCGGCCAGGTATTCCAGCCAGCGGTTGAGGAACCCGTTCATGCGCAGGCGATGCTGCACCACGTTGCGCGCGGGCGTCAGCGGACCCAGCACCTGCCACAACTCGCGCCCGGGTTCGCAATGCAGCGCCTCGGTCATGTGCGCATCGAGATAACTGCGCAGTTGCGCGGACGGCGCGGGATGGCCGGTGGTCTCGTCCACGAGCGCGTAGCTCAAGGCCAGTTCCAGCGTGTAGGGATGGCGCTCCTGCACCGACAGGCGCACGTCGAGCCCGTCGCCCACCGAGGAAACGTATTCGCCCAAGGTCAAACGTTCCGGCGAGAACAGCCGCGTCAGCCGTTTGTGGTTTTCGGCATACAAGCCCATCAGCCAGTCGAAGCGGCCGGGCAGGAAAGCCGCGGCGAACGAACGCCGGCGTGAGGTGGATGGACGATGGATGACTATGGATTGCATGGGTCGATCTTAGCGCATGAATTTCATTTGGCACGTCTTGCATTTTCCGTGCGAAACGCGCAACGTAACGTTCTCGGCGCCGATGGGCGCCGATCTTTTTTTCAGGCTCGCAGGAATCGCGGGAACGCCGCGGACGTTCCTTGCAGGTGCGGCCATCCGGTCGCTCGTTCAAGGGTGCATCGCGCGTCGCCCGCCAACTCGCCTGGCGGACGACGCGTCAGAAATTGAAGGCACCTTGCAGCATCAGGCTGCCCGCCTGCTGGTGTCCGCCCTGCTCGCGTGAGTAACCCAGCCGCATTCCGAACGTGCGGGTTGGCCACAGCGACACGCCCAGGCGCAAGTCCGATTCATCACGCGAGAGGCCGATGCCTTGCATCGGCATCCAGTCGTCGAAGCCGGTGAAGCTGGCCATGAAGGTGTCGCCGTACTGGTGCACCGCGCGGCGCCAGACCGCGCTGCCATCGAAATTCATCGCCATGCCATTGGCGAGCCGCCAATCGCGCTGCGCGCGCACGCCGGCGCCTGCCTGCAGCCGTCCGATGGCGTGGGCATTCGCGGTCAACCCGAAACCGTAGCCGCCTTGTTCCGTGAACGCGCCCTGCTCCAGACGCTGGTAGCGCACATCCACAAACGGCGTAATGCGTGCAGTGCCGATGTGGAACTGATGGCCGCCTTCCAGCGAACCCGCGAAGTAACGGCCGGACAGGTCGCTGCCCGTCGGCGCGGCCAACGCGCCCAATTGCAACAGGCGCTGCATGTCTTCGTGGAACCAGCCGCCGCCCACTTGGGCACGCGCATACCACGAGCCGTTGATCACGCCACCGTAAAGCGTCGCGTGGTCGGTCCAGGTGCGATTGTGGTCCCACGACGCATCGAGTTGGCCGAAGCCGCGGCTCGCGCCTACGGCGTAGCCCAGCACGGTGTGCGTGCCGACGCGGAAATCCGCGCCGACGAGGCTGCCATTGCTGCGGAAGCTTGCGCCCGCAAAACCGGTGCGCTGCAGGTCACCCTGCCAGCCGAGATCGCCGTACCACGTCCCTGCTTTCGCGCTTCCGTTCAGCAGATCATCGAAGTGTCCGGACAGCGCATCGCCCGTCGCATCGATGCCATCGAACAGCATCGTGGCGCTCGCCGCGTGCAGTTGTCCAGAAAGGCTTTGCAGCGTGGCCCGGGCCGATGCGGGCGTCGGCGCATGCTGGATCGCGCCGGCGCCCTGCAGCACGCCGGGCGCCACGGCATCACCCGTGGCGAGCTTCGCATTGATCGCGTCGAATCCGTTCTGCACTCGGACCGCGGCCGCCGCCGAAGCGGGCGCCACGATGCCCATGGCCGCGGCCGCCTGCGTGATGCTGAGGCTGGTGGTATCCAACCATATCGAGTTGGCCGAGTACTGGATCGTGGTATTGAGGAACACCCCCGGCGACTGCGTGAATTGCGCGAAGGTGCCGGCGACCGCGCCCCCGGCCGTCAGCACGTCCTGATGGCTGCTGGTGACGTAGCCGGAATCCGCGCCCAGCACGTTCAACGTGCCTGCCACTTGCGCCGAGCCGCCAACCTTCAGCTCCGAGCCCAAGCTGACGGACAGGGTGCCGGTGGACGTCTGCGTGTACCGGGAACCGACCGTGGTGTCTCCGCCCTTCACCACCACGGTGCCCGAGTTCAACACGGAACCTTGCGTGCCGGCACTCGCGTAAAGCATGCCGCCATTTCCGATCGCGACATCGGCGCCGAGCACGCTTTCTTTCTGCACGGTGGCAATCGGCAGCATGTGCGTGGCTTGCAGGGTGCCTTGCTGCACCAGCGTGCCGCCTGAATACGAATTGTTGCCGGTGAGGATCAACGTGCCAGTGCCGTTCTTGATCAGCCCGCCCGTGCCCGAGATGTCGTTGCCCCAGGTCGAGGTCAGGGTATCGAATGACACCGACACGTCGCCCCAGTTGAACTGCGCCGGTCCCTGCACGGCCTTGCCGACATCGAGCGCGCCATAACCGAAGGTCGGGTTCGGTTGCGTGCCGCCCAGCGGATCGGCGGTGCCCAACAGGGTTTGCCGGACGAGATCGTTGTCGAAATACGGAAACGCCTGCCACACCAGCGCCGCGGCGCCCGAAACCATGGGGGCGGCCAGCGAGGTGCCCTCGACGATGTAATAGCTCGGGTTGGTGGTGGACGCGGTCGCGTCCTTGTCCAGCACGATCACGTCGCCCGGAGCGGCAAGGCAGTAATTAATCGCGATGCCGCACTTGTTGGAATAGCTTTCGAGCTGGGTCGGGTTGTTGCTGTCGAGCGCCACCACGGTCAGCCAACCCTTTTCCAGGTCCGGCGCGACGCTGGGCAGCGCTGCGATCGTGCTGGGATCGGGATTGGAATCGTTGCCCGCAGCGAACACCACCAGGCCGCCGTGCTGGTTGACGAAAGGGCCGTAGGCGGCGTCGAACGCCTGGTTCACGCTGGCGTTACCGGTGTCCCAGGTGATGCCGCCCCAGGAATTGTTCATTACCTTGACGCCGTTGCTGATCAGGTCGGTGTTGACGGCCTGGAAAAACTGCGCGTCCTGCGTGGTGACCGTGGCCGGCGGCGTGCTGCCATTGTCGTCCGGCGCGTTGTCGGAAATGATCCGGGCGGAAACCAGGTCCGCGCCCGGTGCAATGCCGCCCGCAAACTTGCCGAATGGCGTACCGGCGGCGATTTCGGATACCCAGGTGCCGTGCCCGACGACGTCATCGATCTTCGTGTTGTTCTGCGTCGGGTCGACGTAGATCAATTCCGCCTGGACTCGTCCCGCCACCGTGGGATTGCTGCGCATGATGCCGCTGTCCACGAAGCCGATGGTGACACCCGCGCCGGTGTAGCCCGCTGCGTGGGCGGCATAGGTGTTGGTGAGCGACAACTGCGCATCGATGGGAGGCTGCGGTGTGCTCGGCGTGGTGGCTGGCGGGGGCGGCGCGGCCGGGCTCGGGCGCACCGCGCCGCTGCCGCCGCCACCGCAGGCGGCCAGCGCGCCCGCAAGCAGACCCAGTGCCAGCGCGTGGCCGCAACGCCGACTCCGGTTCAACGCCACCTTGCCGACCATGGATTCCGTCCCCACGTTCGATACCATCAGGCCGCCATTCTGCACCAGCGCGGCCTCCCTCCACCACGTGCGGGGGCGGCGCCGCCGATTTGCGGCAGCGCAGCATCCATCCCATAATTTGCCCGACCCGTTCATTCGAGCCGATGCCGCAGGGCAGTGCGGCTCCCACCGGAATCTGGAGTTCCAACCTATGTCCGACATCGTCATTGCCGCCGCCAAACGCACCCCGATCGGTGCGTTCCTCGGCCAGTTCACCGGCTTCCCCACGCCCCAACTGGGCGCCGCTGCCATCAGCGCGGCACTGCAGCAATCCGGCATCGCCCCGGGCGACGTCGGCGAGGTGCTGATGGGCTGCGTGCTGCCCGCGAACCTCGGCCAGGCGCCCGCTCGCCAGGCCGCACTGGGTGCGGGCCTGCCCCCATCCGCCGGCTGCACCACCCTCAACAAGGTGTGCGGTTCGGGCATGAAGGCGATCATGCTGGGCCACGACCTGATCAAGGCCGGTTCCGCGAGCGTGGTGGTCGCCGGCGGCATGGAATCGATGACCAATGCGCCGCACATGGCAGCGGTGCGCACCGGCATCCGTTACGGCGATGGCGCGATGGTCGACCACATGGCGTGGGACGGCCTGACCAATCCCTACGACGGCAAGTCGATGGGCGTGTTCGCCGAATCCTGCGCCGACAAGTACCACTTCACCCGCGAAGAGCAGGATGCGTTTGCGGCCGAATCGGTGCGCCGCGCGCAGGCTGCGGTGAGGGACGGCAGCTTCGCCGACGAGATCGCCACCGTCACCGTGCCCTCGCGCAAGGGCGATGTCGCGGTGTTCGTCGATGAAACACCCGGCAAGGTCGATCCCGCGAAGATCCCGACCTTGAAACCTGCCTTCCGCAAGGAAAACGGCACCGTCACCGCGGCCAGTTCGTCAAGCATTTCGGATGGCGCTGCGGCGGTGGTGCTGCTATCGGCCGACGATGCCAAGGCGCGCGGCGTGAAGCCGCTGGCGCGCATCGTCGCGCACGCCACGCATTCGCAGGAACCGCAGTGGTTCACCACCGCACCCGTCGGCGCGATCGAAAAGGTGTTGCAGAAGGCGCAATGGAAAGTCGACGACGTCGATCTTTTCGAAGTCAACGAGGCGTTCGCGGTGGTGGCGATGGCCGCGATGAAGGAGCTTTCGATCCCGCAGGAAAAACTCAACGTGCACGGCGGCGCGTGCGCGCTCGGCCATCCAATCGGCTGCACCGGCGCGCGAATCGTGGTGACGCTGCTGCATGCCTTGATCCACGCGGGCAAACGGCGTGGCGTGGCTTCGCTTTGCATCGGCGGCGGCGAAGCGACCGCGATCGCAATCGAACGGGTTTGAGCTTTCCTGCCGTCACGGGGTTTTTACTCGCAAGGCGGTAAGCGCCGACTGAACGTTATTTGCCCGCAAAAAGTCAGATGCTGGCGTTATTCAGCCAGACGCGGTTTAATAGTGCGGCCACTCCCGTGGCTTTCCACGGCCCAATCCAGGAGATCTCCAATGAAGTTCACTCGTACCGTACTTGCGGCTGCTGTCGCCACGTCAATGGCCATCGCGTTGTCGGCCTGCGGCGGCAATTCCGGCCAGTCGGCCCAGTCGGCCGCCAATGAGGCACAGGAAAATGCGGCCAGCGCCGCTTCCGCCGCCGCCAGCGCCGCTTCGCAGGCTGCCAGCGCCGCCGCTTCCGCCCAGAGCGCTGCCGCCGCGGCTTCGAGCGCAGCGGAAGCCGCCCCGGCTTCGACCGCCGCGATGCCTGCCAGCACGGCTCCGGCCCCGGCTTCAACCCAGGCGAGCGCGATGGACGCCATGAAGGACGCGGCCCACAAGGCCGGCCAGGCTGCCGACACCGCCAAGGTCGCCGCGGTCAAAGCCAAGGACGCGATGAAGCACTGATTGCTTCCTGCGTTGTTGCGATACAGACCGGCCGCCTCGTGCGGCCGGTTTTTTTTGGAATCGTTCCGGCCGCCGCTTCGGACATCCACCGAGACGACGTGCAAAGGGCCAGTCACGGTTTTTGGCCCGCGCGCGGCACCCGATAGAATGCCGGTTTCGCACGCCACGGGATCGACCATGCCTGTCATCGCCAGCGCCATCGACAGCAAGAGTGACAGCTTCCGTGGCAACGCGGCGAACCTGCGCAAGCTCACCGAAGCGCTGCGGGCGGAACTGGCGCGCACCGCCGAGGGCGGCGGCGCCAAGGCACGCGACAAGCACGTGGCGCGCGGCAAGCTGCTGCCCCGCGAACGTATCCGCGCCCTGCTCGACCCGGGCTCGCCCTTCCTCGAACTCTCGCCGCTGGCGGCGCACGGCATGTACGACGATGCCGCGCCCGCAGCCGGCATCATCACCGGGATCGGCCGCGTCAACGGCGCTGAGGTGATGGTGGTCGCCAACGATGCCACTGTGAAAGGCGGCACCTATTTCCCGATCACGGTGAAGAAGCACCTGCGCGCACAGGAAGTGGCGCTGGAAAATCGCCTGCCCTGCATCTATCTCGTCGATTCCGGCGGCGCGTTCCTGCCGCTGCAGGACGAGGTGTTTCCCGACAAGGAACACTTCGGCCGGATCTTCTACAACCAGGCACGGATGAGCGCGCTCAACATCCCGCAGATCGCGGTGGTGATGGGCAGCTGCACCGCCGGCGGCGCCTACGTGCCGGCGATGAGCGACGAAACGATCATCGTGCGCGAACAGGGCACGATCTTCCTGGGCGGCCCGCCGCTGGTGAAGGCTGCAACCGGTGAAGTGGTGGATGCCGAGGCGCTGGGCGGCGCGGACGTCCATACGTCCATCTCGGGCGTGGCCGACCATTTCGCAGAAAACGACGCGCACGCGCTGTCGATCGCGCGCGACATCGTCGCCGCGTTGAACCGCAGGAAGAGCATGCCGCTGGCGCTGGCCGAACCGCGCGAGCCGAAATATGCAGCCGAGGAACTGTACGGCGTGATCCCCGAAGACACGCGCCGTCCGTTCGACATCCGCGAAGTGATCGCTCGCATCGTCGACGGCTCGGATTTCCACGAATTCAAGGCGCGCTTCGGAAAGACGCTGGTCACCGGCTTCGCGCATGTCCACGGCTATCCCGTCGGCATCGTCGCCAACAACGGCATCCTCTTTTCGGAAAGCGCGCTCACGGGCACGCACTTCATCGAACTGTGCAACCAGCGCGACGTGCCGCTGGTATTCCTTCAG
>JBQCCP010000181.1:0-4701 GCA_051962095.1 Rhodanobacteraceae bacterium
TCGATCGCGCTGCCGCGGTACTCGATCACATGGCCGGTGCCGCCGTTGACGCCGATCGTGCCGATCACGTGCAGGATCAAATCCTTCGCGCCGACGCCTTGCGGCAGACGGCCTTCCACGCGCACCGCCAGCGTTTTCGGCTTGCGCTGCAACAGGCATTGCGTCGCCATCACGTGGCCGACTTCGGTGGTGCCGATGCCGAACGCCAGCGCACCGAACGCGCCGTGCGTCGAGGTGTGGCTGTCGCCGCAGACGATCGTCATGCCCGGCTGCGTCGCGCCCAACTCTGGTCCGATCACGTGCACGATGCCGCGGTCGCTGCTGTCCCAGCCGTGCAGTTCCACACCGAATTCGCGGCAGTTGGTTTCCAGCTTCGATACCTGCGCGCGGGCTTGCGGTGTCGCGTAAGGACGCTCGCCGTCGACGCCCGCGGGCAGGGTCGGCGTGGAGTGATCCAGCGTCGCCAGCGTTCGGTCCGGGCGACGCAGTTGCAAGCCGCGCGCGCGCAATTCATCGAACGCCTGCGGCGAGGTGACTTCGTGCACCAGGTGCAGGTCGACGTACAGGATCGCCGGCGTGTCGGCGGTTTCCGGCGCGACGAGGTGCGCGTCCCAGAGCTTTTCGAACAACGTGCGCGCGCTCATGCCGCCACCTCGCGCAGCGCACGACCGACGCGGCCTCGCGCCAGCATGTCCAGATCGCGGTCGTGGATCTCATGCCGCTGATCGGCCAGCACCTTGAAGCGCGCGAAGATGTCGTCCAGCGCGGCCTCGTCGGGCGCGTGGCCCAGCGCTTCCAGCCGCTTGCGCAGTGCGGCGCGACCCGAGTGCTTGCCTAGCACCAGCCGCGTCGCATCGACGCCCACGTCCTGCGGCCGCATGATTTCGTAGGTCGACGGATGCCGCAGCATGCCGTGCTGGTGGATGCCTGACTCGTGCGCGAAGGCGTTGCGTCCCACGATCGCCTTGTTCGCCTGCACCGGTTGCCCGGTCAACTCCACCAGCAGCCGCGAGGCCGGGTTGAGCTTGCGCGTGTCGACGCGGGTGGTGGCGCCGAAGTAATTGGCGCGCACCTTCAGCCCCATCACGACCTCTTCGAGTGCCGCGTTGCCGGCGCGCTCGCCGATGCCGTTGATGGTGCATTCCACCTGACGCGCGCCCGCGCTGACCGCGGCGAGGCTGTTGGCGACGCCCATGCCCAGGTCGTCGTGGCAGTGGCAGGAAAACACC
Organism: Rhodanobacteraceae bacterium; assembly: GCA_051962095.1. GTDB lineage: Bacteria > Pseudomonadota > Gammaproteobacteria > Xanthomonadales > Rhodanobacteraceae > 66-474. The sequence continues at coordinate 1,230 of JBQCCP010000181.1, forward strand.
ACGCGCTCAGCGCCTTTCACGTGCGCCCGCAGCCACGCGAAGCGTCCTGCGACTTCCGACGGAATCGCGTAGCCCACGGTGTCCGGCGCGTTCAAGGTGCCGGCGCCTGCCGCGACCACCGCGCTGAACACCTCGGCGAGGTATTCGGGTTCGGTGCGCATTGCGTCCTCGGCCGAGAATTCGACTTCATCGCACAGCCCGCGCGCGCGCTCCACCGCGGCGACCGCGGCATCGAGCACCTGCGCGCGGCTCATGCCGAGCTTGTGTTCGCGGTGCAGCGGACTGGTCGAAATGAACACGTGGATGCGCGAGCGCTTTGCCTTCTCCAGTGCGCGACCGGCGCGATCGATGTCTCCTGCGCGGCAGCGCGCCAGCGCGCACACCGTGGTGCCTTCGCGCAGCGTTTCCGCAATCCGCGCGGTCGCGGCGAAATCATCCGGCGAGGCTTGCGGGAATCCGGCTTCCAGCACGTCCACGCCAAGCGACTCCAGCATCTGCGCCATCCGGAGCTTGGCCTTGGGATCGAGTGCGAATCCCGGCGCCTGTTCGCCATCGCGCAGGGTGGTGTCGAAGATGCGGACGTGTCCGGTGGATACGTTGTCCTGGGTGTCGCTGGCTTGCCGGTTCGGATTTTTCATCGTTGGCTCCGCTTGATGAGGCGGCGCCGAAGGCAATAAAAAACCCCGCATCCGTTTCCGGTGCGGGGTTCTTCAGGAGTATTCAGGTTTGTTTCTGGTTACCTGGACACGCGCCCTCAGCCCGCACCTCCGCTGGTAATAAGGAGTACAAGTACGAGGACGAGAGCGAGGATCGTATCGATCCCGGGCATGCCGCGGAGCTGCAACGCGCGGTCGACCGCGATCAGGCGATCGGCTTTGGCGACGTTGCGGTGGATGTTGCGCTGCGGCATGGGTCGAAAGTAATCGCGGATTCGTGGCGCTGTCAAGCGTTTTTCTGATGATGATTTGTTCTATGCGCGGTCCGTGGACGTATGGACGTCCAGATGGCCAGGTGGCGAAACCGCGCCGTTGCGCGGTTCCGGGAGGGACTCGCGCAGCCAGCGCTTCAGCGCCTCGTCCTCGGCGGCCATTGGTTCGGCTTCGGCTGGCCGATCCAGCATCGCCGCGAGCGCGGCGGGCACCGATACCGAGCGGCCGATCAGGGGCTCGACCACGCCCCCGAACTTGGCCGGATGGGCGGTGGCGACCACCGCCCAAGGCACCGTGTCGCCGGCTTTGCGCAGGCTGTCCAGCACGTGGATCGCGGTCGCCGTGTGCGGGCAGAACACCTCGCGATCCGTACTCGCATGGTGCGCGATGGTGTGGCGAATGCGGGCGTCATCGACGCTGACGGCGTGTACTGCATGGCGCAGCGATGCGTCGTCGTTGCCGAAGGTCCAGCGCAGGCGCTCGAAGTTGCTGGGCGCGCCGACATCCATCGCGTTGGCGAGGGTGGCAACTGCGTCGCGTGGACGGTAATCGCCGCCATGGAAAAATTCCGGCAGCGTGGTGTTGGCGTTGCAGGCGAGATACACCTTGCCGACCGGCAGGCCGATCTTGCGCACCCACAGCGCGGCCAGCGCATTGCCGAGATTGCCGGTCGGCACGATGAAATTCAGCGGCTTGCGGTGCGTATGCCACCAGCCCAGCGCCGCGTGCGTGTAGTAACTCATCTGCGGCAACAGCCGGCCGAGACTGATGCTGTTGGCTGAACTGAGCGGCCGCACCGCCTGCAGTGCCGCATCATTGAGCGCGGCCTTGACCATCCGCTGGCAGTCGTCGAATCGGCCCTGTATGCGCAGCGTGCGCACATTGCCGCCGAAACTTCCGAGTTGATGCGCCTGGCGTGGCGAAACCCGCCCGTCGGGATAAAGAATCACGACTTCGATGTTCGGCTGGCCGTGGAAGGCGGCGCCGACCGCTGCGCCGGTGTCGCCCGACGTCGCGACGAGGATCGTGAGCGGGCGCGCGTCTTGGCGCGGCAGCCGGCGCAGGCAGGCCGCGAGAAAGCGCGCGCCCACGTCCTTGAAGGCGGCGGTCGGGCCGTGGAACAGTTCCAGCACGAACGCGTCGCGCTGCGGCAACGGACGCAAAGGCGTTTCGAAGTCCAGCGCTTCCCGGCAGATTGCGGGCAATCCGGCGGACAGTGGATCGCCGGCGAAGAACGGCGCCAGCAGGGTTGCGGCGGTATCGGCGAGCGAGCCGTGCGGAGCGAACGACGCGGCGTCGAGTCGCGGCAACGCCTCGGGCACGTACAAGCTGCCGTCCGGCGCAAGGCCGGCTGCGATGGCACCACTGATCGTGGCGGCTGGACTTCGGCCGCGGGTGCTGAGGTAGCGCAGGGGCTTGCTCATGGCGTTGGCGCCTGGCCTGCCACGCTGTTGACGGGTTCGATCAATGCGGCCGCGGGCGATTCGATCGGCGCGACGAACGCGTCGCTTTGCAGTCGTTCCACCGCGAACGCGGCTTGCATTGCTGCAGCCGCGGCCTCGGCGTCCCCCTGGTTTTCATACCAGCCGAAGACGCTGGGACCACCGCCTGAAATGCTGGCGCCGAGCGCGCGGTGGTCGAGCGCGGCCTGCTTCACCCGCGCGAAGCCCGGCACCAGCGATGCGCGACGTGGCTCCGCCAGCACGTCTTTCAAACCTTCGCGGACCAACGCGATGTCGCCGCGAAAACAGCCTGCCAGCACCAACGCGAGGTTGGCACTTTGTGCGACGAATGCATCCAGCGCGTAGTCGCCGGCCAGTGCGGCGCGCGCCCTGCGCGTTTCCAGCACGCAATGCGGATGCACCAACGCGCAGTACCAATCGCATGGCACCGGGATGCGCAGCAGGCGATCGCGCGTCGCGAGCACCAGTCCACCCAGCAACATCGAACCCAGGTTGTCGCCGTGGCGGCTGCCGCTGGCCACGGCTTCGCCGTCCAGCGCGAACGGATACAGCGCTTCTCGCGGCAACGGGTGTTCCAGCAAGGCATTGGCGGCCACCAGCGCCGCGACGCACGATGCGGCCGAACCACCCATGCCGGAACCGAGCGGAATTCCCTTGTGCAGGACCAATTCGAATCCGTGCGGCAACGAAAGCGCTTCGCGCAACGCCAGCAATGCCATGCCGGCCGTGTTGTGCCGCGGTTCGCGCGGCAGGTCGGTGACCGCGCCTTGGATCGCGGCGATGCGCACCACCGGTTCGTCGATCACGCGAACTTCAGCGCGGTCGCCGGCGCCGGCCATGCTGTGGCCGAGGATGTCGAAGCCCACGCCGACGTTGCCCACGCTGGCGGGCGCGAACGCGCGTGCCACCCGGATCTGCGGCGCGGCGGATTTCGGCAGCACGTTTTCGGTCATGTCACGCACATGATGACACCGCCAGCGTTTCGGCGATCCGCAGTACGTCGGCGAACACCCCCGCGGCGGTCACCTCCGGTCCCGCGCCGGGCCCTTGCACCAGCAGCGGATTGTCACGGTAACGCTG
>JBQCCP010000182.1:0-2743 GCA_051962095.1 Rhodanobacteraceae bacterium
ATGAACTACCGCCACGCCTTCCATGCCGGCAACTTCGCCGACGTGTTCAAGCATGCGAACCTGCTGGCGCTGCTGGATGCGCTGACCGCAAAGGACAAGCCGCTGTGCTATTTCGACACGCACGCCGGGCGCGGCGGTTACGCGCTGCACGACGAGGAAGCGGCGAAGACGGGCGAGTGGCGGGGTGGCATCGGCCGATTGTTCGACAACTCCGATCCACCGGCGCCACTGCGGCACTATGTCGATGCGATCCGCGCGTTCAATCCGGACGGCACGCTGCGGAACTATCCCGGCTCGCCGTTGCTGGCCGCCCAGGCGTTGCGTGCAAACGATCGGCTCGTGCTTTGCGAAATGCAGCAAGATGAAGCCGCCGCGTCGCGGGCGCTGTTTCGCGACGACCCGCGCGTCCACGTGCACGCGCGCGACGGCTACGCTGCGTTGAATGCGCTGCTGCCGCCACGGGAAAAACGCGGGCTGGTATTGATCGATCCGCCGTTCGAAGCGCAGGAAGGCGAGTTCGCCGCGATCGAAACCGCGCTCGCAAAGGCACATGCGCGCTGGCCGAACGGCGTTTACGCGGTGTGGTACCCGATCAAATCGCGCCGCACCGTCGTGCCGTTCCACCGGCACACGGCGAACGGCTCGTTCGACAAGGTGCTCGTTGCGGAATTGCTGGTGCATCCCGACGATTCGCCGTTGCGCCTGAACGGCTGCGGCATGCTGATCGCGAATCCGCCCTGGAAGCTGGACGCCACGTTGGCCGCGTTGCTGCCGGCGCTTCGCGACGCGCTCGCGCAATCCACGGGCGCGTCGGAAAGCCTGCGCTGGCTGCGCGGTAAATGAATGCGACGCGGCGGCGCGCCGGCTTGGGCGATTTTGGTTATGCTCGGAAGCACCCACCGCGTGCGAGGCTCTCGCGATGCGCATTCGTAACCTGGTTCGACTGCTGCCCGCCGTTATCCTGCCCGTCGTGATCGCGGCCTGCGCACCCGCCCCGATCTACAAGACCGGCCCGGAGATCGTGAATGCCACGCCCGACCAGATCGCGGGCTCGCCGAACAATTTCCCGCAGGCGCAAGTCATCTGGGGCGGCGAAGTGATCGGCGTGCAGAATCTTGCCGACCAGACGCGCATCGAGGTGCTCGCCTACCCGCTCGATTCCTCGCAGCGGCCGCGGCTCAAGGAGCCCGCGACCGGACGTTTCCTCGCTGAAGTGCCGGGCTTCCTCGAACCGATGAATTTCCCCAAGGGTTCGCTGATCACCTTGCGCGGCCAATTCACCGGCACCCAGGCCGAGCCGGTCGGACAGGCGCGCTACACCTATCCCGTGGTGGCCGTGCGCAACGGCGATTTCCATCGCTGGACGCCCGAAGAAATGCGCCAGGGTCATCCCAACATCAGCTTCGGCGTCGGGGTGGGCGTGATCAGGTGACGTGCGATCATCCATGATCGCTGCATCACAGGACGATCGTTCACCGTGGTAGTTTCGGCCGCATGAAGTCCAGAACGGCCACCCATGGCCTGACTTCTCACGACAACGGCTCCGATATTGATAGCACACGGCGCAACTTTTCCGGGCGCAGAGGCCATCCACCTCGATGACGGCCGAAGCTTCCTCATGCGCGCCTTGCGCCCCGATGACCTGGAAGCCCTGCGCCGTGCGTTCCTGCGCCTGACAGCCGAGGAAATCGAATACCGCTTCTTCTATCGTTCGCGCGAACTGCCGGCTTCCGTGCAGGCGCAGGTACGCGGGCTCGATCCCGCGCGCGACGCCGCGTTCGTGATCGACGACGCCGGCGAGATCCGCGCGGTCGCGGACCTGCACATGGCGTCGGCAGATGCGCGCACCGCCGAATTCGGATTGATCGTCGGTAAGGCCGTCTCCGGCCACGGCGTCGGCAAACGCCTGATGCTGAAGTTGCTGGACGAAGCCCGCCGCCGCGGCTTGGCGGCGCTGCACGGCAACGTCCGCGCCGACAACGGGCGCATGCTGGACTTGTGCCGCGAACTCGGCGCCACCATTACGCCCGATCCCGACGACGCCGGCGTGTTGTGCGCGAGCTTCGCGCCTTCGCAATAACACGCTGATAAAATCGCCGGCCTTTCCCTCTGCTGGTGCGCAACGGCGCTCCGGCAGTGCTTTGCATTGCGAGCATCTCCCCGTGTCCTCATTTGAAATCCCCCTGCCCGCGCTCCCCCGCACGCCCGGCCAGCGCCGCGATTGGCGCGAGCCGGCCGGCTCGTCGCTGGCGTTGCTGTTGTGCGAAGCGGCGCGCCGGCGCGAAGGCGTTATCGTCGCGGTCACCGCCGACAGCCGCGCGGCGCGCACGCTGGAAGACGAACTGGCGGTGTTCGCGGGCGACCTGCCGGTGCTGCATTTCCCCGACTGGGAGACCCTGCCCTACGACCTGTTCGCGCCGCACCCGCAACTGGTATCCCAGCGCATCGACACCCTGAACCGCCTGCCCGGCACGCGCCGCGGCGTGCTGGTGGTGCCGGTTTCGACATTGATGCAGCGGCTCGCACCGCGTGCCCACATCGCGGGCAGCGGGCTATCCGTGGCACGCGGGCAACGGCTGAACCTCGCCGACGAACAGCGCCGCCTCGAAGCCAGCGGCTACCGCAACGTGCCGCAGGTGGGCGAACACGGCGAATTCGCGGTGCGCGGCGCGCTGCTCGACATTTTCCCGATGGGCGTGGACGAGCCGTATCGCATCGAACTGTTCGACGATGAAATCGAATC
>JBQCCP010000183.1:0-3576 GCA_051962095.1 Rhodanobacteraceae bacterium
TTGGCGGCGACCCATGAACACGTCCTGGCGCGGCGCGTGTTCGTAGTGATAGCCCGGCGACACGGTGATGCCATCCACCTTCAGGTCATTGGTCGCGAAGTCGAAGAACTCAGCCACCTCGTCGGGTTTGGCAGTGGTGAACAGGGTGGTATTGATGTTGACCCGGAAGCCGCGCTTCTTGGCGGCACGAATCGCGGATACTGCCGTGTCGAAGATGCCTTCGCGACCCACGCTTTCGTCGTGGCGCTCGCGCATTCCATCCAGGTGCACCGAAAACGTCAGGTGCTCGGACGGCGTGAACAGGTCGAGTTTCTTCTCCAGCAGGATCGCGTTGGTGCACAGGTACACGTACTTGCCGCGCGCGATGATGCCTTCGACGATCTGCTTGATGTCCTTGTGGATCAGCGGCTCGCCACCCGGGATCGAAACCATGGGCGCGCCGCATTCGTCCACCGCCGCCAGGCATTCCTCGACCGACAGCCGTTGCTTGAGGATGTGCGAGTCGTAGTCGATCTTGCCACAGCCGGGGCAGGCGAGGTTGCACTGGAACAACGGTTCCAGCATCAGCGTGAGCGGATAACGCCGCACGCCACGCAGACGGCGTCCGATGATGTAACTCGCGACCTTCAACTGCTGGCGAACGGGAATCGACATTCGGTGCTCCTGTGGCGCTTGCCGGCCGCGCAAACGCGCAGCCCTCAGCCTGTCCGGCATGGTGAACCCTCGCGTGTCAACGCGGCGTTTAGGTGCCAAGGGTACAGTTCACCGCAATTTCAGGACGTTTTGTTGCTGGCGGCGCGGCCGATGTCGCGGGCGATCAGGCTTCGCACTGCAGTCGTGGCGCTTCGCCGTTGCCCGGCAGGCGATTGGCGAATTCGCCGCGCAGGCGCTGCCATTCCATTTTCAGCCACGGTGTGAAGCGTTCGGGCGATTCCGCGATTTCGCGGTCCAGCGCCTCGGGCGCAATGTAGCGCCATGCCGCGATCTCGGTGTCGTTGACGCGCACCGGCGCACCGGAGGTGCCGATGTACACCCAGCACAGCTCGGATTCGGAACCCGCATCGCCGTACTCGGCGTGGTACTGGAACTTGTAGACGAATTCGAGCGGGCAGGTGAAGCCCAGTTCCTCGCGCAGGCGACGTTGCGTCGCGGTGTCCATGTCTTCGCCGCCACGCGGATGGCTGCAGCAACTGTTGGCCCAATAGCCGGGCCACAGCGGTTTCGACGCGGCGCGCTGTTGCAGCAGCAGTTCACCGGACGGACTGAACACGAACAGCGAAAACGCGCGGTGCAGGATGCCGCGGCCGGCATGCGCGTCCGCCTTGGACGCGTGCCCGATCTCGCGGTCGGCTTCGTCGACCAGGATTAGCCGTTCGGAGTCGAACGACACTACACGGTTGTCGTCATGCTCGACCAATGCTGCTCTCCATCGCCTGATAACCGGCCTGTTGCAGCGCGCGCACGACCCGGCCAGGATCGTCGGGGCACAACGCGATCATCGCACCGCCGCCGCCACCGCCAGTGAGCTTGGCACCGACCGCGCCGTTGGCCCGCGCGACCTGGATCATTTCTTCCAGTTCCCAGCTCGACACCTGCAGCGCGTTCAACTGGCCCTGGCAGACGTTCATCAGCTCACCGAACTGTTGCAGATCCCAGGCTGCCAGGGCCTTGATGCCCTGCATCGCCAGCGAATCGATTTCATCGAAGATGCGTTCGTACAGCTGCCTGTTGCGCTGCCACGCTTCGCGCACGCGGCCGACGGTGCGCGCGGTCAGGCTTTCCACGCCCGACAGGCCGATCACCATGGGCAGCGGCTTCACGAAATGCAGTGGTTCGATCGCCGGCGGTTCGCCGCGCTGGTACAGCAGCGGCTGGCCGTAGGTCGCGACCGTGTTGTCGATGCCGGACGGGGTGCCGTGCGCGACCCGCTCGCATTCGTAAGAGAGCGCGCATACCTGCTGGTCGGTGAGTCCCAGGGCGCAATGGCGATCCAGCGCGCGGATGACCGCCACCGCAAGCGCGGCCGATCCGCCCAGTCCATTGGCGCGCGGCAGGTTGGGATAGACCTGGATGCGCAGCGGACGGTCGGTGAGTTCGAGTCGCTGCAGGATCAGTTCCAGCGACTGCAGGAACGAACCCGGATGCTTGCTGCCCGGATGCAGGCGCGACTCCACGCCCCAGCGTGGAATGATGAGTTGCGTGCCGTCGTTCGATTCCTCGGCGCGCGCGCGGATCGCCATCGGCACCGGCACCGCGATCGCGTGGCGGCCGTAAACCACCGCGTGCTCGCCCAGCAGGATGGCCTTGCCGTAGCCGGTCGCGTATTCGGCTTCCTCGACCGGCTCGAAACCATGCGCGACGGTTTTCGCCTCCGGCTGCACCTGGGTTCGGACATCGGCGATGATCTCCTTGGCCTTCCACACCTTGATCTCGCCGGAATCGAGCAGCCGCTCGACCACGGTTTCGAAGATCTCCGGCGTGGCGCCGGCGCTCACGGCAACGCTACGCGCATGCAGCGTCATGTGGCCTTGCTGGATGCCGTCGGTGACGAGCGCGCGCAACGCGGAGAAATTCTGCGCCAAGCCGACGGCACCCATGATTTCCGCCAGCTCGCGCGCGGTCGCCACGTTGAGCAGGCGCAGGTTGAGCGCGACGGTGGCATTCGATTGCAGATTGCCGCCGACGGTGCCGACCTTCATCGGCATCTCGATCTGGCCCACGAGGTTGCCTTGGTCGTCCCTGTACCAGCGCGTCAGCGAGGTGTAATGCTCGCCGCGCGCGGCGTACGCGTGCGCCGCGGCTTCCAGCGCGCGCCAGTCGTTGCCGGTCGCGATCGCGGCCGCGTCCACGCCATTCATGATGCCCTTGTTGTGCGTGGCCGCGCGGTACGGATCGCACACCGCAAGGTCATTCGCGAGGATGATGCCGTCGCGCACCTGCTCGCCGTCGTAACCCTTGCCTGCCAGGAGTTCGGCCGGTATCACGCACTTGGCCCACACCAGCGCGCGGTCGGTGAGATTGGAAAGGATGCGCAGGAACACCTTGCCGCCGGTGATGCCTTCGACCAGGGGCGCCACGCCTTCGCACATGGTGTTGACCATGTTCGCGCCCATTGCGTCGCAGGTGTTCACCAACAGGTGCAGCACCACCATGTCGCGGCGGCCATCGGCGGCCGGATGGATGCGCACCTCGATGTCCTTGGCGCCGCCGCCGCGCGCGACCATGTTCGGATGCAGGCTGTTGGCGAGGTTCAGGATTTCCTGCTTGCGTTGCAGCAACGCGGCCTGCGCGGTGGCCGAGTTGTCGATGTCGACGATCTGCACCTGGCCGATCAGGATCGGTTCGGTCGAACGCGTGGTGAAACCGCCCGCCGCGCGCACCAGTTTCGCGGCGGACGACAGCGCCGCGACGATCGAGGGTTCCTCGACCACCAGCGGCACCACGTGATCCTTGCCGTTGACCAGGAAGTTGAGGCCGAGTCCGAGCGGCAGGCCCATCACGCCGATCACGTTCTCGATCATCTTGTCGGCGCGCGCGACCGTGAGCGTGTGCGCGCCGCTCGAGAGGACCTGGAAA
>JBQCCP010000184.1:0-7926 GCA_051962095.1 Rhodanobacteraceae bacterium
ATCCGCGAAGGCCGCGGCGTGGGCGACCATGCCGACCACGTGCACCTCAACCTCGCGCATCTCGGTGCCGACGTACTGCACGAGCGCTTGCCGGGCATTTCCGAAACCGCGCGCATCTTCGCGGGCGTGGACGTGACGAAAGAGCCGATCCCGGTGCTGCCGACCGTGCACTACAACATGGGCGGCATTCCGACCAACTATCACGGCGAAGTGGTGCAGAAGGTCGGCGAGGATCCGAACGTGGTGGTGACGGGGCTGTTCGCGATCGGCGAAGCGGCGTGCGTCTCGGTGCACGGCGCGAACCGCCTCGGTTCCAATTCGCTGTTGGATCTCGTCGTGTTCGGCCGCGCGGTCGCCAATCGCTGCGCCGAACTCATCAAGCCGGATACGCCCCATCGTGAACTGACTGGCGATGCGCTGGAACCGGCGCTCACGCGCCTCGACAAGTTGCGCCATGCAGACGGCGGCACGCCGACGGCCGAGCTGCGCCTCAAGATGCAGAAGACCATGCAGGCCGACGCGGCGGTGTTCCGCACCGCCGAGACGCTGCAACAAGGTTGCACGAAGATCGACGAGGTGTACGCGGGCTTCGCGGACGTCCGCGTCACCGATCGCTCGCTGATCTGGAACTCCGATCTGGTGGAAACCTTCGAACTGGCCAACCTGCTCGGGCAGGCCGTGGCCACGATGCATTCGGCGGAACAGCGCCCGGAAAGCCGCGGCGCGCACGCGCGCGAGGATTTCCCCGAACGCGACGACGCCAGCTGGATGAAGCACACGCTGGTGACGGTGGACCACGCGGGCCGCTGTGGTTTCGATTACCGCCCGGTGCATTCGAACACCATGACCGACGACGTAAAGAGCGTACCGCCCAAGAAGCGGGTGTATTGATGACGTGGGCAGACATCGGCGCAAGAGCAGCGTGCGCCCCTTCACGCCAGACGACTGAATCCGAAATCAGGACAAGGTAGAGCAAAGTGGCCGAATTCACATTGCCGCAGATGTCGAAGGTGCGACCGGGCAAGCGCTTCGCCGCGAAGCCCAGCGCCAAGAAAGTTCGCAACTTCAAGGTGTACCGCTGGGATCCCGACGTCGGCGGCAACCCGCGCGTGGACACGTACGAGGTCGACGTCACCGGCTCCGCGATGGTTCTGGACATCCTGCTGAAGATCAAGAACGAAATCGATCCCACGCTGACGTTGCGCCGCTCCTGCCGCGAAGGCGTGTGCGGTTCGTGCGCGATGAACATCGACGGCGAGAACACGCTGGCCTGCACCAAGGGGCTCGACGAGTTGCCCGCGGGCGACGTCAGCGTCTATCCGTTGCCGCACATGCCGGTGGTGAAGGACCTGGTGCCGGACCTGACGCACTTCTACGCGCAATACGCCTCGATCAAGCCGTGGCTGCAGACGCAGAGCGCCCCCGGTGCGCACGAGCGCCTGCAATCGCCGGAGGATCGCAAGAAGCTCGACGGCCTGTACGAGTGCATCCTGTGCGCGTGCTGCTCGACCTCGTGCCCGAGCTACTGGTGGAATCCCGACCGCTTCCTCGGCCCTGCGATCCTGCTGCAGGCGTACCGCTGGATCGTCGATTCGCGCGACGAGGCCACTGGCGAACGCCTCGACGACCTCGACGATCCCTTCAAGCTGTATCGCTGCCACACCATCATGAATTGCACCAACACCTGCCCCAAGGGCCTGAACCCGGCCAAGGCGATCGCCGGGATCAAGCAGTTGCTGGTCAACCGGACGGTGTGACGGTGGGCGTGCGGGCGCGGGGAGCGCTGACTTGCCGGTGACCGACGCGCGCCTGAAGCGCGTGCAGTGGCGCTGCCGGCGAGGCACCCGCGAACTCGATGCCTTGCTGGGAGGCTGGCTGGAAGCCCATCGCGCTTTGCTGGACGCGTCGCAGATCGACGCCTTCGATGCGCTGCTGGACCAGCAGGATCCGGCGCTGTGGGATTGGCTGATGGGCCACGCCGAACCGCCGCGGGCGGACTGGCGGGCGATCATCACCGACATCCGCGAGCGCGCGGGGCTGTCGCGATGAAGTCCCCGCCCGCGATCGGCTTTTCCTATCGCACCTCGCGTCTGCTGTTCGCGGCGACGCTGCTCGTGGCCTTGCTGGCGTTGGCCGCGGTGTGGCTGAGCGGACTGCCGCATTGGGCGCACTTCCTGCTGACCTGCATCATCGCGGGTTATCTGGGCGGCACGCTCGGAAGCCTGCTGCGCCCGCGCGTGCGTTCGATGCTGTGGCGCGCCGACGGGGGCGCCGAACTCGTGCTCAACGACCGTCTCGGCGACGGCCGCCGCGACGCGCAGGGGGTGGTCTATGCGGCGCGCCTGATGGGGCCGCTGATCGCCGTCACGCTCCGCTGGCCGCCGCGTGCCCGCGCGACGCTGTGGCTGTTGCCCGACAATCTCGACGCCGACACCCGCCGCCGGCTGCGCATGCGCATCGGCGCCGAAGCGGGCGGCGGCTTCGCGTCAGGGAACACCGACAACGGTTGACGGTCTGAACCGCTTGCCGCCTTTCGGCTTTTCCTTCACGCTGCGAAGCCGATCGAATCCAGGGGCGCCGGGGTTGCGCTTGCGCGGGAATGACGGAAGTGAAAGCGTGCCAAGGGTTCTTGATTCGAGAGGCGAAACCATGAATGCGTGTACAGCGTCGGCCATAACCGAATCCCGAATCCCCAGCCCCGAGTCCCGCTGATGTTCCGTCCACTCGAACTCTTCATCGGCATCCGTTACATCCGCGCCAAGCGGCGCAACCATTTCATCTCCTTCATCAGCGTGGTGTCGATGCTGGGCCTGATCATCGGCATCACCGCGCTGATCACCGTGATTTCGGTGATGAACGGTTTCGCGGCCGAGTTGCAGTCCCGGATCCTCGGCGCGGTGTCGCAGGCCACCATTACTGGCGTCGCCGACAGCATGCCGAACTGGCAGCAGGCCCTGGCGATCGCCGAACAGAACCCCCACGTGAAAGGCGCCGCGCCGTACGTGGAGCGCGAAGCGTTCCTGCGCGGCAACGCGGCCAGCCAGGGCGCCATCATCCGCGGCGTCCTGCCGGATCAGGAACCTAAGGTGGCCGACATCGGCTCCAAGATGATCATGGGCAAACTGTCGTCGCTGACCGACGGCTCGTGGGGCATCGTGCTGGGTCGCGACCTCGCGCTGCAACTCGGGGTGAATGTCGGCGACAAGGTGGTGGTGTACGCGCCGGTGATCAGCGTGACGCCGATCGGCGCAGTCCCGCGGCTGCGCCGTTTCACCGTGACCGGCATCTTCGAGATCGGCATGCAGGAATACGATTCGGGGCTCGCCGTCGTCAACCTGCACGATGCCGAGAAGCTGTACCAGATGAACGGGCCCAGCGGCATCCGTCTCAAGCTGGACGACCTGTTCGCGGCCAACAAGGTCGCGGCGGATATCGGCAGGCAACTCGGCGACGCCTATCTCGCGCGAGGCTGGATGCAGCAGCACGCGAACTTCTTCAAGGCCATCGCGATGGAGAGGATCGTGATGTTCATCATCCTGTCGCTGATCGTGGCGGTGGCGGCCTTCAACCTGGTGTCGTCGCTGGTGATGCTGGTGACCGACAAGCAATCGGACATCGCGATCCTGCGCACGCTGGGCGCAACGCCGCGCAGCATCATGGGCGTCTTCATGATCCAGGGCATGCTGATCGGATTGATGGGGATCATCATCGGCGTGGTATGCGGGGTGGCGCTGGCGATCAACGTGCCCGCGATCGTGGACGGCATCCAGAACCTCACCGGCTACCAGTTCCTGCCCGAATCGGTCTATTACATCAACAACGTGCCGAGCAAGCTGGAATGGAGCAACGTCGGCTGGATCACCGGCATGGCTTTCCTGTTCTCGCTGCTCGCGACGATCTATCCCGCGTGGCGCGCGTCGCGCACGCAGCCGGCGGAGGCGCTGCGGTATGAATGACGTCATCCAGCAACCGGCACTCGATGGCGTGGTACTCCGCGTCAGCCATATCGCCAAGACCTACAAGGAAGGCAGCCTGCGCACGCCCGTGCTGCACGATGTCAGCTTCGAGCTTGCGCGCGGCGAGACGCTCGCGGTCGTGGGCGCTTCGGGTTCCGGCAAGAGCACGCTGTTGCACATCGTGGGCGGGCTCGATACGCCGACCAGGGGTTCGGTGGAGCTGGAAGGCCGCGAACTTTCGAAGCTCGCCGATGCGGAACGCGGGCGCGTCCGCAACCGCTCGCTCGGTTTCGTGTACCAGTTCCATCACCTGCTGCCGGAGTTCACGGCGCTGGAAAACGTCGCGATGCCGCTGCTGATCCGTGGCACCGCGATCCCGGACGCGCGTGAGCAATCGAAGGCCTTGCTGGAACGCGTCGGCCTCGGCCATCGCCTGGAACACAAGCCCGGCGAACTCTCGGGCGGCGAGCGCCAGCGCTGCGCGATGGCCCGCGCGCTGGTGACGCGGCCCGCCTGTGTGCTGGCCGACGAACCGACCGGCAATCTCGACGAGCAGAACGCCGCGTCGCTGTACGCGCTGATGCTGGAATTGAACCGCGAGATCGGCACCAGCATCGTGCTGGTCACGCACGACAGGGCGCTCGCGCGCCGGCTGGATCGCGTGCTGGAATTGACTGGCGGAGCGCTGCATCCGATGCCGCACGACGCGTGACCGGCAGATGGACGCGCGCGGGGGAAGCCGCGCTGTCCGAACCCGGCCGGGGATGCTGGTTGGCGCGGTCGCAATCCTGGCTGGCGCCGTGGCGGTGCAGGCGCTTCCGGCGTTGCCGCCGAAATGGTTCGATGCGTGTCTTGCGATGGCGGCGCTGGCCGGCGTGGGTGTCGCCGCGCGCTGGCGCGCCCAGGCCGCGGCGTGGTGGCTGGTGGTCGCGCTGGCCGTCTTCGCCTGGACCGCATGGCGGGCCGATCTCGCGATGGGCGCACGCCTGCCGCACGCGCTGGAGAAACAGGACCTTCTCGCCACCGGGACCGTGACCGACCTGCCGCAGGCGCAGGACGGTTCCACGCGGTTCGACTTCGACATCGCGACGGCGCGATTCGGGGGTCGCGCCGTACCCGTGCGCGGCCACGTGCGGTTGTCATGGTATGCGTCGCGCAGTCACGCGCCGCCTGCGATCGAACCCTGTACGACGTGGCGGTTGCGGGTGCGGATGAAGCGCCCGCACGGGCTGGTGAATCCGGGCGGGATGGACTTCGAACGCTCGGCGTTGCAGAAGGGCATCATCGCCGCCGGCTACGTCCGCGAAGATGCCGCCAACGCGTTGCTTGCGGAAGGCACGTGCGTCGATGGCATCCGCGCTCGCATTGCCAACGCGATCGAGGCGGCGCTGCCGGACGACGCGCACGCCGCGCGCCTGCTGCGCGCCCTGAGCGTGGGCGACGAACGCGCACTGGACGACCACGACTGGCAGGTCGTGCGCGCAACCGGGATCGCGCACCTGATCGCGATCTCGGGTTTCCATGTGGGCCTTGCCGCGGTGTTCGGCGCGCTGCTGGTGCGTTTTACTTGGTGGTTGTTCCCCGCGCTGGGGCTGCGTTTCGCGCGGCCGCTCGCGGAGGCGTCGATCGCGTTTCCCGCCTCGCTCGCCTACGGCGCGCTGGCCGGCTTCGGGTTGCCCACCACGCGTACCCTGCTGATGATCGCGGTGGTGGCGGGCTGGCGATTGCTCAGGCGCGGCGGTGGTTTCGGCGAAGGCTTCGGCCTGGCGCTGGCGGCGATCCTGATCGTCGATCCGCTGTCGGTGCTGTCGGCGGGATTCTGGTTGTCGTTCGTGGGCGTGGCATTGCTGGCATGGACGCTGGCGCGCGATTCCGGGTGGCGCGGACACCTGAAGGAAATCGGCTTCGCGCCGCTGCTGATGACGCTGGCGCTGCTGCCGCTGACGGTGTGGTTTTTCGGCCAGGCCTCGATGGTGGCGCCGCTCGCCAACCTGGTCGCAGTGCCGTTCGTCAGCTTCGTGATCGTGCCGGTAGACCTCGTTGCCTGCGCGACGCTGTTTGCGTGGCCGTGGGCGGGACACCTTTTGCTGCGGGCCTGCGCGCAGCTCGTCGATGCGCTGTGGTGGTTCCTGACACAGCTCGCGGCGTGGCCGGCCGCGATGCAATACCTGCCGGAAACCTCGATGCTGGCCTTCGCGCTGGCCTGCGTCGGCGCGGTGTGGCTGCTCGCGCCGCGGGGCGTGCCGGCGCGTGCGCTCGGTGTGCTGCTGTTGCTGCCGCTGTGCTGGCCGCGCGGTTCGCTGCCCGCGGCGGGCGAATTCCGCGCCACCGTGATCGACGTGGGGCAGGGGCTGTCGGTGCTGGTTCGCACCCGTTCGCACGCGCTGCTGGTCGATGCGGGCGCGCGCTATCCGTCCGGCTTCGATCTGGGCGAGGCCGCGGTGGTGCCGACACTGCACGCGTTGTCAATCACGCACCTGAATGCGCTGATCGTCAGCCATGGCGACAACGACCATTCCGGCGGAGCGGTGTCGGTCCTGGCCGCCTACCCGCGTACCCCGGTCTGGGGCGGCGAGCCGGCGCGTGGCCCGGTGCCGATGCAACAGTGCCATGCCGGGCAGGACTGGCAGTGGGACGGCGTGGCGTTCCGGATGCTGCGCCCGCCGGCGCCGGTCACCGTGCAGGGCAACGATGCCGGCTGCGTGCTGCTGGTGACGGGCAGGGGCGGCAGGTTGCTGCTGCCTGCCGACACGTCAGCCATGGTGGAACCGGACATCGCCCGCGCGGTGCCTGCCGGTCCGCCGCTGGTGCTGGTCGCGCCGCACCACGGCAGCAAGACTTCGTCGAGCCCGGGTTTTCTGGAGGCGCTGCAGCCGGTGCTGGCCATCGCGTCCACCGGCTACTTGAACGGCTACCACCATCCGGCGCCCGAGGTCATGGCGCGCTACGGAGCGCTCGGGATTCCGCTGCTGAACACGCCCGCCACCGGTGCTGTGCGCGTCGCGTTTCCGGCCTCGTCGCCGCCACGGATCATCTCGGAAGAACGGCTGCGGCAGGCGCACTATTGGCGCGAGCTTGATGTCGTTCCGGCGCGGCGCGACACCTTCCGTTGGGCTTCTCCCGGAGCAAGTCCGGGATCAGCCCAACCCGCGGAAGCCGGCTCGAACGGGTCGACTGCGTCACGCTGATGCGCGCGGACGCGCTGTTATCATGCGGCCAAAATCCACCTTGCGGCGGAGCTTCACGTGTTCGAAATCCTCAAGGCCGGCGGCTGGGGCATGCTGCCCATCCTGGCTTGTTCGGCGATCGGTCTGGCCATCGTGCTGGAACGTTTCTGGACCCTGCGCCGCAATGCCGTGCTGCCGCCCGGATTGGGCGAGCAGGTACGCAGTTGGGCGCACTCGCAACAGTTGAATCCCGCGCACATCCAGGCGCTGCGCGAGAATTCACCGTTGGGCGAACTGCTGGCCGCGGCGCTGGATGTGCGCGCCCGTTCGCGCGCCGAGATCAAGGAGCGCATCGAGGATACCGGCCGGCACGTGGTGCACGGGCTCGAGCGCTATCTCAACACGCTCGGCACCATCGCGCTGATCGGACCGCTGCTGGGCCTGCTCGGCACGGTGTTCGGCTTGATCCGGATGTTCCTGGCCGTGATGGTGTCCGGTGTCGGCGACCCGATGAAGATGGCGGGCGGCATCGGCGAGGCACTGGTGTGCACGGCGGCGGGCCTGGTGGTCGCGATTCCCGCATATGTTTTGCATCGCTATTTCCGTTCGCGCGTGCGCGGCTACGTGGTGCAGATGGAAAAGCAGGCCACCGCGTTGCTGGACGAACTGGCTGTGGCGCGGCCGGCGGCCGTGGATGCACGCCCAGCGGTGCCGGCAGGCGTTCCGCGTCCCGCCCGTGTCGGCACCTGACGCAGGCCTGCCGACCCTATGCCACATGGCCGCGCCGTCGGCCGTTTGCTCGC
>JBQCCP010000185.1:0-9729 GCA_051962095.1 Rhodanobacteraceae bacterium
ACCATCACTTCCACTTCGTCGCCGACCTGGACCACCTTGGCCGGATTGACGTTCTTGTTGGTCCAGTCCATCTCGGACACGTGCACCAGGCCTTCCACGCCCGGCTCGAGTTCCACGAAGCAGCCGTAGTCGGTGACGTTGGAAACCTTGCCGAACAGGCGGGTGCCCGACGGATAACGGCGGGTGATGCTGACCCACGGATCGTCGCCCAGTTGCTTCAGGCCCAGCGAAACGCGGTTGCGCTCGCGGTCGAACTTCAGCACGCGCACGTCGAGTTCGTCGCCTACATTGACGACTTCGGACGGATGGCGCACGCGCTTCCACGCCATGTCGGTGATGTGCAGCAGGCCGTCGATGCCGCCGAGATCCACGAACGCACCGTAGTCGGTGAGGTTCTTGACCACGCCGTGCAGGATCGCGCCTTCCTGCAGCTTCTCCAGAAGCTGTTCGCGCTCCTCGGAATGCTCACTCTCGACCACCGCGCGGCGGCTGACCACCACGTTGTTGCGCTTGCGGTCGAGCTTGATGATCTTGAACTCGAGGTCCTTGCCTTCGAGGTAGGCCGGATCGCGCACCGGACGCACGTCCACCAGCGAGCCCGGCAGGAACGCGCGCACGTCGCGGATATCGACGGTGAAGCCGCCCTTGACCTTGCCGTTGATGCGGCCGGTGATGGCTTCCTGGCCCTCGAAAGCCTGCTCCAGTTCGTCCCACACCATCGAGCGCTTGGCTTTTTCGCGCGACAGCTTGGTTTCGCCGAAACCGTCTTCGATCGCGTCCAGCGCGACCTTGACCTCGTCGCCGACGTTCACTTCCAGGTCGCCGCTCTCGTTGCGGAACTGCTCGATCGGCACGATGCCTTCCGATTTCAGTCCGGCGTTCACCACCACCACATCGGGGCGGATCTCGACGACGGTGCCGGAGACGATGGCTCCGGGTTTCAATTTGGCCAGTGACTGGCTCTGTTCAAACAGTTCGGCAAAACTTTCGGTCATGGGGATTCCAGGTTGGGAATGGATCGCGATGCCTGCAAGTTCCATCGGGTTCTAGCTCCACAGGCGGCGATCCGCCGGTTGGGGGATGCATCAAGCATCCGTGACAGGAAAACCGCGCGAACGCGGTCGGTTGGACTGCAATCAAACCTTCCGCACGACGGCGAGCACTTCGGCCACCACCGCGGGAATCGGCTGCCCCGTGGTATCGATCACCACGGCATCGTCAGCCGGCCGCAACGGCGCCACCGTGCGCGACGCGTCCCGCGCGTCACGCAACTCGATCTCGTGCAAAAGGCTCGCTAGTGTAACGTCAAGTCCCTTTGCCTTCAACTGCTTATAGCGCCTTTCCGCGCGCTCGGCGGCACTGGCCGTCAAAAACACCTTGAACGGCGCATCGGGGAAGATCACCGTGCCCATGTCGCGGCCGTCGGCCACTAGGCCGGGCGGCTTCCGGAACGCCAACTGCTTGTCCACCAAGGCTTTTCGTACTTCCGGCAGGGCCGCGATCGCGGACGCCGCCGCGCCCGCTGTTTCGGTACGGATCGCGTCGGTGGCGTCGATGCCGTCGATCACCACCCGGGTATCGCCGCCGTCACCAGGGTCGCGGAAGGCGATCCGGGCATCCAGGGCGCAACGCGCGACGGCCCCGGCATCGCCGAGATCGAGGCCACGGGCGCCGGCGGCGTAGCCTACCGCGCGGTAGATCGCGCCCGAGTCCAGCATGTGCCAGCCCAGTTTGTCCGCCACCGCGCGGGCGATCGTGCCCTTGCCGGACCCGGACGGGCCATCGATGGTGAGTACCGGTACGGAATCGGGGGTCGTCATCGGCGAATCTTAGCGGCACCGGTCCGGATTACACCGCATGCACGACCAATCCGCAGCCATTCGCCAGCTCGACGAAGCCAGGGAACGACGTCGCCACGTTGGCGCAATCGCGGATGGTGATGGAAGACCCGGCGACGGCACCCGCGACGGCGAAAGCCATCGCGATGCGATGATCGCCGTGCGATTCGACGGTCCCACCGCGCAACGCACCGCCTTCGATCACTGCGCCATCCGGGATTTCCTCGATGCGCACGCCGAGCGCGCGCAAACCCGTTGCCATCACCGCGATGCGGTCGGATTCCTTCACCCGCAATTCTTCTGCGCCGCGGATCGTGGTGACGCCTTCCGCGCACGCCGCCGCGACGAACAGCACCGGGAATTCGTCGATCATGTCGGCGACGTGTTCGATCGGCACCTCGATGCCATGCAAGGGCGCGTCGTGCACCACCAGATCGGCAATCGGTTCGCCGCCTGCCTCGCGCCGGTTTTCTTCGCTGATGTCCGCCCCCATCGCGCGCAGCACATGCAGCAATCCCGTGCGCCGCGGATTGATGCCGACGTTGCGCAAGACCAGCTCCGAACCCGGGACGGTGCTCGCGGCCACCATGAAGAACGCCGCCGAGGAAAAATCCGCCGGCACGTCGATGTCGGTGGCATGCAACCCATGTCCGCCCGACAACCGCGCCCTGCCCGGCTCGAATGCGACCGGCCAGCCGAAGGCGGCCAGCATCCGCTCGGTGTAGTCGCGGGTGGGGCGGGGCTCGATCACCGCGGTTTCCCCTTCGGCGTACAAGCCCGCCAGCAGCACCGCGGATTTCACCTGTGCGCTGGCGATGGGCGACGCATACTCGATGCCGCGCAATGGCTGTCCGCCACGCACGCGCAGCGGCGGCGTACCGCCAGCGGCGGTTCCGATGTTTGCGCCCATCGACGCGAGCGGCTCTGTCACGCGCCGCATCGGGCGCTTCGACAACGATGCATCGCCCGTCAAAACCGAATCGAAAGTCTGCCCCGCCAGCACGCCGCACAGCAGGCGCATCGCGGTCCCGGAATTGCCGCAATCCAGCACGTCTTCGGGTGCGCGCAACCCACGCAATCCGGCGCCATGCACGATGCGCTCGCCCGGCGACGGCGCGTCGATGCGCACGCCCATCTGCTGGAAAATGCGCGCGGTCGCGCGGGTGTCCTCTCCTTCCAGGAATCCTGTGATGCGCGAAACGCCGTCGGTCAACGCGGACAACATAATCGCGCGGTGCGAAACCGACTTGTCACCCGGCACGACGAGTTCGCCATGCAAATCCATGGCCGGCGATGCGACCCAGTCCATCCGCCCGCTCACGGCAAGGCCCGCAACAATCGCCGGTTCTCCGTACGGCTGCCCACGCTGATCCGCAGCGCGCGCGGCAAGCCGTAGCCGCCCATCGGTCGCACGATCACGCCGCGTTCGAACAGGTGGCGCTCCAGTTTCGTGGCGTCGCGCGGCAACACGCACAACAGGAAATTGGTTTGCGACGGCAGGCAGTGATACCCGCCTTCCAGCAGTTCTCCGCGCAGCCACTCGCGTTCCGCACGGTTGAACGCGCGCGCCTTGGCCAGCCACGGCTTGTCATGCAGCGCCGCCACGGCGCCGGCCAGTGCCACGCTGTTGACGTTGAACGAGTCCCGCAGGCGTTCCAGCGCGGATACCACGCTGGGGTGCGCGACCAGGTAGCCGACGCGCATGCCGGCCAGTCCGTAGGCTTTGGAAAACGTGCGCGTAACGACGAGATTCGGATGACGGTCCGCGAACGCGAGCGCCGTCGTCAAACCAGGAGCATCCACGTATTCATGGTAGGCCTCGTCCACCACCACCAGCACATCGCACGGGACCTTTGCCAGGAACGCCGCCAGCGCGGCATCGTCGAACCATGTGCCGGTCGGATTGTTCGGATTGGCGATGTAGACGATGCGCGTGTTGCGACGCACGGCCTTCGCCATCGCGCCGAGATCGTGGCCGGACGGCGCTGCACGGTCGCCGCGCGGCAGCGCGGGCACGCAGATCGCGCCCGCGCCGGCCGCGGCGGTCGCGATCGGAAACACCGCGAACCCGTATTGGGAAAACACGATCGAGTGTTTCGCGTCCGCGAAGCATTGCGCCAGCAACATCAGCAATTCGTGCGAGCCATTGCCCAGCCCGATCCGCTCGACGTCCACGCCGAGGTCATTCGCCAATGCGCGCTTCAACACCATGCCGCGCGGATCGGGATAGCGGAACGCCTGGTCCAGCGCCGCGCGCATCGCTTTCAGCGCTCGCGGGCTCGGCCCCAGCGGATTTTCGTTCGACCCGAGCTCGGCGATGTTCTCGCCGAAACGCTCCCGCAACGCGGGCAGGTCGTGGCCGGGATCGTAGGCCCGCAACTTCGCCGTTGCGGCATTGACCAGGCGCGCGGCATCGAAAGCGGGCTCGGGCTTGCGTGAACGTGCGCGGCTACCCCTGGGCACGTTGGAACTCCGCCATGAAATCGCACAATGCGCGCGCGCCCTCGACCGGCACCGCGTTGTAGAGGGAGGCGCGGATGCCGCCCAGCGCGCGATGGCCCTTCAGTGCCAACAGCCCTGCGTCGGCCGCCTCGGCGACGAACACGGGTTCCAGCGCGGCATCGTGCAGGTTGAAGATCACGTTCATGCGCGAGCGCGATGCCGGGTCCACCGGATTGCGATAGTACCCGCCGGAACCATCGATGGCCGCATACAGCGCATCCGCCTTCGCGCGGTTGCGGCGTTCCATTTCCGCAAGGCCGCCCTGCTGCTTCAGCCACTGGAAGGTCAGGCCCGCGAGATACCAGCCCCAGGTGTTGGGCGTGTTCAACATCGAATCGGCGGCGGCATGATCGGCGTAACGGAAGATGCGCGGCAGCGGACGCGGATGGCGTTCCAATAGATCCTCGCGCACGACCATCACCACGACTCCCGACGGGCCGATGTTCTTCTGCGCACCCGCGTAGATCAATCCGAACTTCGAAACGTCCAGCGGGTGCGACAGGATGTCGGACGACATGTCCGCGATCAGCGGCACGTCGCCCACGTCGGGAATGTCGCGCATCTCGACGCCGTGGATCGTTTCATTGGTGGTGATATGGACGTACGCTGCGCGGGGATCGAGATCCCAGCTCGCGCGATCCGGAATCGACCGGTAGCCGTCCGCCTTCGAACTCGCGGCCACGTGCGGCGACGCGTACAGCGCGGCCTCGCTGGCCGCCTTCTCGCCCCAATGGCCATTCACGACGTAATCCGCGCGCTGGCCATCCTCCGCGAGGTTCATGGGGATTTGCGCGAAATGCTGGGTTGCGCCGCCCTGCAGGAACAGCACCTTGTAGTTCGAAGGAATCGCCAGCAGTTCGCGCAGGTCGGTCTCCGCCCGCGCGGCCATCTCCATGAACGCCTTGCCGCGATGGCTCACTTCCATCACCGAGGCGCGCGCGCCGTTCCATTCCAGCAGTTCCGCTTGGGCGCGCTTCAACACATCTTCCGGCAACGCGGCCGGACCGGCACTGAAATTCCATGCTCGCGACATTGGATTCACCTGAAAGGTCGAAGTCGGTTTGCTACCAGCGGAAATACAGGAACAGCGCGATCAGCGCCGCCAGCAGCGCCGCCGCGCCGATCAGCCACCAGATTTCCGTGGAGGCGGACGAGGCTTGCGGTATAGGCGGCGCTTCGGCCACGGCCGGCGGCGGAGGCGGCAACGAGGCGAGGTGTGCCGCGTATTGCAGCCCCGGCGCTTCCACCACGAGGCGATGTTCGCCCAGCACGATCTGGTCGCCCGGCGACAGCCGCACGCGATTGCAGCGCCAGCCGTTGATGCGCGGTGCGGCGCTTTCGGATTCGAAGACCAGCCCCTCGGCATCTTGCACCACGCGGCACCCATACGCGAGCTCACCGAAATGCCGGCTGCCGGCGCCGAGCCGGAGCTCCGGAGCCACCGCCAACGCCTGCCCCGAGGTAATTCCCGACACGATGCGCAGTGCGACACGTCCCGCCGCGCCGGCGGCCGCCGGCGTGCCTTGGACCTGGGGCGGCGCGGCATCGCTGGTGACCAGGAATTTGTTGGCGCCCAGCGTCAGGGTGTCGCCGTAGCGCAGCAGCGCCTGCTCGCGCACCGCGCGCGCGTTCACATAGACGCGCTGGCAGCCTCTGAGCACGGCCAGCACCAAGCCGCGCGCGTCGGCGGTAATCGTGGCGTGGTGCGGATCCACGCCCATGCCGATCGGCACGATGTCGTTGTCCGGGGCGCTGCCGATGCGCACCGGACCGTTTCCGCACGAAACCGGATCGCGGGCTGGTTGAACGCAAACGACGCGCATCGCGGGGCGTGCCTTGCCGAAATGCGTGCCAATGTAGCATGACGCAGCGCACCATCCGTGCCCCGCTCATGCCGATCGCTGATATCCATCGGCACCGGCAGCATCGCCGGCGCGACGGCGGACGGGCCCGCGCTTTCGTCCATCGCCGCTTCGTGGCAAAATGTGGCGTTCCCTTATTCGCGCACAGCGCAGCCCATGGCCAAAGACGACGTCATCGAAATGGAAGGCACGGTGCAGGAAACCCTGCCCAACACCATGTTCCGCGTGCAACTGGAAAACGGGCACGTCGTCACCGCGCACATCTCGGGCCGCATGCGCAAGCACTACATCCGCATCCTCACCGGCGACAAGGTCAAGGTGGAAATGACGCCGTACGACCTGACCAAGGGACGCATCACCTACCGCATGCGCTGACGCGGCGGTGCTCGATCCGCACAGGAATACGGCGGCCCAAGGGCCGCCGTATTCTTTCCGCGCTTGCACGCCGGCTACTCGACAACGGCCGGCAGCTTTTCCGCCGATGCGGTGTCGACCGCCAGCTCTCCGTCGCGCACGTCCAGGCTCACCTTGCCGCCATCGGCGAGCTTGCCGAACAGCAACTCGTCGGCGATCGCGCGCTTGACCTTGTCCTGGATCAGCCGCGCCATCGGCCGCGCACCCATCTGCTGGTCGAAGCCGTGCTCGGCCAGCCAGCGACGTGCCTCGGCGGTCACGTTCAGGCTCACGCGTTTTTCCTGCAACTGGGTTTCCAGCTCGATCAGGAACTTGTCGACCACCCGCAGGATGTGTTCGAAATCCAGCGCCTTGAACTGCACCACCGCGTCCAGGCGGTTGCGGAACTCCGGGGTGAAGGTGCGGCGGATCACTTCCATCGCGTCGCTGGCGTGTTCCTGTTCCAGGAAGCCGATGCTGCGGCGCGACGCCTGCCGTGCGCCCGCGTTGGTGGTCATCACCAGGATCACATTGCGGAAATTCGCCTCGCGCCCATTGGTGTCGGTCAGCACGCCGTGGTCCATCACCTGCAACAGGATGTTGAACAGGTCCGGATGCGCCTTTTCGATCTCGTCCAGCAGCAGCACGCAATGCGGATGCTTGACCACCGATTCGGTCAGCAGGCCGCCCTGGTCGAAGCCGACATAGCCCGGCGGCGCGCCGATCAGGCGCGACACCGAGTGCGGTTCCATGTACTCGGACATGTCGAAGCGCACCAGCTCGATCCCGAGCTGCAGCGCGAGTTGCCGCGTAACCTCGGTCTTGCCCACGCCGGTTGGGCCCGCGAACAGGAAGTTGCCGATCGGCTTGTTGGCGTCGCCCAGTCCCGAGCGCGCCATCTTGATCGCGGACGCCAGCGTGTCGATAGCCTGATCCTGACCGAAGATCACCATCTTCAGGTTGCGATCCAGGTTGCGCAGCACGTCGCGGTCGGAAGCCGACACCTGCTTCTGCGGGATGCGTGCCATCCGCGCGACGATGTATTCGACCTCGCCCACGTCGACCTTGCCGGTGCGCTTGTCCTCGGGCAACAGGCGCTGGTGCGCGCCGGCCTCGTCGATTACGTCGATGGCCTTGTCGGGGAGCAGCCGATCGGGAATGTGTTTCACGGACAGATCGACCGCAGCCTGCAGCGCCTCGTCGCTGTAGGTGACGCTGTGATGTTCCTCGAAGCGGGATTTCAGGCCTTTCAGGATTTCCACGCTGTCGGCCACGGACGGCTCGACCACGTCGATCTTCTGGAAGCGCCGCGCCAGTGCACGATCCTTTTCGAACACGCCGCGGAATTCCTGGAAGGTGGTCGAACCGATGCAACGCAGCTCACCCGATGCCAGCACCGGCTTGATCAGGTTGGACGCGTCCATGGTGCCGCCCGACGCGGAGCCCGCACCGATGATGGTGTGGATCTCGTCGACGAACAGGATCGCGTGCGGGTCCTTCTTCAATTGCGCGATCACGGCTTTGAGCCGCTTCTCGAAATCGCCGCGGTACTTGGTGCCCGCGACCAGCGCACCGAGGTCCAGCGCCCAGATGGTGGCCTCTTCCAGCACCGCGGGCACGTTGCCCTCGACAATGCGGCGCGCCAGGCCCTCGGCCAGCGCCGTCTTGCCCACGCCCGATTCGCCGACGTACAGCGGGTTGTTCTTGCGCCGGCGGCACAGCACCTGGATCGTGCGCTCGATCTCTTCCTCGCGGCCGATCAGAGGGTCGATCTTGCCTTCGGCCGCGCGCTCGTTGAGGTTGGTCGCGTATTCGACCAGCGCGTTGTCCTTGTCCTTGCCTTCCGGCTCGGCTTCGGCGCCGGCTTCGCCCGCCGCCGAGGCGGCGTCGGACTCGTGGCCGATCTTGGCGATGCCATGCGAAACGTAATTGACGACGTCCAGCCGCTCGACTTCCTGCTGGTGCAGGAAGTACACGGCGTGGGAATCCTTTTCGCCGAATATCGCGACCAGGACATTCGCGCCGGTCACTTCCTTCCGGCCCGACGACTGCACGTGGTACACGGCGCGCTGCAGCACGCGCTGGAAACCCAGCGTGGGTTGCGTGTCGCGCTCGTCGCCCGAGGGCAGCACCGGCACCGTTTCGGTGATGATGGAGCGAAGGTCTTTCGCGAGCTTGTCGATGTCGGCGCCGCAGCCGCGCAGGACGGCCGCCGCCGTGGGGTTGGCCAGCAGCGCGAGCAGCAGGTGTTCCACGGTCATGAATTCGTGGCGCTGTTCGCGGGCCTCCTTGTAGCACTGGCCGATGGTGAATTCGAGGTCCTTGCTGAACATTGCTTTGGGGTCTCCGGATCTCTTTCCCCCGATATGGGGGCGGTTACAACTTTTCCATCGTGCAAAGCAGTGGATGCTGGTGCACGCGCGAGAATTCGTTCACCTGCGCCACCTTGCTTTCCGCGACTTCGCGGCTGAACACGCCACAAACGCCCTTGCCCCGGGTGTGCACGTGCAACATCACCTGCGTCGCACGTTCACGCGCCATGTTGAAAAATGTCTCCAGAACCACCACCACGAACTCCATTGGCGTGTAATCGTCGTTCAACAGCACCACCTGGTACAGCGGGGGTCGCGCGGTCTCCGGCCGGCTGGTTTCCACCACCACGCCATGTTCGCGTTCGGTTTCGTTGTCGACGGTTTTTCCTGCTGTCATGGGGTCTTCGACTTTTCGGCCCGAGTATATGCCGTGAATCGCGGGCAAGCGATGGCGGGACGTCACACCAGATGATGGCAAAATGTCGCAATTTCCAGTGCAAGGCCTCATGGGCAACCTGACTGCCATGGACGAACTGACCGCCGCGCCGGAGCGCGCCGACATCTGGTGCCCCCACGTCACGGTGGCCTGCGTGATCGCCGACGGCGACCGTTTCCTGATGGTCGAGGAGAATATCCGGGGCGAGCTGCGCTTCAACCAGCCCGCCGGACACCTCGAGGACGACGAAACCCTGGCCGCCGCCGCCTGTCGCGAAACCCTGGAGGAAACCGGCTGGAAGGTCGCGCTGGACCATTTCATCGGCGTGCAGCAATGGCACAGTCCCGTGCACGACCATCACATCGTGCGGTTCGCGTTTGCCGGCC
>JBQCCP010000186.1:0-7248 GCA_051962095.1 Rhodanobacteraceae bacterium
CGTCGGCTTGGTGTTCATCGCCAACTGGTCGAGGCTGGTGAGGTTCTGCACCGTGCCCTTGCCGAAGGTCTGTTCGCCGATGATCAGGCCGCGGCCGTAATCCTGGATCGCGGCGGTGAAGATTTCGCTGGCCGAGGCGGAACCGCGATTCACCAGCACCGCCATCGGGCCGGTCCACAGCATCTTCTCGTCCGAATCCTTTTCCTCGACCTGGCCGCGGCTGTCGCGCACCTGCACCACCGGGCCCTTGCCCATGAACAGGCCGGAGAGATTGATCGCTTCCTCCAGCGAGCCGCCGCCGTTGTCGCGCAGGTCCACGACCACCGCCGAAACCTTCGCCTGCTTCAGTTCGCCCAGCAGCTTGGCGACGTCACGCGACGCGCTGCGGTAGTCGGGATCGCCCCGGCGGCGCGCATCGAAGTCTTCGTAGAAGCTCGGCAGGTCGATCACGCCGATCTTCAGCGTGCGACCGCCTTCCTTGACGTCGATGATCTTCTTCTTGGCGGCCTGGTCCGCGATGTTGACCTTGTTGCGCACCAGCGTGATCACGCGCGGCTTGGCGTCCTGGCCGCCCTCGGCCGGCAGGATTTCGAGCCGCACCACCGTGCCCTTCTTGCCGCGGATCCGCGCCACCACGTCGTCGATACGCCAGCCGACCGTGTCCACGAGCGCGCCGCACTCGCCCTGGCCCACGCCCACGATCTTGTCGCCGACCTCGAGCTTGCCGGATTTCGCGGCCGGGCCGCCCGGCACGATCTCGCGGATCACGGTGTATTCATCGTGTTCCTGCAGCACCGCGCCGATGCCCTCCAGCGACAGCTTCATCGTGATGTCGAAGTTCTGGCTGGCGCGCGGGCCGAAGTAGTTGGTGTGCGGATCGATCGCGGTCGCGTACGCGTTCATGAAGGTCTGGAACACGTCTTCGCTGTCGAGCTGGTGCACGCGGTCGAGGTAATTCTCGTAGCGGCGCGACAACGTCTTCCGGATTTCCGCGTCGTCCTTGCCCGCGAGTTTCAGGCGGATCCAGTCGTTCTCCACGCGACCCTTCCACAGCGCGTCGAGCGCGGCGGCGTCGGCCGCCCACGGCGCCTTGTCGCGGTCGAAGGTGTAGGTGGCGTTGGTGTCGAGATCGAAGCCCTTCTTCAGCAGTTCCAGCGCGTAGGCCGTGCGCTCGCCCGCGCGCTTCTCGTACAGGTTGAAGATCGCGAACGGAATCGACATGTCGCCGTTCCAGATCGCGTCGTCGAGCTTGCTGCGGTCGGCCGCGAACTTGTCGACGTCCTGCTGGGTGAAGAACAACTTGCTGCCGTCCAGCGCCTTGAAATAGGCGTCGAAGATCTTCGCCGACATCGCGTCGTCGAGCGGCAGCGCCTCGTACTGGAAGCGCGTCAGCAATCGCGCCGCGAGGATCGCGGCCTGGCCCTGCGAGGCGGTCGGCGCCAGCACCGGCGCCGGGGTGGCCCTGTACTTGGCGATCGGCGCGGCGACCACGCTGGCCGACGAGGCCGGGCAGTTCGCGGGCGGCGCGGGGTTCTGCGCGCGCGCGCCGACCGACACGACGAGGGCCACCAGGACTACGAGGAGACGCTGCAACATGGATATTCCTTGGACGGCCGGAGCGGGCGGCCGTGTGCGCTCGGGGCGCGGACGGAGATGAAAAGACGCCAGCCGTTCGCTGGCGCGTTCGGGTGCGTGGTGCGGGCGGGTGAGACTCGTCGTGGCGCGGCCCGAGGCTACGGTATCGGAAAATACCGGCGCCGCATACGGCCGCAAGTCATGCGGCGGCGCGGGGCAGGGCCGGGTCCGCTTCCTGCGGAGACAATCCGAATTGTCGGCCCAGCTCAACAATCAACACATCCTCGACATCGGCAAGCCGCGACGGGCCGCCCAAGTCTAGCAGTTGTGTCACCGACAAGCCCGTGTAGCCACAGGGGTTGATGCGGTGGAAAGGCTCCAGGTCCATCGCGATGTTGAAGGCCAGACCATGGAAGGTGCAGCCGTGGCGGACCCTGAGGCCCAGCGCCGCGATCTTGGCATCATTCACGTACACACCGGGCGCGCCGTCGCGGCGCACGGCGACGACGTTCCACTCGGCCAGGGTGTCGATGATCGATTGCTCGATCCGCCGCACCAGTTCACGCACGCCGAGCTTCAAGCGGCGCAGGTCCAGCAGCGGATAGGCGACGATCTGGCCCGGGCCGTGGTAGGTCACCTGGCCGCCGCGATCGACGTTGAGCACGGGAATGTCGCCCGCGGCGAGCACGTGTTCCGGTTTGCCGGCCTGGCCCAGCGTGAACACCGGGTCGTGTTGCACCAGCCACAACTCGTCCGGCGTGTCCGGCCCACGCGCGTCGGTGAAGGCCTGCATCGCACGCCACACCGGTTCATATGGCTGGCGGCCGAGGTGGCGGACGAGCAGCGGACGCGCGTTCACAGCGTGTAGCGGATATCCGGATGCGCACGCAGCGCCGCGTGGGCTTCCTCGTACTTTTCGCGGGACGGGCAGTTGAACACCACGCTCACGGACACGTAGTTGCCCTGGCTGGACGAGCGTTCGCGCACGCTGGCGTCCAGCACCGACAGCCCGATTTCGCGCAGGATCTCGCTGACGCGCTCGCGCAGATTGGCGTTCGCGTTGCCCATCGCGGTGATTTCGAAGCTGCCGGGAAACTGGAACCCCTGGCCTTCATTTTTCTCGATGTCGCCGAGTTCGCGCATGGCCCTATTTTATGCTGGCAGCCGGCGCCGCGGCGCTGGACGCCGACGACACCGACACCGTGGGCGCCGGCGTGGTGGTGGTGCCGTTGCCGTGGTGGAACCACAGCAGGATCGCATCCCACAGGCGCTTGAAGAAGCCCCCCTGCGGCGCATCCTTCAACACCACCAGCGGTTCGCTGACCACCGGCTTGCCGTCGAAGGTGATCTTCAGCGTGCCGACCTGCTGGCCCTTGGTGAACGGCGCGACCAGGCGCTGCGGGATTTCCAGCGTGGCCTGCAGCTTGTCGTACTGGCCGCGCGGGATCGTCACCGAGGCGTCCTCGGCGATCCCGAGTTCCAGCGTGTTGGCCTCGCCCTTCCACAGCCGCGGCGTGGCCAGCACCTGGCCCGCGGTATACAGCGTGTGGGCGCGGTAGAAGTTGAAGCCCCAGTTCAGCAGCGCTTCGTCGCCGGTGGTCGCGGCGTTCATGTCGGGGCCGCCCATCGTCACCGCGATCAGGCGCATCCCGTCGCGCAGCGCCGACGCGGCCAGGCAGAAACCGGCTTCCTTGGTCGAGCCGGTCTTGATGCCGTCCACGGTCGAGTCGGTCCACAGCAGCGTGTTGCGGTTGTGCTGGGTGATGCCGTTCCACTCGAACGACTTGATCTTCGAGATCTTGTATTCCTCGGGGAAGTTCTTGATCAACGCGCGCGACAGGATCGCGATGTCGTGCGCGGTGCTGTAGTGGTCGGGCGCGGGATAACCCGAAGCGTTCACGAAATGCGTGCCGGTCATGCCGAGCCGCTGCGCGTACGCATTCATCATCTGCGCGAAAGCCTGCTCGGAACCCGCGACGTGCTCGGCCAGCGCGATCGCCGCGTCGTTCCCCGACTGGATGATCATCCCGTACAGCAGGTCCTTCAGCGGCACGTCGGAATTCAATTTCAGGAAGCTGGTCGAACCGTCGGTGCCCGCGCCGCCCGCGCGCCAGGCGTGTTCGCTGATGTGCACCTTGTCGTCCATGTGGATCTTGCCGGCCTTGATCTCGGCGTTGACCACGTACTCGGTCATGATCTTGGTCAGCGACGCCGGTGCGCGGCGCGCGTCCATGTCGTGCTCGGCCAGGATCTGGCCGTTCGCGTAATCCATCAGCACCCACGCCTGCGCGTTCGGCTGCGGCGGCGGGGGAATTGGCGTCTGCGGAATCGTCGGCACCGGCTTGGGCGGCGCGGCGGACGGTTTCGGCGGCAGCGAGGGCGGGGTTTGCGCGAACAGCGCGCCGGCGAAGGCGACGAGGGAGACCAGCATCAGGGAGCGCGCAATTTTCATCAGCTTTTGAAATCCCAGGAAAGACAGTAAAGAGTGAAGTCGGCGGCGTCGCCGCCTGCGGAGCGCAAGGTGGTCCGCTGCGATCGTCCCTGACCGTCACATTGCAAAGTTGCTTATCCTACGCGACACAACCACGCGAAGAAACGTCACTGGATCGACACATTCGCGTGCGGCAACCCCAGCGCATCCAGGCGCGCGGTGGTGCGATCGACGCTGTCCACGTCGGGCAGCGGCCCGATCTGCACGCGTTGCAGGGTGCGTCCATTCACGCTGGCGGCGACCACCCGCACCGATCCGAGTTTCAACCCGCGCAGGCGCGCCGCCAGCCGTTCGGCGTTGGCCGCGTCCGCGAACGCGCCGACCTGCACGTACAACAGCGGTTCCCGACCGGTCTGCGGTGTGACCGCAGTGACGGGCGCAGGTTCCGCATTCGGGTGCGCGGGATCGATGCCCTGCACCTCCACGAGGCCCGTGCCCTTGGGCCAGATGCCGATCCGCACCGCGGCGGCCAGCGACAGGTCGATCACGCGGTTCGGCATGAACGGGCCGCGATCGTTGACGCGCACGATCACGCTCTTGCCGTTCTCGAGGTTGGTGACCCGCGCGAAGCTCGGCAGCGGCAGCACCTTGCTGGCCGCCGAGAACTTGTACATGTCGTAGGTCTCGAAATCGGAGGTCTTGTAGCCGTTGAACTTGGTGCCGTAGTACGAGGCGATACCGCGCTCGCTGTAGCCGGCGGCGCTGGGCAGCACGCGGTAGGTTTCCCCGTTCACCGTGTACGGCGACTTGTTGCCGTAGCGCGACAGCGGTTCGGTGACCGGCACCGGTTCGGGGATCCTGCTGAAATCGACGCCCTTGATGTCCGGCGTGGAATCGACGCGCTGGTGGTAGCGCTCGGCTTGCGACAGGCCGGTATTGTCGCGCCACGGCGTGTTCGACGCGCCGCCGCGCGTGCCCGCGCGCTGCGGGTTCGACGAACATGCCGTCAACGCCAGCGCCGCCAGCGGCAGCAGCGCAAGCGGCAGCAGGATGCGCAGCGCGCGCTTCATTGCGCGGCGGGTGCCTGGGCGGCGCCGCGCGCGATCGCGTCGGCGAGTTGGGTCACGGCCAGTGCGTACATCGGGCTCTTGTTGTAGCGGGTGATCACGTAGAAGTTCTGGAAGGTCAGCCAGTATTCGGGGCCGCTCGCGCCGTCCAGTGTCAGCAGGGTCGCGGGCCGCGACGGGTCTTCGTGCGCGGTGGGCGCGTAGCCGGCCGCGGTGAAGCTTTCCAGCGGTCTGGTCGGCATGGTGTTCTCGTAGGCCGGCGGCGGAGCCGCGGTCGCGCTGGGTTGGGCCTGTACCGCGACCGGCTGGCCGGTCTGCCAGCCGTGGGCCCGGAAATAATTGGCGATGCTGGCGAACGCATCGGGCAAGGACGCCATCAGATTGATGTGCCCGTCGCCATCGGCATCTACCGCGTAATCGCGGATGCTGGACGGCATGAATTGCGCGAGCCCTTCGGCGCCCGCATAGGAACCGTAGATCCCGGGAATCGGCCCGGGCAGCTTGTTCGCGGGCAGTTCCAGCAGCGTCTTCAGTTCACCGCGGAAATACGGCGCGCGCGGTGGGTAGTGGAACGCCAGCGTCACCAGCGCATCCAGCACGCGGTAACTGCCGGTGACCGCGCCATAGTTGGTTTCCACGCCGATGATCGCGACGATGTACTGCGGCGGCACGCCATATTGCTGGCCGATCTGGTCGAGCAGCGCGCGATGCTGGCGATAGAACACCACGCCTTCATGGATCCGCTCGGGGTTCAGGAAGATCGGCCTGTATTGGCGCCACGGCTTCTTCTCGGCCGGGCGGGTCATCGCGTCGATGATGCTTTGTTTCACCACCGCGCCGTCGAGCAGCGCGTTCAGCGCGGCCGGATTCTTGCCGGTGGCCGCCGCGACCTCGCGCACCAGCGCGGCCTGGTCGGCATCGGTCGAAACGGCATTGGCGGAGGCTGGCGAAGCGGGGGCGGTCTGCGCGAACGCGATCAGGGGCAGCGGCACGGCGAACGCGAGCAGCAGGGTCTTGCAAAGGAATCGGTGCATGGAAAAACGCGAGCGCGGACTTGCGCTGCAGCCTAGCATGCGTGGCAAGCGAAGCGGCGCACCTTTCGCGGCACGCAAGGGCGGCCACGGCGACTGATACACTCGCGCCGTCGCGCGGATCGCACACGTTGCGCGCACCCCAACGGCACGAACCATGACGCCGCCCTACGTTTCCGCGGGACGCACCGACATCGGCAAGGTACGGCGCCGCAACGAGGATGCGATCCTCGTCCGTGACGCGGCCGGCCTGTGGGCGGTGGCCGACGGTCTGGGCGGCCACGCGGATGGCGATTACGCGAGCCACGCAATCGTCGAACGGCTGGCCGCGCTGCCGCGCGGCGGCAGTGCGCTCGACTTCATCGAAGCGATCGAGGACGCCTTGGCCGGCGTCAACGCCGAACTGCGGCGCGTCGCGCAGGCGCGCACCGCGGACCTGATCGGTTCGACCGTGGTGGTGCTGGTGTACGGCGATGCGTTCTCGTTGTGCGGGTGGGCGGGCGACAGCCGCGGCTACGTTTGCACGAACGGCGATCTCTCGCAGCTCACGCACGATCACCTGTACGGCGTCGACGCCGCGGAGCGCTGGAGCGGCGGTCCGGCCGAGGCACAGCCGGGCGGCGGCGTGCTGACCCGTGCGGTCGGCGCCGACCGCGCGCTGTACCTGGACTGGTCGGTGGCGCCCAACCTGCCGGGCACCCGGTTCGTGCTGTGCTCGGACGGCATCAACAAGGAAATGTCCGATGCGGAAATCGCCTCGGCTTGCGCCCGGCATGCTGCGCCGGAAGCGATACTCGATGCGCTGTTCGAAACCTCGCTGCAGCGCGGCGCGCGCGACAACCTGTCGGCGGTCGTCGTGGCGCTGCCCGGCGAAGCGCCGGCCGCGGTTTCCACGCGGGACGACCTGGCGCGCGCGGCCAATCACGAACTCGCGGCCCTCGACGAGGCGCACCGGCTCGGCGGACTCGCCCGCGACGATTACCGCGCGTGGCGGCGGCGCCTGCTCGCGGGCCTCGCCGAAAGCATTCGCGATTCCCGCGGCGCCGCGCCACGCCGGCCGGCGTGGAAGCGCTGGCTGGGGCGTGGCTGAACCGAGCTACTTCCGGCCTTTTAACCGTTCCCCAACACGTCGCGGCGTTACGCT
>JBQCCP010000187.1:0-12238 GCA_051962095.1 Rhodanobacteraceae bacterium
TTCGGTCGCCTACGCCAATTGGTTCGCCGGCGTGTATCAGGACCCGAAGAACCAGGTCTTCAGCTTCGCGGTCAGTCCGAATTATCTCGACCTTTATCCCGAGATCGTGCTGCCGGCCGACCAGCGCGCGGCGTGGGACCGTACCCGCACCGGCGCGATCGTCGGCGCCGCGCTGGCCAAGCGTTTCGGCTGGAAGGTTGGCGACAAGATTCCGCTGCAGTCCACCATCTGGCCATCCAAGTCCAGCGGCAACAACACCTGGGCCTTCGACGTCGCCGGCATCTTCCACGCCAAGGAAAAGAAAGACGCCGGCAACGAACAGATGCTGATGTTCCACTGGAAATACTTCGACGAGAACAACCGCTTCGGTTCCGGCGAGGTGCACTGGTACGTGGTGAAGGTGGCCGATCCCTCGCGCGCGGATGCCGTGGCGAAGGCGATCGATGCGCTGTCCGCCAACTCCGACCACGAAACCCGCACCCAGACCGAACAGGCGTTCCAGGCGTCGTTCATCAAGCAGCTCATCAACATCGGCTTCGTGGTCGCAGCGATCATGGGCGCGGTGTTCTTCACGCTGCTGCTCCTGACCGGCAACACCATGATGCAGGCGGTGCGCGAACGCACGTCCGAACTCGCGGTGCTGAAGACGATCGGGTTTTCCGGGCGCAGCGTGCTGGCGATGGTGCTGAGCGAAGGCGTGCTGATGTTGTTGTTCGGCGGCCTGATCGGCATGGGCCTGGTGGCGCTGATCGTGCCCGGCATGGCCGCGGCCAGCGGCGGCATGGTGCCGATCCACGGCGTCGCCGGCCAGACGTGGGCGCTTGGAATCGTGCTCATGATCGTGATCGGGCTGGTCGTGGGCCTGGTGCCTGCTTGGCGTGCGATGCGCCTCAACATTGTCGATGCGCTGAGCGGGCGCTGAGGGAGCGACCATGAAAAGATTCCTGATCAATCTCGGGCTCGTGGTGCTGGCGATCGTGGCGCTCGCGATCTGGACGATGCTGCCGTGGATCGGCGCGCTGATCTTCGCGGTGCTGTTCGCGCTGTGGATGGCGTTGACGCGCAGCGGCCGGCAGGCCGCGTCGGTCACGAAAGTCGGCATCGGCACATTGCGCGATCGACTCGGTTCCTCGCTGGTGATCGTGATCGGCATCGCCGGCGTGGTCGGCGTGCTGGTCGCGCTGCTGGCGATGGGCGAGGGTCTGAAGGCCACGCTCAACAGCGGCGGGCGCGACGACACCGCGATCGTGCTGCGCGGCGGTTCGGTTTCGGAATCGCAGTCGGTGCTGGTGCGCGACGACGTGGATGCGATCGAACAATCCGCGGGCATCGCGCGCGATGCGTCGGGCAAGCCGATTGCCTCCGCGGAACTGGTGGTGGCCGCCAGCCTGCCGCTGCGCGGTTCGCAGGACGACGGCAACGTGCAGTTGCGCGGCGTGGACGAGGGCGCGTGGGCGTTGCGGCCGGACCTGAAAGTCGTGCAGGGACGCAAGTTCAATCCCGGCATGCGCGAACTGGTGGTGGGCGAAGCCGCACAGCGTCAATTCACGGGACTCGACCTCGGCCGCGAGGTCAAACTGGGCAACCAGGTCTGGAAAGTCGTCGGCGCGTTCCAGAGCGACGGCGCCTGGAATTCCGAAATGTGGGCCGACCGCCAGACCGTGGCTTCGGCGTATCGCCGCGGCAACAGCGCCGAATCCGTGCTGGTGAAATTGGCGGGGCCGGACGCGATGGCGAAGTTCAAGGCCGCGCTGGCCGCCAATCCGCGCCTGAAGGTGGAAGCCAGCACCACCCGCGCCTATTTCGCCAAGCAGTCCGAAGGCCTGAGCAAGATCATCCGCGTGGTCGGGCTGACGGTGGGCATCATCATGGCGATCGGCGCCCTGTTCGGCGCGCTCAACTGCATGTTCGCGGCCGTGGCATCGCGCGCGCGCGAAATCGCGACGCTGCGCGCGATCGGCTTCCGCGGCACGCCGGTGGTGGTGTCGGTGATGCTGGAAACCATGCTGCTGGCGCTGGCCGGCGGCGTGCTGGGCGCCGTGATCGTGTGGCTGATCTTCAACGGCTACCACGCCTCCACCCTGAGCGGCTTTACCCAGTTGATGTTCAAGTTCCGGGTCGGCCCGGACCTCATCTGGATGGGCCTCAAGTGGGCGCTCGCGATCGGCTTCGTCGGCGGCCTGTTCCCCGCAATGCGCGCCGC
This sequence comes from Rhodanobacteraceae bacterium, assembly GCA_051962095.1. Classification (GTDB taxonomy): domain Bacteria; phylum Pseudomonadota; class Gammaproteobacteria; order Xanthomonadales; family Rhodanobacteraceae; genus 66-474. The sequence goes on from JBQCCP010000187.1 coordinate 2,204, forward strand.
GCGGCTGCCGGTGACGACGGCGTTGCGGGAGTTGTGAGGGTCCCCCGCCTCGGATCGTTCGCGTCAATCGATAAGGCCTCTAATCCGCTGCATCACTCAGGCCCCTTGTGCGCATTCACGATCATCCAGGGGAGATGTGGGTTTGCGCTTCGCACGCGAAGTGGCGCAATTTCGCTTCGCAAGGCTGGCTCACCATACAAGGTAGTCCAGTCAAGTCTTATGACAGTGGACGCGCTGAGCGCGGCTAAATTCAACGGAGTCCGCAGGGGGTGATCGATGGATGATGTCATTTCGGCTCTGGGCTCGAAAATTCAAGCCAGCACCGGTTTTTCCGTAGGCATTGGCGAGCCCGGCTTGCTTGATGGCCCACTCATTCTGTGGCCTTGGCGTATCGAGCCAGTCAACTCCATCGGAAACCTGCCTAGGCCGCCAGTCGGCGAACGCATGGAAGTGCAAGAAAAGCAAATGACTGCATTCGTTCTACTGCTTTCCAAGGCTGGCCTAAGTTGTCTTGTCGACGCCGCCAAGGCGATCAGCGACAACGCAGTCGTCACCGTGGGGGAATCAAGGTATATCGTTCGTGAGCATGATCTTCCGACGGAGACCCAGATAGCGATTCTTGGCGGAGCGGGAGTACCTATGCAGGCCGCGCTTTGCTACACGATTACGGGTTAGCACCTCATCCAGCCGACGCTATGGTTCCTACGGCTTTGGACATACCCGACCGCGAAGTCACAACATCCGCCACGGCACGAAGATCGCGGCGAGGATCGCGGCGAAGATCGTCCACTTGGTGGCGTAGTAGAGCTTGCGGTTGCGCTTTTTCAGCTTCTTGCCGACGTGGCGGATCGCGTAGGCGTACTTGAAGATCTTGTTGACGCCGCCGGTGCGGTCGCCTTCCTGGTTGGGCGAGGCGCCGGCGTGCAGCAGCGTGCGCGCGACTGCGTGGTTGATGGCCGTGGCCCAGCGGTACTTCATCGGCCGTTCGAGGTCGCAGAACAGGATGATGCGGTCCTGGTCGGTTTCGTTGGCGGCCCAGTGGATGTAGGTCTCGTCGAACACCACGCCTTCGCCGTCGCGCCAACTGTACGGCTTGCCGTCCACGCTGATCCAGCAGCGGTCGTCGTTCGGCGTGATCAGGCCCAGGTGGTAGCGCAGCGAACCCGCGAACGGATCGCGGTGCTTGCCGAGTTGGCTGCCGGGCGGCAACTGGGTGAACGCAGCGGCCTTGATGTTGGGCGTCGAACGCAACAGCTCCACGGTGCGCGGACACAGTTGCAGCGCCGATGGATGCGGCGCGTCGTCGTACCACTTGAGATAAAACCGCTTCCAGCCGGTGCGGAAGAACGAATGAAATCCGGCGTCGTTGTACTGGTCGGACGCCTTGATGTGGCTGGCCTTCGCGAGCGCGACGGCCTCGTCGCGGATGACCTGCCAGTTGCTTCGCAGGTTTTCCAGTTCCGGAAAATCGGCGACCGCGAGGTACGGCGTCGCCGGCACACGCGAGAACGCGTACATCAGCACGTTGATCGGCGCCATGAATGTCGAGTGGTCGGTGACCTGGCGCAGGAAGCGGTGACGCACCTTGCCGCGGAAGTGCACGTACAGCGCGCACAGCAGGAGGACGGCCAGGACGATCCACTTGATCATGGCGACGCGAACACATTCATCCAACGGCCGCGCATTCTACTCCGCCGCGGCTTTACGCTGCCTGCCGTGCGCCAGCGTGATGATCGCCACGCCGAACAGGATCACGACCATGCCGCCGATCTCGGCCATGCCCACGTGTTCGCCCGCGATCAGCGCGCCCAGCAACACCGCGACCGGCGGGTTCACGTAGGCGTAGCTTGCGGTGAGCGCGGGCCGCACGTGCTTGACGAGGAACAGGTACGCCGAGAAACCAATGATCGATCCGAACACAGCGAGGTAGGCGATCGCCAGGATCGACGCGGTGGGCGGATGCGAGGGCAACTTCTCGCCCGTCAGCCACGCGGTCAGCGCCAGCGCGGGCGCCGCGCACAGCATCTGCGCGGCCACGTTCATCGGCCCTTCCGGCATGTCCTGGCGGCGGCTCCAGATCGAACCGAATGCCCAAGCCGCGGTCGCGACCAGCAGCGCCGCCGCCGCCCAGGGCGCCGCGCGCATCGCGCCGCCGCTGTTCAACACGATCACGCCGACGAAGCCGACCACCAACCCGATGATTTCGCCGCGGCTCGGGCGCTCACGATACGCGAACAGGAATAGCGCGATGAACAGCGGTTCGCTCGCGATCGCGACTGCGGCGATGCCGGAGGTGACGCTTTGTTCCGCGAAGCACACGAAACCGTTGCCGAACAGCAGCAACAGCACCCCGGTGATCGCGGCGTTGCGCCACTGCCGCCGGGTCGGCGGCTTCAGGCCGCGCAGGCGCAGCCACGCGTACATCGCGATGCCGGCCGCGAAGAAGCGCAGCGCCGCCATCGCGAACGGCGGAAAACCGGTCAAGCCGATGCGGATGCCGAGGTAGGTCGAGCCCCAGACCAGGTACACCGAAAGCAGCGCCAGCGGCACCAGCCAGCGGCGTTGCGGCGCGGCATCCGCGGTGACGGGAAGGGCGGCTTCGTTCATGATCGTGTGTTCGTGGTGCCGGGCATCGGCGGTAAGAAAAGAAAGACGCCTCCCGGACGGGAGGCGCAGGATCATTTTAGTTGCGGCGGAGGACGTTCGACGCGTCCGCCGTCATGAAAGTTTCGACAGTGCGGCTTGAATGAGGCTCAACGCGCGCGGCGTTCGCGCTCCAGCAAGGTCTGCTTGCGCGCCGCGCCCCAGCGCCAGCCGCCGGGCATGCCGTCCGCGCGCACGACGCGGTGGCAGGGCACGATCAGCGCCAGCTTGTTGGCGCCGCAGGCGCGCCCCACCGCGCGGGCGGCACGGGGCTCGCCCACCGCGCGCGCGATCTCGGCGTAGCTGCGGGTCTCGCCGGCCGGGATGCGCGTCAGCGCGTCCCATACGCGCCACTGGAAAGCGGTGGCGGCAACGTCCAGCGGCGGCAGCGCCGGCATCGCGCGCCCGTGGCCGGCGCCGTCGAATTGCCGCGCCACGCGCGCGACCACGGCCGCCAGCCATTCGTCGCGGCCGGCATCGACGCGCGTCAGTTCGGCGCGCGGGAATTCTTCGCGCAACGCCTGCAGCAAGCCGGCGTCGTCGTCGCCCAACGTGACCGCGCACAGGCCGCGCGCAGTGGCCGCGATCAGGACGCGTCCGAGCGGCGACGCCAGCGTGGTGTAGCGGATCGCGACGCCCGCGCCGCCTTCGCGGTAGCGCGCGGGCGGCATGCCGAGCAGGCGGTCGGAGTGTTCGTATACGCGGCTGCCGGAGCCGAAGCCCGCAGCGTAGACCGCATCGGTGACTTCGGAACCATCGCGCAGCGCGCGCTTGAGTTCGTCGAAACGGCGTGCGCGGGAATATTCCGCGGGCGACACGCCGAAGCGTTTGCGGAAGCTGCGCTGCAGCCAGGCTGGAGAAAGCCCGACTTCGCGCGCGAGCGCTTCGAGCGTGGGCGCGTGGTCGCTGTGGTCCAGCAGGTCGCGCGCCCGTTCGAGCGGGTCGCGCGCGTTCATGGAGAGGGCGGGTTTGGCGTTCATGCGCACAGGATGCGCGCGTGGCCGCACGCCTACCATCCGGTTCTTGTCGTGGACGTCTCGCCGGAAGGCAGCGCGGAACGGGGCATCACCGTGAACTCGCCTTCGATGACCTCCGGCTCGCCGCGACGGCCGCGGCGGCCCTGCCACCAGCGGCGCACCAGCAGCGTCAGCGCCGCGACCGCGGCCACGGCCGCTCCCATCAGCAGGCCGAACGCGACCAGCCAGACCAGCAACACGGTGCCCGCGATCAGCGCAAGCGCGCGCAGCACGGGATGGCGGGGCAGGTGGATGAAGAACGGATGGATACGCATCGGCGGCCTGCGTGGCACAATGGTTCTTCCACGATGCGGGCGCCCGGGCGTCGTTGCAAGTGTCAGGAGTCGTATGGATATGAGCACCCCCAACGAGATCCTGTGCCGGCTGGACGACATTCCGGACGGCGGCGTGCTGGGCGTCGATCCGCCCGATCCGGAAGGCGAGCCGCTGTTGCTGGCGCGGCGCGGCAATTCGGTGCAGGCTTGGCTGAACGTATGCCCCCACGCCGGCCGGCGCATGGATTATGCGCCGGGGCTGTTCCTGGTCAAGGACGACAAGCTGACCTGTGCGGTGCACGGCGCGACATTTGCGTTGCGAGAATCCGGTTTGTGCGTGCAGGGGCCGTGTCGCGGGCAATCGCTGGTCGCGGTGCGGGTGCAGGTGCGCGACGGGCTGGTGACCCGGGCGTAGGCGCGCCAAGCAGGCGTTCCGCTCGTAGCGGCTGTTGTGGAAAGTCAGGACAGGAAGTCCGTTCTGGTCTCCGCGGCGCCGGGACATTTGCTGCCGGCACAGCCTCGGGACGCGGCGATCAGGGAGGATCGCAATCAAAAATGCACGAATATTCCGAGAGGGTTGTGCGCGCGCGCCACGCTGACGATGAACAGGAACACGACCAACGCGGCCACAAAATACCCGGCGCGGATCGCGCGTGTACGCCCGCGCCGCAGGGCGAACACGCCCAGCACGATGTAGACCACCAGCAGGACCACCTTGGCGGTGAGCCACGCCTGCACGAACGGGTACTGGTGGATGATCATGGTCAACGTGATCGCCGCGGCCAGCAGCAGCGAGTCGATCACCACCGAGATGCGGCGCAGCGCGACCTGGTTCGTCGCCGGCAGGCCTGCCAGCATCATGCAGCCGCGCGTGAAGAACAGGCTGCCGGATGCGATCACGCAGCCGACGTGGATCCACAGGATTTGCAGGTACCAGGCGGCCAAGGACGATTCAGGCTCTCGAATAAGCGTCTCGGCACGCGCCGGATTCACGAGCGTGACGTTCGATGCTCAAAGAGTCGATGATTTCGATCAAGCGTGGCGTGTCAGACGTTCAATACGCAGCGCGCCAGTTCGCGCAAACGCCGCGGGTCCAGCAGTTCCACCTTGCGGCCGTCGATCTCGATCAGCTTCTGTTCGCGGAACCGGCCGAGCACGCGGCTCACGGTTTCGGCGGCGAGGCGCAGGTAATTCGCGATGTCGGCGCGTGCCATGCTCAGCCGGAATTGCGTACCCGACGATCCGCGCGCGGCGTAGCGGTCGCCGAGATCCACCAGGAACGCGGCCAACCGCTCGTCGGCGGAATGATCGCCAGCCAGCAGCGTGGCCGAACCGAGTTCCTTGCTGAGCATCCGGAACAGGTGCTGCTGCACGCGTGGCTGGCGCGCCGCCAGCGCGCTCATCGCGGGGAACGAGAAACGGCAGCACTCGGTGGTTTCCAACGCGATCGCGTCGCAGGGGTAGTGCTCGGGATAGATCGCGTCCAGCCCGATCAACTCGCCGGGAAGATAAAAGCCCAGCACCTGCTCGCGCCCTTCGGGATCGACCAGCGTGGTCTTCACCATGCCGCTGCGCACTGCGAACAACGCGCGGAACGGATCGCCCGAACGGAACAGGCGCTGGCCGGGTTCGAACGGGCCCACGTGCTCGACCAGGCAGTGCAGTTCCGAAAGCTCGGTCTTGCCGTAGCCGGCCACCGCACAGGCTTCGGCAAAGGCGCAGGACGAGCAGAAGTTCTCGGCCTCGCCGTCGTTTGCGGGCACGCCCGTGTGGCGGTCCGGTTGCGCGGTATCGCGGAAGGGTGACGAACGCGATTCCATGATGATCTTCGCTGCCAGGCGGCGCATCGCCGCCGATCAATTGTGATTTTAACCCGGCAGCGACTCTCGACGTGCCGTGGAGGTGGCTGTTGGTGGAAAGTCAGGCCATGGAAGGCCGTTCTGGAGTTGCAACTTTCGAGGCAGCTTGAGCGACGAAGGATTTGCGTGGCGCAGCGACCAGGGACGATCGCACGATTTATGCCGGCGGCTCGATCCGCTGTTCGATTGCGCCGAAAATCGAGTTGCCGTCGATGTCGTGCATGTCGATCTTCACCGTGTCGCCGTATTTGAGGAACGGTGTCATCGCCTCGCCATCGCGCAGCTTTTCGACAGTGCGCTGCTCGGCGAGGCACGACGCACCACGCGAGGTGTCCTGGTTGGCGATCGTGCCGGAACCCACGATCGTGCCGGCCGCGAGTGGGCGCGTTTTCGCGGCATGCGCGACCAGTTGCGCGAAATCGAATTGCATGTCTTCGCCGGCTTCGGCTTCACCGAACCACTGGCCGTTGATCCAGGTGCGCATCGGCAGGTGCACCTTGTCGTCGCGCCACGCGTCGCGCAATTCGTCGGGTGTCACGAAGACCGGCGACAGCGCCGAACGCGGCTTGGATTGCAGGAAACCGAAGCCCTTGGCGAGTTCCGCAGGAATCAGGTTGCGCAGGGACACGTCGTTGACCAGCCCGACCAACTGGATATGGTGGGAGGCATGTTCGGGCGTCACCGCCATTGGCACGTCGTCGGTGACCACCACCACTTCGGCTTCGAGGTCGATGCCGTAATCCTCGCTGGGCACGCGCACCGGATCGCGCGGCCCCAGGAAACCGGCGCTGGTGGCCTGGTACATCAGCGGATCGGTGTAGAACGTTTCCGGCACCGTCGCGCCGCGCGCGCGGCGCACGCGCTCGACGTGCGGCAGGTACGCCGAGCCGTCCACGAATTCGTAGGCACGGGGCAGCGGCGCGGCCAGCGCGCCGAAATCCAGCTCGAAAGCGTGCTCGACGGCCTTGTGCCGGTGCAGGCACAGCGCGTCGTACAACGCGTGCAGACGCGGCGCCGCGTTCTGCCAGTCGTCCAGCGCAGCCTGCAAGGTGGGCGCGATGCCGGTGGCGCGCACGCCGTGCGCGAGGTCGCGGCTGACGACGATCAACGTGCCATCACGACCGCCTTCCTTGAGGGTTGCGAGTTTCATGTACTGCCCCTTGCGCTCAGCGTTGCGACGGATCGAAATGTTTTTGCAGGCCCTGCCAGCAACTTTGATAATCGCGCTGACGCTGCCGCGATTCCAGCGCCTGCTTCGTCGGATGGATCACGCGACGCGTTTCGAACATGAAGGCCATGGTATCGACGACGTGCTGCGGCCTGGACGTGTCGGTCGCGAGCGCCTTGGCGTAACTCGCGGAGTCCGGGCCGTGCCCGCTCATGCAGTTGTGCAGCGACGCACCGCCCGGCACGAAGCCGCCGCCCGCGCTCGCGTCCTTGGCGTCGTATTCGCCGTGGATCAGGCCCATGAACTCGCTGGCGATGTTGCGATGGAACCAGGGCGGCCGGAAGGTGTGTTCCGCCACCAGCCAGCGCGGCGGAAAGATCGCGAGATCCATGTCCGCGGTGCCGGGTGTGTCGGAAGGCGAGGTCAGCACCGTGAAGATCGAAGGATCGGGATGGTCGTAAGAAATCGAGCCGATGGTGTTGAAGCGGCGCAGGTCGTAGCGATACGGCACGTGCGTGCCGTGCCACGCGATCACGTCCAGCGGCGAGTGGTCGATGGGCGCGCGCCACAGCCTGCCCTGGAACTTCGCGACTAGTTCGAAATCGCCTTCGACGTCTTCGTAGGCTGCGATCGGCGCCTCGAAATCGCGCGCGTTGGCGAGGCAATTGGAACCGATGGGCCCCAGTTCCGGCAGCCGCAGTGGCGCGCCGAAGTTCTCGCACACGTAGCCGCGCGCGCTGCCGTCCGGAAGCTCGACCTTGAAGCGCATCCCGCGCGGAATCAGTGCGATCTGTTGCGGTTCGACTTCCAGCACGCCGAGTTCCGTCGCAATCCGCAAACGACCCTGCTGCGGCACGATCAGCAGTTCGCCGTCGGCATCGTAGAAGAAGCGCCCCTGCATCGGCGCGTTGCACGCATACAGGTGAATCCCGATGCCGGTTTGCGTGGCGGCCGAACCGTTGCCGCCCATCGTGAACAGGCCATCCACGAAATCGGTCGGCGTGTCGGGCAGCGGAAAAGGGCTCCAGCGCATCTGGTCCGGCGGCGTCGGCGCTTCGTCGAAACGGTTGTGGAAACGCGGCTGCGCATATGCTTCGAACGCGCCGTGCAACGCGGCCGGACGAATCCGGTACAGCCAGCTTCGCCGATTGGCGTGACGCGGTGCGGTGAACGCGGTGCCGGACAGTTGTTCCGCGTACAGCCCGTACGGCACCTTCTGCGGTGAATTCTGCCCGATCGGCAACGCGCCTTCCAGCGCCTCGCTCGCGTGCTCGTTGCCGAAACCGGAAAGATAGGCGCGGGTCATGAGAGGGTTCTCAAAGAAAGCCGCGCTTCATCTGGTCGCGTTCGATCGATTCGAACAGGGCCTGGAAATTGCCCTCGCCGAAACCCTCGTTGCCCTTGCGCTGGATGATCTCGAAGAAGATCGGGCCGATGCAGTTCTGGGTGAAGATCTGCAGCAGCAGTTTCCGCTTCGTTTCCATGTCGGCGTCGATCAGGATCTTGTTCTTCGCCAGCCGCGGCACGTCCTCGCCGTGGTTCGGCACGCGCACGTCGATCACTTCGAAATAGGTGTCGGGCGTGTCCAGGAACTCGACGCCTGCGTCACGCATCTTCTCCACCGTCTCGTAGATGTCGTCGGTGAACAGCGCGATGTGCTGGATGCCTTCGCCCTTGTACTCGTCGAGGTATTCGTTGATCTGCGACTTCGGGTCGTGCGATTCGTTGAGCGGGATGCGCACCATGCCATCCGGCGCGGTCATGGCCTTGGAAACCAGCCCCGTCTTGGCGCCCTTGATGTCGAAATACTTGATCTCGCGGAAGTTGAACAGACGTTCGTAATAGCCGGCCCACTTGGCCATCTCGCCGAAATGCAGGTTGTGGGTCAGGTGGTCGATGAAGGTCAATCCGAAGCCCATTGGTTGCCGCTGGCTTTCCGGCACCAGCCATTCGTAGTCATCGAACACGCTGCCCTTGTCGTCGTAGCGATCGACGAGGTACAGCATGCAGCCGCCGATGCCTTCGATCACCGGCGCGTCCACTGTGCGCGTGTCCGCCTCGTGGGTGATTTCCTTTGCGCCGTTTTTCAGCGTGGCCTGCAACACTTCGGAGGCGGGGCGCGAGAAGCGGATCGCGAAACCGCAGGCGCAGGGACCATGCGCCTTGGCGAAATCCGCCGCGAACGAATGGGGCTCCTCGTTCACCAGCAGATTGCAGCCGCCCTGGCGATACAGCGTGACGGCCTTGTTCTTGTGTTTGGCCACCGCGGTGAAACCCAGCCGCTTGAACAGGTCGTGCAGCAGCTTCGGATCTGGCGCCGCGAACTCGACGAACTCGAAGCCATCCACGCCCATCGGATTCTCGAACGTGGTCGGCCGCATGCCGGTATTGGGTTGAGCGCTCATGGTCTTCTCCGAAACAAATATTTGTGGTGCGGGCCTTTGGTGAAAAATCAGGGCAGGAGGCCCGTTCTGGTGTAGGTGGACCGAAACCTTTGATGTTTTGAAGGTTTCGGCTACCCAGCGATCATGGACGATCGCAGAACCGAGCATTACAATAGTTTCAAATGAAACCATTTGCAACCGCGAGCCACATGCCCCGACACGCTCCCATCGAACTGGAAAAGTTCATCCCGTACCAGCTCTCGATCGTATCCAACACGGTCAGCCAGACGATCGCGGACGAATACCAGCAGCGCTTCGATCTCGGCACCACCGAGTGGCGGGTGATGGCGGTGCTGGCACGCTACGACGGCGAGGGTTTGTCGGCGCGGCAGGTGGCGCGGCTGACCGCGACGGACAAGGTGGCGACCAGCCGGGCGCTGGCGCGGCTGGTGGCCAAGGGGCGCGTGCTGCGGCGCGTGCACCACGGCGACAAGCGCCGCTCGGTGCTGCGGCTGTCGGCCGCGGGCTGGCGCATCCATGACGCGGTGGCGCCGCTCGCGCGCCAGCACGAGCGCGATTTCCTTGGACGCCTGGACGACGCGGAACGGCGTTCCCTGACGCGCATCCTCGACAAGCTGATGCCGGCGGAATCCTAGCGGATCCCGTGCATCAGCCGGTTCACCAGCGGCG
>JBQCCP010000188.1:0-8560 GCA_051962095.1 Rhodanobacteraceae bacterium
GGCCAGACGATCCCGTGGACGCGCGACAAGTACAACGTGTACGCCTTCCACGTGGACGTGCCCGCGGGCGCGGACAACCTGGACGTGCAGTTCCAGTTCCTGTCGGCGCAGAAGCACAGCGAGGGGTCGATCATCATGACTCCCGAGATGCTGGACCTGTCCTGGAACGCGGTGTCGCTGTATCCCGCGGGTTACGACGCCAACCGCATCAACACCATTCCCAGCGTCACGCTGCCCGAAGGCTGGAAATTCGGCAGCGCGCTGGAAGTGGCCAGTACCGAGGGCAACACCGTCACCTTCAAGCCGATCGACTACATGAACCTGATCGACTCGCCGATCTACGCGGGCAAATACTTCAAGCGGCTGGACCTCAGCAGCAAGAACTCGCCGCCGGTGCACATGGACATCGTGGCCGACGAGCCGAAGGATCTCGAAGCTTCCGACGAAGCGGTGCAGGCGTTGAAGAATATCGTGATCCAGATGGACCGCCTGTACGGCGCGTTCCACTTCAACCACTACGATTTCCTGTTTTCGCTGTCGGACAAGCTGAGCGGCAAGGGCCTGGAACACCACCGTTCCAGCGAGGATGGTGTCGGTCCGGATTTCTTCACCGAATGGAACCTCACCACGCCGCACGACCTGCTCACCCACGAGTTCAACCATTCGTGGGATGGCAAGTACCGGCGTCCGACCGATCTGTCCACGCCCAACTTCAATGTGCCAATGGGCGATTCGCTGCTGTGGGTGTACGAGGGCCAGACCCAGTTCTGGGGCAACGTGATCGCGGTGCGCGCGGGCCTGGAAAACAAGGACACAGGCTTGGCGCTGCTGGCGCGGGTGGCGGCGACCTACGACATGGATCGCCCCGGTTTTCGCACCTGGCGCAACCTGCAGGACACCACCAACGATCCGGTGATCGCGCAACGCGCGCCGCTGCCCTGGCGCAATTACCAGGGCAGCGAGGATTATTATTCGGGCGGCCAACTGGTGTGGCTGGCGGTGGACGGCAAGATGCGCCAACTCAGTCACAACAAGCACTCGCTGGATGATTTCGCGCGCGCGTTCTTCGGCATCAATCCCGGTGCGTGGGACATCGATACCTACACCTTCGAGGACGTGGTCGCCGGCCTCAACAAGATCGTCCCGTACGACTGGGCCAGCTTCCTGCGCGAACGCCTCGATGGCCACGGCAACCTTGCCGATGCGCTGAAGCTCGAAGGCTGGCAACTGGTCTACCGGAACGAGGAATCCAAGGCCGCCAAGGCGGTGATGGCGAGCTTCCGCAAGCGTTTCCCGAAGTACGCGGACAGCGCCGATTTCACCTACTCGGTGGGCTTCTCGGGTTCCGGCAAGGGCGAGCTGCGCGACGTGCGCTGGGGCAGTCCGGCCTACAAGGCGGGCCTGTCGCCGGGCATGACGATCGTGGCGGTCAACGGCACCGAATTCAGCGCCGACGGGATGAAGCAGGCCATCAAGGATGCCAAGGGCAACGATCAGCCGATCAAGCTGCTGGTCAAGGATTTCGACCAGTACAAGACCCTCGACGTCGATTACCACGACGGACTGAAGTATCCGGACATCGAGCGCATCAAGGGCACGCCGGATTATCTGTCGCAGCTGTACGCGCCGAAGAAGTGATCGCGAATCGCGCCGGGCGTGGCGGCGGGAGGGGCGCCGCACGCTGAGGCTTCGCCTTGCAGTCGGACATGGCTGCAAGACGAAGCGCTTCGTCAGTGCAAGGCCGCGTCAGGCAACGCCGTGAAAGTCTCGCGGCGCTGTCGCAGGACCGCCCGCACCATGCGTTCGTCGTCGGGTTCCAGCGCCTGCAGCAATGTTACTTCGCCGGCAATGCAGGTCGCGATCGGCAGGCCATCGCGATAGACGATCCGCGATGCGGCCACCACAGGCACCCTGGCCCCGGGCAACACATCGCCGACCAGGTTCAGAGGATCGGCGCCGCTGACCGCGATCAGCGCACCGTCGTGCCCGCGCTTGCGCACGCGGCGCAGGGACTCGACGGCTTCCGGCAACGCGAACTGCTCGCCCACCACGCCCTCGACGAACCGGCCGCCGCGGATTTCGCCGCGGGCTTCCAGCCGCTGGTACACGCGCCGCAGCTCGCGCCACGGCGGCAGCCACGAAGCTTCGCGTTGCAACAGTTTCCAGAACACCACGCCCCAGCGGCGCAGAAGCACGCGGGCGATGTGTTCGAGATCTTCGACCGAGTGTCCCCCATCCGGCCTACGGCCACCGTTGTCGGACTCGCGCATCGTGCGCTCGTCTGACAACCCGGCCCTCGGCATCCTGCCTCGGGCGTTCGAGTCGGCTTGAACTGCCCCCGGCAGTTCAGGAGCGCCGGTTCTCACCCCCGCAAGCGGGGGAAGGGAAAGACCCGGTTGCCGAATCAGGCTCCAGCGACCCGCGTCTTCGATGCCGTTCAACATGTGACGCGCGAGCCGGCGCTGGCGCGGATGCCTGCGCTTCGAAGCAGGTTGCAGCAGCGCGCGCAAACCGGCGAAGCTGTCCGCGCCGACCATGCCGGCGCCGACCAGTTCGCCGAGTGCATCTTCCAGTTCCACCTTCAGCAAACGCGTGCCGTCGGCGACTTCGCCGAAGAACGATGCGCCGTGTTGCGAAAGGAATTCGACCACCGCCTGCGCGCGCGAGGACAGCGCCGGCGATTCGGCGGCCGCCTGCGTGCCGATGGCGTTCCAGGTCGACAACTGCTTGCGCGGCAACAGCACGATCGGTGACGCGCGCACCGGCGCGGCGTGTGCACCGCCCGCGGAGGCGCGCAATCGCGTCCACGCGATCCGGCCCGCGCCGCACAAGGCGTCCAGCCAGGCAATGTCGTAGCCGGCCACACGCGCAGGCAGCACAGACGATTCCCAGGCACCGGCCGGCGCCTCGAAGCCTTCCAGTTGCGCCAGCACCACGGCCAGCGCATCGGGTCCGCGCAATTTCGTGTCGGGTGCGACATGCTGCCAGTCGGCGAGAAAACGCACGAAATCGCGCGGCGCGACCGGTTCGATTTCGCGGCGCAGGCGTTGCAGGGTGCGGCGATGGATGCGGGCCAGCAGGTGCCGGTCGCACCATTCTTCGTTGGATGCACCGGGCGTGAAGCGGCCGCGCATCGCGCAGCCTTCGCGTTCCAGCGCGGCCAAGGCGATCGCGGTATCGCTGTCCGTCACCCCGAAGGTTTGCGTCAGTTCGGTCGACTGGACCGGGCCGCTATAACCGAGGCGCGCGCGCAGGACTTCGACCAGCGCGTCCTCGCGTGTCCATTCCTTTTGCACAAATTCCGCCGGCGCTTCTATCACGGGCTGCAACGTCACATTCGGATGGATCGCGCGCCACATCGGCAGCGATTCGGCAGCGATCCACAGAGCCTGCTGTCCAGTTCCGGGAAGCGTCAATTCGGCCGTGCGCCCAACATTGGCGAGTTCTTGCAGCAAACCTTGCCAAACCCGGTTGCGTTGCACGTCCTGCCGCGCGACAGCACCCAACGCCAGCAACGCCTCGTGCATCTCGTCGGCATCGCGCGGCGCGGGCCAGGCTTCCTCGCGCACCGCGGAGATGGCATCCGCGTCCAGCTTGCCCAAGTCTTCGGCGCTTTGCGCATCGACGAAACCGCGTGACGCGACGGCCTGGGTGCGGCGTTCCTCCAGCGGCGCGCCATCGAGATAAGCATACGGTTGCGCGCCCAACACTTCGGCAGCCAACTGGGATGGCGCGGTCAGGTCGCGCGCCACGATTCTGGCATCGCCGCTTTCGAGTCGCTTCAGCAACGCGATCAACCCCCCCAGATCCATCGCGTCGTACAGGCAATCCTGCAGCGTCTGCGCGACCAGCGGGTGATCCGGGATCTTGCGCTCGCCCACGATGTTCTCGAGGCAGGCGACCTGATCGGGAAACACCGTCGCCAGCAGGTCTTCCGATTTCATGCGCTGGATTTGTGGCGGCACCTTGGTGCCGCCCGAGAACCGCGGCAGCGCAAGCGCGGCGCCGGCATTCCAGCGGAAGCGCAGCGCGAACATCGGCGCGTCCAGCAGCGCCTGGGTCAGCACGTCCGTCACCGAATTGGAATGCAGGTAGCGCGCGACCTCCTCCAGCGGAAAACTGTGGCTGGTCGAAAGCGACAACACGATCGAGTCCTCGGTGGCTGCGGCCTGCAATTCGAAATTGAAGCTGCGGCAGAAGCGCTTGCGCAGCGCCAAGCCCCACGCGCGATTGAGGCGGCTGCCAAACGGCGAATGGATGATCAACTGCATGCCGCCGGATTCATCGAAGAAGCGTTCCATCGCGAGCGTCGATTGCGTCGGCAGCAGGCCGAGTTCGATGCGCGCGGCGGCGAGGTAATCGAACAACTGCCGCGCAGCTGCGTCGCCCAAGCCGACTTCGTCGGCCAACCACGCGAGCGCGTCTTCTGCTCCCTCTCCCCCAACGCTTTTGTTGGGGGAGAGGGTTGGGGTGAGGAGGCGGCCCTTGTCGTGACTTTGCGGTTCCTCGTCAGCTTGCGAGTCCTCCCCCCTCACCCAGCTCTCTCCCCCGAGCGGAGAAGCTGCTCGGGGGAGAGGGTTATCAGTGATACGCACGGCAATTTCTTCCCGCAACCGCGCCACCGCGACCGACAGCTCATCGCTGCGTCCTGGTGCTTCGCCCAGCCAGAATGGGATCGACGGCGGCGCGCCCTGCGCGTCTTCCACGCGCACGCGACCGCGTTCCACTTTCAGGATGCGGTAGGATTGGTTGCCGAGCTGGAAAATGTCGCCCGCGAGCGACTCCACCGCGAAGTCCTCGTTGACGCTGCCAACGCGCAACGACTGCGGCTCCAGCACCACGTCGTAATCGGCGGTGTCGGGGATCGCGCCGCCCGAAGTGAGCGACGTCATCCGCGCACCACGCCGCGCGCGCAGCTTGCCATTGACGGCGTCGCGGTGCAGGTAGGCCGCGCGGGTGCCGCGCCGCGTGCTGTAGCCTTCGGCCAGCATCCGCAGCACTTCGTTGAATTTTTCGCGCGCAAGATCGCGATACGGATACGCGCCGCGGAACAGGTCGAACAATGCGGCCTCGTCGCGTTCGCCGCAGGCCACTTCCGCGACGATCTGCTGCGCCAGCACGTCCAGCGGCGCGGGCGGGATGCGCAGGGTATCGAGTTCGCCGCGGCGCACGGCGTCCAGCAGCGCCGCGCACTCCACCAGATCGTCGCGCGAGGTCGGAAACAGTCGCGCCTTGGAGATGCCGTCCACCGCATGGCCCGCTCGACCGGCGCGCTGGAGAAAGGCCGCGATGGAACGCGGCGACGAAAGCTGGCAGACCAGTTCGACCTCGCCGATGTCGATGCCGAGTTCCAGCGAGGCCGTCGCGACCAGCGCGCGCAATTGCCCCGACTTCAAGCGTCTTTCGGCGTCGAAACGCTTTTCCTTCGACAAGCTGCCGTGGTGCGCGGCCACCGCGTCTTTGCCCAGCCGTTCGGCGAGATGCCGCGTCGCGCGTTCAACCGTCCGGCGGGTGTTGGCGAAGATCAGGGTGGTGCGATGCTGCTCGATCAACTGCGCGAGGCGGTCGTACACCAGGCCCCACGCATCGTTGCTCATCACTGCCTGCAGCGGTACGTTCGTGAGTTCAATCCCGAGATCGCGCGCGCGCTGGTGGCCGGCATCGATGATGGTACAGGCGGCAATTGGCGAGAGGAATCGCGCGACCTCTTCAATCGGTTTTTGCGTCGCCGACAGACCGATGCGCGTACAGCGTTGGCCGCACAACGCATCCAGCCGCTCCAGCGAAAGCGCGAGATGGCTGCCGCGCTTGCTCGACACCAGCGCGTGGATCTCATCCACGATCACCGTGCGCGTGGTCTGCAGCATCCGCCGCCCGGATTCCGAGCCCATCAGGATGTAAAGCGATTCCGGCGTGGTCACCACGATGTGCGGCGGACGCTTGCGCATCGCGTTGCGTTCGGCCTGCGGGGTGTCGCCGGTGCGCACTGCGGTGCGGAGTTCGACGTCCGGCGAACCCATGCGTTCGAGTTCCGCGCGGATGCCTTCGATCGGAACTTCCAGATTGATCCGCACGTCGTTGGACAACGCCTTCAATGGCGACACGTACACGACGGAGGTTTCGTCGGCGAGCGTTCCGGCCACGCCTTCGTGGACCAGTTCGTCGATCGCGGCCAGGAACGCGGCCAGTGTCTTGCCCGAACCGGTGGGCGCCGCGATCAGGACATTGCGCCCCGCGCGGATGGCCGGCCACGCTTCGCGCTGCGCTTCGGTCGGCGCAGTGAACGCGGATTCGAACCAGGCGGAGACGGCGGGATGAAAAGCGTGCATGGGCGATGAGGCCAAACGTGATGTCTCTATTCGTCATTCCGGGGCCGCCGAAGGCGGAACCCGGACTCCGCTCTTGCGTCAAAAGCGGAGTGACGAGAACGAAAACGTTACGGGTTGTCGGGTAAAGATTCGTTATGGGGGAAATTAGTTGTCGGGCAAAGACTCTGCCATGGAGATTGGGGCACTGGCCGCTTCGCGCAAGCGATCGGCCAAGCCGTTCCAGCGCTGCGTGCGTCGCGCAATTCCGGCGCGCAGGAGCGTTTCGTTCCCGTAGATGACCACGTCTTCGCGCGCGCGCGTCACGCCGGTGTAGAGCAGTTCGCGCGTAAGTACCGGGGTGTCCACGCCAGGTACGAGCGCCACGCGATCGAACTCCGAACCCTGGGCCTTGTGCACGGTCAGCGCGAACGCGCCTTCGTGCGGCGGCAGCGCGGCAGGCGAAGTCGCGCGGGGCGTACCTTCGGCGCCTTCGAACCATACCTTCATGTTGCCGCCGGCATCCGGCCAGACCACGCCGATGTCGCCGTTGAACAGGCCGAGCCCGGAGCGGTTCGCCGTCACCATCAACAGGCGTCCGCGCCACCACGATGCATCCGCCGGCAGGCCGGCGTGGCGTTTCAGGCGTTGCTCGATCACGTGATCCAGCGCGAGACTGCCGGCCGGCCCGTGTCGGAGGGCGGTCAACACACGGAAGCCGTTCGCGATGCGCAAGGCCGCGCCCGCATCCGGCGCATCCAGCACCTGCCGATACGCTTCCACCGCGTGCTCGATCAGCCGCACGTCGCGTGCACCGTCCGCGAG
This sequence comes from Rhodanobacteraceae bacterium, assembly GCA_051962095.1. Lineage (GTDB taxonomy): Bacteria > Pseudomonadota > Gammaproteobacteria > Xanthomonadales > Rhodanobacteraceae > 66-474. The sequence goes on from JBQCCP010000188.1 coordinate 7,131, forward strand.
CAGGCGCGCTTCGTCGCCGTCATCGTCCAGCGTGCCCAGCGCGGATTCCGCGTCGCCCGTCGAAATCGCATGCGCGAGACGTCCGAGCGCGCCGTGCCGGGCGAAGCGGCGGCTTTGCGTCAGATGCGTGTGGCAATTCGACAGCGGGGGTTCGTGCGCGGCGTACACGAGCGCACCCAGGACGTCGCCGGCTTCCACCGCGGCAAGCTGATCCGGATCGCCGAGCAGCACCAGCATCGCGTCTTCATGCAGCGCATCCGCGAGCTTGTGCATCATCGGCAGGTCCACCATCGAGACTTCGTCCACTACCACCACGTCATGCGGCAGCGGCGCATCGCGGTGGAATTTCGCGCGCGCGCTGGACGGCGAGAGACCGAGCAGGCGATGCAACGTGGAGGCCTCGCGCGGGATCATCGCGGCGACCGCGTCGGACATTTGGAGTTGCGGCAATTGCGCGCGCACGCTTTCCGACAGCCGCGCCGCGGCCTTGCCGGTCGGCGCGGCCAGCGCGATGCGCAATGTTTGCCGTTGCGCGAGCGCGGTGCCTGCGAGCGCGTCGAGCATGCGCACCACGCCGTGGGTCTTGCCGGTACCGGGACCGCCGGTGACCAGCTTCAGCCGACCCGCCCGTGCACGGGCGACGAGATTTCGCGCGAGCCGCTGTTCGTACGCGAAATAGCGCGCGAGGTACACGCGCCCCTGCGCATCCAGCACCAGCGGCTTCGCGGGTACGAATCCGCCCGCATCGCCAGCCGACGCGCAATGCACCGCGTCGCTGGCGCGCAGCGATTCCTCCCACGCGACGGGGCGGGGCAAGGCTGGCGGTTCGCCGCGTCCATCCAGGCCGGCAAGCCACGCCTGCGCGGCGTCCAGCCGCAATGCATTGTGTCCTCCGTTCACCGCGCGGGCAGCCAGCGCCGCGGTCAGCGCCACTTCGGGAGATGAATCCGGAAACGCGCGTGCGGTCCATTCGCCCAACGCGGCATCCACACGGCGAAGCCAGCCGGCGCGCGCCAGGGCTTGCAGGTCGGCATCCACGCGATTCATGCGGCCGACTCCAGGCGTGCGTCGAACAATGCATCCATCGCTTCGATCAACGCGCGCGGCGGGCGGTCGCGATGCACACCGTGGCCGTCCGTGAGATCGCGGACGAAGAGGTAATACGCGTCGCCCATGTGCGCCTCGTAGTCGTAGCCGGGCAGCCTTCGGCCCAACCAGCGATGCAGCGCCAGCACGTACAAGAGGTATTGCAGGTCGTAGTCGTGCGTGACGATGGCCTCGCGCAACGCACCGGCGTCATAAGCCGGCAGCAGGTTGGTCTTGTAATCGACCAGGTGGTAGCGGCCGCCATGCTCGAACACCAGGTCCATGATGCCGGTCAGCATGCCGTGCAGCCGCGCCACGCCGAAACCGCTGCGGCCGCGCTGGTA
>JBQCCP010000189.1:0-8655 GCA_051962095.1 Rhodanobacteraceae bacterium
CCGCCGTCGCCGATGGTGCACACGGCGACGCGTTTTTCCTTGCGGATCTTGAACGCCAGTGCCGACCCGGCCGCGTGCAGGCACTGCGTGCCGATCGGCACCGACCATGCGAAGTCGTGTTTCGCCGGTTCGTTCTGGTAATCGTTGCCGCGCTCGTCGCCGCCCCAGTACATGTACACATCGCGCGGCCGCACGCCGCGATACAACTGCGCGCCGTATTCGCGATAGCTGGGCGCGAACACGTCTTCCGGCTTCATCGAGGCGCCGATGCCGACGTGGGTCGCCTCGTGGCCGAGGCACGACGCGTAGGTGCCGAGCTTGCCGGTGCGTTGCAGCGCGATCGACTTGGTGTCGAATACGCGCGTGGAAACCATCAGCTTGTACAGCTCGACCATCTGGTCGATGTCCTGGGCGAAATCGGGCAGATCCTTCCTGACCTGCTTGCCCTCGGGATCGAGGTATTGCAGGTATTCGATTTCAAACTTGGCGGCGATGGGCACGGGTTGCTCCCGGTCGATTCGGATTCGATTGGACTCCACGTCGCGCGGAGCCGCGGCCGCTCGCAAGCCGATGTTTCAGCGCAAGCGGGCCGCCTATTATCGCATGCATGCATCCATATCCGCAGGTCATGGCCCATGCCGTGGATGCTGCAATGCAACACGCGTGATCGGCCCTCTCACGAGATCGCATGCCTTATGACGCCGTTCCCGCGAAAGCGGGACTGTGTTTGCAGGACGCGAACGCGAAGGCGGCGCGTGGCGCGAGCGCCATGGATGGCGCGAGTAATTCCGGGATGAGGAGCAAAACATGGTCCGCCTTGGCTCACCGGCGATACACCGTGCGTCCGCCGCAGCGCTTCGCGACACGACTCACGTTGCGCTACGCTTGTACGAATCAGTCGAAGGCAGCCCCCCATGACCGACAGCAACCGGCGCGAACTCGAGGCCGGTATCCAGCGCGACCTGTCCGGGCGCATGACGTATGCGAGTTACCTGCGGCTCGACACTCTTTTGTCGGCGCAACGGCCGGTGTCCGACCCGGCCTATCACGACGAGATGCTGTTCATCGTGCAGCACCACGTTGCCGAGCTGTGGCTGAAGCTGATGATCCACGAGCTGCGCGCGACGATCGTCGACCTCGATGCCGATCGCGGCGACCACGCGCTGAAAAAACTGGCGCGCGTCAAGCGCATCCAGGATCAGCTGTTCAACGAATGGGCCGTGCTGGAGACGATGACGCCGCACGAGTACCTGAAATTCCGCGACGCGTTGGGGCCGTCATCGGGATTCCAGTCGCTGCAATACCGCACCGTGGAATTTCTGCTCGGCAACAAGCACGCCGGCATGCTGGACGTGTTCGCGCACGATGCTGCGGCGACCGGACAGTTGCGGGCGACGCTGGACGCGCCGAGCCTGTACGACGCGGCACTGCGCTGGCTCGCGCGCCGGGGCCACGCGGTTCCGCAAGCGATCCTGGAGCGCGACGTGCGCGAAGGCTGGAAGCGCGAGGCATCGCTGCTGCCGGTGTTCCAGCGCATCTACGAAGCGCCGGAGGATTTCTGGCCGGAATACGCGCTGTGCGAAACGCTCGTGGACATCGAGGAAAACTTCCAGATGTGGCGCTTCCGCCACATGAAAGCCGTCGAGCGCATCATCGGTCACAGGCCGGGCACGGGCGGCTCGTCGGGCGTGGGGTTCCTGAAGAAGGCACTCGACCTCACCTTTTTTCCGGAACTGCTGGAAGTGCGCACGCAGATTCGATCCCGTTGACCGCTTCGACCGGCGGCATCGCGATCAGGCTGGCATGCCTGATCGCCCCATGATGGATCATGTAGCCGACCCACGGCGTCCGTTGAACCTTTGCAGGGGCAGACCATGATCGAACCGCTCGACAACGCGACCTTGCCGGACGCACCGGATTTCCCGCAACGGCTCGGCCATCCGAAGCCGTTGTGGATGCTGTTCATGACGGAGTTCTGGGAACGCTTTGCGTTTTACAGCGTGAGCTGGGCGCTGGCGTTGTACATCGTGCAGCAGTTCTACCACGGCGATCCGTCCGGGCAGGCTTGGGCCAGCGGCATTTTCGGCGCCTACACCGCGCTGATCTACGGCACCGGCATTTTCGGCGGCTGGGTCGCGGACAAGGTGATCGGCTACCAGCGCACGATCCTGCTTGGCGCGCTGGTGATGGCGGCGGGCTTGTTCGTGCTGATGCTGCCGTCACGCGCGATGCTGCTGTTGGGCCTGGCGCTGGTGATCGTCGGCGACGGGCTTTTCAAGCCCAACATCTCGACGATGGTCGGGCAACTCTACGGCCGCGACGATCCGCGCCGCGATCGCGGGTTCACGCTGTTCTACATGGGCATCAACGCGGGGGCGCTGATCGCACCGCTGCTGACAGGATGGCTGGCGGCGCACTTCACCTCGACGCCCACGCAGCAGAATTTCCGGCTTGTGTTCGCGGCCGCCGGCGTCGGAATGCTGGTCAGCCTGGTATGGTTCTGGATCGGTCGCCGCAGCTTGAAGCACGTCGGGCGTCCGGTACCGGGGGCGGAAGGATTGTCGCGCGTGACATGGGTGCTGCTGGGCGTGCTCGTCGCCGTGCCGTTGGTGTATCTGCTGCTGTCGAGGATCGGCGCGGATGGCCTGCAATGGCTGCTCGGGCTCCTTTTCGTCGCGGTCGCCGCGATGCTGCTGGTGGAAGCCACGCGCCACGACCGGGTGCAGGTGCATCGCGTGGTCGCGATGCTGATCATCTTCGCCTTCAACGTGCTGTTCTGGATGTTCTATTACCAGTTCGGCACGTCGTTCAACTTCCTTGCCGAGAACATCGTCGATCGCGTGATGCCGGGTGGCTGGATCTTTCCGGTCGGCTGGTTCCCGTCGGTAAGCCCGCTTTCGATCATCGTGTTCGCGCCGCTGGTGACGCTGGTGTGGGCCGCGCTGGACCGCCGCCGGATGGAACCGTCGATCCCGCGCAAGTTCGGGCTCGGGCTGGTCTTCAACGGGCTCGGCTTCCTGGTACTGATGTTCGCACTGTCGAAACTGCTCGGCGCGAACGGCCTGATCCCGCTGTGGCCGCTGGTGCTGTGTTACGTGCTGCAGACGTGGGGCGAGTTGTGCCTGTCACCGATCGGGCTTTCGATGGTGACCAAACTCGCGCCGCCGCGGCTGGTCGGCTTTGCGATGGGCGGCTGGTTCCTGTCGCTGGCGGTGGGCGGCAACTTGTCCGGGCTGTTCGCCAGCCGCATCGCCGGCAGCGGCGGCATGACCGTCGCCTCCGCGCTGTCGGGTTTCACATTCGGTTTCTGGCTGCTGCTCGGCGCGGGCGTGTTGCTGCTCCTGATCTCGCCGCTGGTGAACCGGCTGATGCACGGAATTCGCTAGGATTCCGTCGGCATCAATTTGTCGAGGATGCCGGTCAACCAGCGCCGTTCTTCGGTGGACAGCCGTTCCAGAAATTCGCGCTCGTGGCGGCGTGCTAGCGGCGCCACCGCGTCATGGATGCGCCAACCGGCCGACGACAACCGCAATACCGATCGGCGCTTGTCGCCGGCGTGCACGCGGCGCAAAACCCGCCCCTTTTCGACCAGCCGCGCCAGCGCACGGCTGATCGCCACCTTGTCCGTTGCGGTCAGCCGCGCGACCTGCCGCGCCGACAAACCCTCGCCGTCGTAACGCGCCAGCACCGCCATCACGCGCCATTCGGTGGTGCCGAGGTCGAAACGTTGCTGGTATTCGTCCGCGATGGCTTGGCTGACCGTGTTGGACACGATCGAAAGCTGGTACGGAATGAATTTTTCGAGTTCGATCGGGGCGTGCCTGGGCATCTGCGTCGCGGCTTGCAAATGGTTTCAACTGAAACTATTGTAGTGCTTGGTTTTGCGATCGTCCATCGATCGCCGTGGAGCCGAACTTTCGGAACATCAAGGCTCTCGGTTCACCCACACCAGAACGGGCTTCCTCCCCCCGACTTTTCACCAAAAGCCCGCATCACAAATATCTGTTTCGGAGAAGACCATGAACGCACAACCCAACACCGGCATGCGGCCGACCACGTTCGAAAATCCGATGGGCGTGGATGGCTTCGAGTTCGTCGAGTTCGCGGCGCCGGCTCCGACACAGCTGCACATCCTGTTCCGGCGCCTCGGGTTCACGCCCGTCGCCAAGCACAAGAACAAGGCGATCACGTTGTACCGCCAGGGCGGTTGCAACCTGCTGGTGAACGAACAGCCGGATTCGTTTGCGGCCGATTTCGCGAAAAAGCATGGACCCTGCGCGTGTGGTTTCGCGATCCGTTTTTCGCACCCGGCGTCCGAGGTGCTGCAGGCCACGTTGAAAAACGGCGCGAAGGAGATCGTGCACAAGGCCGATACACGCGCGGTGGACGCGCCGGTCATCGAAGGCATCGGCGGTTGCATGCTGTACCTCGTCGATCGTTACGGCGACAAGCGCAGCGTGTTCGACGATTACGAATGGCTGATGCCGGAAGCACAGCGTGACCCGAAAGGTTTCGGCCTCACCTTCATCGACCACCTGACCCACAACGTGAAGTTCGGCGAGATGGCGAAGTGGGCGGATTACTATGAGCGCCTGTTCAACTTTCGCGAGATCAAGGATTTCGACATCAAGGGCGCGAAGACGGGGCTGGTCTCCAAGGCCATGACCGCACCGGACGGCATGGTGCGCATTCCGCTCAACGAGTCCAGCGACCCGAAGTCGCAGATCAACGAATACCTCGACGAATACAAGGGCGAAGGCATCCAGCACATCGCGCTGTTCACCGACAACATCTACGAGACGGTGGAGAAGATGCGCGGCGCCGGCGTCGAGTTCCTCGACACGCCCGATACCTACTTCGAGGTGATCGACGTTCGCATGCCGAACCACGGCGAGGACGTGCCGCGGCTCGCGAAGAACAAGATCCTGATCGATGCCGACATGGAAACGAAAAAGAAATTGCTGCTGCAGATCTTCACCCAGAACTGCATCGGCCCGATTTTTTTCGAGATCATCCAGCGTAAAGGCAACGAAGGTTTCGGCGAAGGCAACTTCCAGGCCCTGTTCGAATCGATCGAGCGCGACCAGATGCGGCGCGGGGTGCTGTAGTAGCGGCGAGTCGACTTTCGACCCCTCTCCCTCCGGGAGGGGCCTGGAGAGCAAAGCGCATGAGCAGCGACGAGCAAATCAGAGCGGAACGCGGACGCTACCTTTCGGGCTTCGGCAACGAACACGCGAGCGAGGCGCTGAAAGGCGCGCTGCCCATCGGGCAGAACTCCCCGCAGAAGGTGCCGTACGGGTTGTACGCGGAGCAGTTGTCCGGCACCGCGTTCACCGCACCCCGCCACGCCAATCGGCGAAGCTGGCTGTACCGGATTCGTCCGGCCGCGTTGCACGGCGCGTTCGAGGCATACGCTCAGCCACGCTTCCACAACCGTTTCGACGATGCGCCGACCCCGCCTGACCAGATGCGCTGGAGCCCGTTTCCGCTGCCCGACGCGCCGACCGATTTCGTGGACGGCCTGTTCGCGATGGGCGGCAACGGTTCGGCGGCCGCGCAAACCGGCGTCGGTGTCCACCTGTACGCCTGCAACAGGCCCATGCAGGGACGCTTCCTCTACGACGCCGACGGCGAACTGGTGATCGTGCCGCAGCAGGGCCGCTTGCGGATCGCGACCGAGCTGGGTGTGCTGGACATCGAACCCCAGCAGATCGCGCTGATCCCGCGCGGCCTGCGTTTCCGCGTAGATCTGCCGGATGGCAGCGCGCGCGGCTATCTCTGCGAGAACTTCGGCGCGCACCTGCGCTTGCCGGAACTCGGTCCCATCGGCAGCAACGGCAACGCCAATGCGCGCGACTTCGAGGCGCCGGTGGCGGCCTACGAGGATGTCTCGGGCAACTTCGAATTGATCGCCAAATTCCAGGGCAACCTGTGGCGCGCGCCGATCGACCACTCGCCGCTCGACGTGGTGGCGTGGCACGGCAGCAACGCGCCATACCGCTACGACCTGCGCCGCTTCAACACCATCGGCTCGATCAGCTACGACCATCCCGATCCGTCCATCTTCACGGTGCTGACCTCGCCCAGCGATACCCCTGGCACCGCCAACATGGATTTCGCGATCTTCCCGCCGCGCTGGCTGGTGGCCGAGCACACGTTCCGGCCGCCGTGGTTCCATCGCAACATCGCCTCCGAATTCATGGGCCTGATCCACGGCGAATACGATGCCAAGGACGCCTCCGCAGGCGGCGGCTTCGTGCCGGGCGGCGCGAGCTTGCACAATTGCATGAGCGGGCACGGGCCGGATGCGGCCAGCCACGCCAAGGCGCTGGCGACGAACACCAGCAAACCCCAGCACGTCGCCGATACCATGGCCTTCATGTTCGAGACGCGTTGCGTGATCCACCCGACGAAGCAGGCGCTGGAGGCGCCGCAACGCCAACGCGACTACCAGGATTGCTGGCAGGGATTGCGGAAGCATTTCGATCCGTCGCAACGATGAGCACGAAGGGCAAGCCATGAAACTCGCAACCCTCAAGGAAGGCGGTCGGGACGGAACGTTGATCGTCGTCAGCCGCGATCTCGCGCACGGCGTCCGCGCCACCGACATCGCGCCGACGCTGCAGGCCGCGCTGGACGACTGGCAAAACACCGCGCCGCGCCTGCACGCGCTGTACGACGCGCTGTGCATGCATCGCCACAAGGCGGTCGAGCACGCGTTCGAACTGGATTTCGGCGCGCTGGCCGCGCCATTTCCCCGCGCCTACGAATTCGTGGACGGCTCGGCGTACCTGCCGCACGTCGAACGCGTGCGCCGCGCGCGCGGCGCGACGGTGCCGGAAACTTTCTACACCGATCCGCTGATGTACCAGGCCACCAGCGCGGGCTTCCTCGGGCCACGCGACCCGGTGCGCGTGCCCAGCGAGGATTACGGTATCGACCTCGAAGCCGAAGTCGTGGTGGTCACCGACGACGTGCCGATGGCGGTGACACCAGAGCATGCCTCGGAGCACATCCAGTTGATCGGGTTGGTCAACGATGTTTCGTTGCGGAGTTTGATTCCCGCGGAACTCGCCAAGGGCTTCGGTTTCCTGCAGTCCAAGCCTCGCTCGGCGTTGTCACCGGTGCTGGTCACGCCCGACGAATTGCGCGATGCGTGGCGGGACGACAAGCTGCACCTGCCGATGCGCACCTGGATCAATGGCCAATGGTTTGGCGAAGCCGAAGCCGGCGAAGACATGCAATTCAATTTCGCGCAATTGATTGCGCACGCGGCGAAGACCCGCCCGCTCGCCGCCGGCACCATCGTGGGTTCGGGCACCATCGCCAACCAGGACACCTCGCGCGGCGCATCATGCCTTGCCGAACAACGCACAGTGGAAAAGTTGCGCGACGGCGAGGCGGTGACACCGTTCCTGAAATACGGCGACACGGTGAAGATCGACATGCACGACATCGACGGCAATTCGATCTTCGGCGCGATCGAGCAGAGGATCGAGCCGCCGGGCGGCTGAATTCGTCGGGGTGTCGAGTGCAGCACATCGTCAATGCCGCCGGGGGCGGCGGCTGCAACGCTAAGGTAAACTTGGAACCTGATCGGCGCCCATGCCGCCATCTGGCATCGAACACCATCATGGAATCGCGTTCGTCGTCCTCCCGCGAAAGTGCGCCTGCCGAGCGCCGCACGGGCATTCCCTCGAATGACGGCGATGCCGAGAATTTCTGCTCGTCCTGCGCATTCGCCGAAGCCTGCGCCGTGGCCGGTTACGGCAAGCCGGAGCTGTCGGAATTGCACTGCCTGGTCGAACATGTCGGCCCGTTCGAACCGGGCCAGCGCCTGTTCCGGTCCGGCGACGCATTCCGCGCGTTGTTCGCGGTGCGCAGCGGCATGGTGAAAACCACGCTGGTCGATGCCGAAGGCCGCGAGCAGGTGCTGGGCTTTTATCTGCCGGGCGAATTGATCGGGCTGGACGCGATCTATCCCGAGCATTACCCGTGCGATGCGATCGCACTGGAAGTCACCGAGTGCTGCCGCTTTTCGTTCCCCGCGATGAGTGCGCTCGCGGCGCGCCAACCGCGCGTGCAGCAACACCTGTTCCGGATGCTCAGCAAGGAACTGGGTTCCGCCACGCTGCTGGCCGGCGACCATTCCGCCGACGAACGGCTCGCCGCATTCCTGGTGGACCTCGGCGACCGTTACGCCGCGCGCGGGCTGTCCGGCACGCAGTTCCGGCTCAGCATGGCGCGCGCCGACATCGCCAATTACCTGCGGCTTGCCGCGGAAACCGTCAGCCGCGTGCTCGGCCGCTTCCGCGAGCAGAAGCTCATCGCGATCGATGGCCGCAAGGTGGAATTGCTGGACCCGCCGCGGTTGCGCGAACTGGCGCGCTGCGTTTTGAATGTTTGATCATGCGATCTCCCCGATCGCTGGCGCTGTACCACTCGTCATTCCGGACGCGCGCAGCGCGATCCGGATCGGGCTACGCGCTTGCGGGCGCACGATGGGTTCGGCCGGCTGAGCGACTGGTCTGAATACCGATTGACTCGCGCCCTCCTTGGCGCTTGCTCTGCGCGGCCGCCGGAGCCCGCCCCGGACTTAATCCGGGGGCGTTCACGTTTGCAGTCCCCGCAAACGCAGCCAGGTTCCGTCCACGC
>JBQCCP010000190.1:0-8471 GCA_051962095.1 Rhodanobacteraceae bacterium
CTGGTTCCGAACCGGAACGGCGCGCGCGAACCCATCGGCGAGCGCATCGTCGAAACTTCGACCGACATCGCCTCTCACATCGTCGGCGACTCTCACGTCGAAAATATCGCCTGGGTGCCGCCGGGCAGCATCATGCATGGAGCCGTGGTTGCGTCAAAAGGCACCGGCAACGCATTACCGTGCGAGTCCTGCCACGGGCCGACATTGCGGGGCGTCGGAGGCATTCCACCAATTGCAGGCCGTTCGCCGACCTACATCGTTCGCGAGCTGATCCGGTTTCGGTTGGGCCAGCGCACCAACCCCGGCGCCGCCCCGATGCGGCTGGAGGCCTCGCGACTGACCCTGAAAGACATGATCGACGTTGCGGCCTATGCCGCCTCCCGTGAGCCCTGAACCTGAAACAGGACGCACCCGTGCACAAACCTGCATTGTTTTTGGCGGGGATCTCGTTTGCCATCGTGTGCGCTTCGGCATTCGCGCAGACACTGCCGATCCATCCCGATACCGAAATCCGCACAGCGATGGCCTGGGCTTTCCCTCTGAATCCGCCGCCGGACCTCCGCGCGCCAAAACCTGACCTGCACGCGCCGCGACACGTGCCGGGCAGCACGCGCACCTACACGCTCGCCGACTACGACGACATGTTGGGCGCGCCGGACTGGTTTCCGCAGGATCATCCGCCGATGCCGCACATCGTTGCGCGGGGGCGCAAGCCGGCGTGGGCGTGCGCGTACTGCCACCTGCCGACCGGGCAGGGGCGGCCGGAGAACGCGCCGCTGGCGGGTCTGCCGGCCGCGTACATCGTCGAGCAGGTGCGTGCGTTCCGCAGCGGTGAGCGCGTGTCGGGTCGTCGGGAGACTGCGAAATGGATGCCGGCCGAAGCACGCAGCGTCAACGACGCCGATCTGAAGTTGGCCGCCGAATACTTTTCAAGCCTGCACTTCAAGCCGTGGACGCACGTGGTCGAGACCGCCACCGTGCCGAAGACGCACGTCGCGCACTGGATGCTGGTGCCGGACGCGGACGGGAAACGCGAACCGATCGGCGACCGCATCATCGAGACATCCACCGACATGGCGCGAACGGAACTTCGCGATACGCGTTTCGGGTTCGTGGCGTACGTGCCGCCCGGCAGCATCGCACGCGGCGCGGTGATCGCATCGAAAGGCACGGGCAAAGCACAGGCATGCGAGGCGTGCCACGGGCTCGCCTTGCAGGGCGCCGGCAACATTCCGCCCCTTGCGGGCCGCTCGCCAACCTACATCGTGCGCCAGTTGATCCTGTTCCGCACGGGCGGGCGCACCAATGACGCCGCTGCGCCGATGCGGTTGGAGGCTTCGCACCTGACGTCGCAGGACATGATCGCGGTCGCGGCATACGCCGCATCGCGCAAACCGTGATTTTGTCGACAGGCCGGCAGGGCGGCCTTGCCGGGAGGCGTCATCCCATTTCCCAGCGTTCCCCACCCGACCAAACCAGCCCAATATGAAGATGATTGAAGCGCTCGTGCTGTTGCATCAGTATTTCGAATGCGATTGCCCAGGAAGGTTCGACGATTTGTTCAGCGCGATCGGGATCTGTCGCATTGGGTGCAAGCGGTGCAGTCTCGCGTGGGAACATGGTTGCGAACCAGGGCCTTCGGCGTTCAGTCATAAGTGATCAGCACGACTCGCGCGCCGGTCTGGCGAGGCGGCAGCACGACCACGGTTCGCGGCGGGTCATGTTTCTGTGGATCGGCGCTGCCACGCCGGATCATTCGGCCGGGCGGCAGCGCAGCGACACTGGCCACGTCCGCGGTGGCGTTCGACCCAGTGGGTGCCAACACCGCGCCATGGAACCGGACATCGCCGGGCGGCATCGAAGTGCTGTCGCTCTTGCCGGGCGCTGCGTCAAGTGTATCGACAGCGGCCAAGGCGAAAGCGGTGAGCAGGGCGGTCCTTGCCAAGCGGGTCATGACAGAAGCCAACGGATCACCGCACGCAGACTGTTCGGCGATCCCAGCCAGTATTTTGTCCCGCACTCGTCTCGGATGTAAACCTGTCGGCCGCTGAGCAACGGGTCAAGCACCAAGCAGGTTGGCGTGCCTTCGGCCCTGATGATCCGACCCCTACCGTCGACGCCGAGACGTACCGGCGCCAGCGCACGCCGCGCTTCACTACGCCAGTCCATCGGAGGCGGGAGACCGCGGGCCAGTTCGCATCGCGCCTCGTCTTCCTCAGGGGTGAATCTCTGTTGCCGCGCCGCGCCCGCTTTCGTCATCGGACTCTCTCGCTCCTGTACATGAGCAGCAAAAACCAGCGCACAACCGAGCGCACTCTGCACGGGTGCGCAGTCGAGGTTTTGGCGCATGCGAAACCATGGTTCCGAAATTGCAGTTGTGGGCATCGAAACACACCACGACGTGCGGTTTCGGCGCGTATGATCGCGACGCCATTCGCAGCGAACTTCGTGTCCGATCACGAAGTCACCTTTCTTTACGATTGCTCGCCAAGCTTTCTCGCCTGTCTGCGAAGCAGCACGCAGCCGCACGTCGTGCGTTGCTGCACCAGGACGGGCTGATTGGGGGATGCCCGCGCACCGTATTTCCAACGACGTCAGCGGCGGGCGTGGGTGCATTCACCAACAGTCTCGTGAACCTGTGGCATGGTTCCCAGGTTCTGCATAGGCGCACAAAACGCCCCTTGCAGTTGTGTTATCTAGCGTCGCTGCAAATGGCAGCTGGCTGCGTCGGAAGCCGGCCGTTTCAGCCCAAGGGAGGAGATCACCGATGTCGGGTACGCAAGGGGACGCAACGAATGGGGCCAATGCGGCCGGATTGGTCCTGCGAAGCTTCGAAGTCAGCGTCCATCCCAACATGATCGTGGCCTTGACGAGCCCGCGCTGTCCGATCGTGCGCGTCAATTCCGCGCTCGAAGATCTGCTGTGCCTGCACCGCGACCGGATGATCGGGCGGTCCTGCCGCGAAGTTTTGGGCTTGTCGGAAGATGTCCCGGACATCGACCTGCATACATCCTCCGACGCAGTCCTGACCTGCCGGGCGGGCCGATGCGAGCCATTCCTGTGCCGACTGGAAGTGCGTCCGGTACCCGATGCAGAAGGCGGTGCCACGCATTCGCTGTGCACGCTCCGCGATATTTCCGAGCAAGTGTCCCTGCAACACACCTGTGAGCGTCTGGCTTCCCACGATTCGCTTTCAGGGCTGATCTTGAGCCACGTTCTGGAAGAGAATCTGGCCGCAGAGCTCGTGCGCGCGGTGCATGAGTGTTCGCGCATCATGGTCTGCTATCTAAGGATCGACCGTTTCGGAATGATCGACGAGGTGTGCGACTTCAGCGTCGCGGCGAATCTGACGCGCTTGGTCGCCGAGCGGTTGATTCAGTGTGCGGGTGATCCCAGCCGGGTTTCCCGGACGGCAAGCGGTGGCTTTGTGGTGGTGTTGGTAGACCAGGGCCCAACCGTCGATCAACTGGAAGTTGGGCAAAGCATCGCGTCAGCGCTGGAGCCACCCTTCACGCTCGGCTCCATGAAGCGCCGCATCACCGCCAGTGTGGGTGTGTCGTGCTTTCCGGACACCGCATCCAGCGTGCACGAGCTGCTGCAGCAAGCCGCCGCGACAGCCTATGCCGTGAAGCGCACCGGCGGCAACGATGTGCATGCCTACACCGCAACGCTCGACGGTGATCTGGGCCGGCAACTGAAGTTGGCCGATGAGCTCGATGGCGCCGTTCAACGTGGCGAGATGGAACTGGTCTATCAGCCCGTCCTCAGTACCGCGAAGCGCGAAGTCGTCGGCATGGAGGCGCTGGTGCGCTGGCGGAGCCCGGAGCTTGGTTTCCTGATGCCGGACCAATTCATCCCGTTCGCCGAGAATTTCGGAGTGATCGAAGAAATCGGGCGCTGGGTGCTGCAGGAAGCTTGCGCCCAGGCGCGTCGTTGGCTGGACCTTGGAGCGGGCGACTTCACCTTGTCCGTCAACGTCTCGCGCGCGCAGATGCGTGGGCGGCAACTGTTGGAGGACGTACGTCGCGCACTCGATGCTTCGCGTTTGCAGGCGAGCTTCCTGGACCTGGAGCTCACGGAAACCGCGATCATGACGAACGTCGAGGAAGCCACCTGGACCATGCGCGAACTGCGCAAGATGGGCGTCAAGCTTTCCATGGACGACTTTGGGATTGGTCAGTCCTCCCTGGGTCACCTGCAGCGGCTGCCGGTCAATCGCATGAAGATCGACCGCTCGTTCGTCGCCGCGGTGCCGGATGACGTGAACGCGGCACGCATCTGCCGCGCGATCATCGGATTGGCGCACGAGTTCGGATTTTCGGTGGTGGGAGAAGGCGTGGAGAAGGCGGTCCAGTTCGCCTTCCTCGAGCGCAATGGCTGTGAATTCGTGCAGGGCTATCTCTTGAGCGCGCCGGCATCGGCCGACGCGATGCTTGCGATGCTGCGCGAGCCCGTGTTGTATCCGCGCGAGACGAGCGGCAAGAGCCAGAACGGGGCCGTGCTGCTCGTGGATGACGAGCAGAATGTCCTGCGCGCCCTGGCACGCCTGTTGCGTCGCGACGGCTATCAGATCTTCACCGCCTCCACGTTCCACGATGCGTTCGAGATTCTGGGCACCGAAAACGTGCACGTGGTGATGTCCGATCACCGCATGCCGGAAGGCAAAGGCACGGAATTCCTGAGCCGCGTCAAAGCGACCCATCCGCGCACGATCCGCCTGATCCTGAGCGGCTATGCGGACTTGGGTGCGGTGACCGAGGCGATCAACGGCGGCGCCGTCTATCGGTTCCTCACCAAGCCGTGGAACGATGACGAGCTGCGCGAAACACTTCGTGAAGCGATGCGGATGGCGCAGGTCCAGATGGAAGCTTAGGCGCGGCCTCGTCTCTACACGTCATGCTCGCCCAGCACGATCGCGCCGGTGTCATCCCGCTCGACGTGAGTGATGCCCGGGCATTCCGACTCAAGTTCACGCAGTCGCGCCTCCTGTTTTGATAGCTGGCCACGCTGCACCCGAACCTCATCCGCCAGGCGCCGGTTTTCGCGTTGCATCTCGCAAGTCTGCAGCGCGAGTGCCAAGGTGAGTTGCAGATCGGCATCGTCCCAAGGCTTCGCCACGAAGCGGAAGACGCCGACATCGTTGATCGCGGCGATGGCGGACGGAAGATCGCCATACCCGCTGATCACGATGCGGACGGCCTCGGGTTGCAGATTCTTTGCTTGCCGCAAGAAATCCAGTCCGTCGACGCCGGGCATGCGCAGGTCCGAGATGACTGCATCGTAGGTGACATCGCGCAGACTCCCCAGTGCGTTCTCCGGGTTATCGAAGCCATGCACGCGACAACGCGAGTCCAGCAAGTCCGGGGGAATCCGATCGATCGCACGCCGCATCGCATTGATGATGGCGGGCTGGTCATCCAGGACGAGGATGTTGTACATGATGGCGGCCTCAGGCAAGAGAAGCGATCGCGGCGAGCGGCTGCTTCACGGGCAGGGTGATCTGGAACAACGAGCCCTTGCCGACCGCAGAGCGCACCGCGATGTCACCGCCGTGCTTCTTGACGATGCCGAAGGTGATGGATAGTCCGAGTCCGGTGCCGCTGCCGACGTCCTTGGTCGTGAAGAAAGGCTCGAAGATATGACTGAGAACTTGCTCGTCCATCCCGCACCCGTTGTCGCCGATGTCGATCTGCACGCGATGGGTGTCGAGCTGACGGGTGCTGATTTCGACGCGTCCCTCCGCGCCTACGGCCTGCGTGGCATTGACCAGGATGTTCATGAACACCTGGCTCAATTCCGTCGGATTGCACTCGATCAGCGGCAGCGGCTCGAAATGGGTGACGAAGCTCAAGTATTTGCCGGACAAGCTGCGCACCAGGTCGAGCGCCGTGGTGACGGCGCGATGCACGTCGAACAACTGAAAAGCTCCGGTTGCATCACTGCGCGAAAAGTCGCGCAAGTTCTGCACGATTTTGCGGATACGGTCGACGCCCTCGCGGGATTCTTCCAACAGGGCCGGCAGGTCTTCGATGATCAGCGCGAAATCGACAGCCTGCTTGCGCGTCTCCATGATGTGCGTGCGTTCCTCGGCGCTCATGCGTGTATCGCGGAGCAGGTCATCGCTCAGCTCCAGCAACCCGAACAGCTTGTTGAGGTAATCGCGAAACGTGCCCATGTTGGATTGCACGTAGCAGATCGGATTGTTGATCTCGTGCGCCATGCCTGCTGCAAGCTGTCCGACCGTCGCCAGCTTGTCGGCCTGAAGCATCCTGTGCTGTTCCGATGACAAGGCATCCGCGGCTTTGGCCGATGCAGGGTCGAGAGCGAGCCGGTCCGGATCATTGGTGCGTGCCGGACGAATCGTCACGCTGAGCAGGCTGGTATCGCCGCACGTGCGCCACTGACGCACGACGCATAGCGGCAGTCCGTCCATGCCGTAGCAATTGAGGCAATCTTCGCAACCTTCACTGGGCGGCTCCGGATCCGAACTCAACCAGGGTGGATTCGCGACCAGCTTGGCAAGACCAAGCTCCGGGTCGTCATGGATAACCGTAGCCAAACCGCGGGCGGGTGCGTTGGCGTAATACAGCGATCCGTCATCGCGCAGCAGCGCTACCGACAGCGGCAACGTCTCCAGGACGGAGATCGTCTCCGGCACGGCGTCGTTGAGAACCATTGCATCCATTGCGCGGCAAATCGAAGGTCGAACCCTGTGAGATCGCTGGCATCCACCCCTTGTAAGGGCTGGGTCGCTAGCGTAGGAGGTCGATCGGGAGTCGGCGCGATCGCGTTGCGATTTGTTGCAATTTGTACCGCTACGCGTGAAGGCGATCACACACCCAGTAATTCAGGGTCGCCGAACGGTCGGACGACCGGTCGACCGGGGCAGAGCCAGTCGACAGCCTTTCGATCCGCGGCCAGGGACAAAGCTTCACCCGGCCAGATGCCTAGCGAGCAGTGTCATTGACAAGTTCGGGGATTTCCCTGGCGCAGCGTTGATAGCCGAGACGAGATGCGTACATCGACAGCATGCGCCCGACTGGCTGCGATGCACCAACGAAGAGGGTCACCAGCATGGGCCGAAGCTGCTCCCATTCCACCAGCCCCTGTTCGGATGCGCCAATACATTGTTCGACATGGAAGAGGAAGTTATCAAAGCACTCGCGAACGTATTGCTCGTTCTTTGTCTTTGGCAGATAGCCCGGTGTCAAAACAGCGAGCAACTGATGTTCTTCCAGCTCAAACGGTTCGAGTGATTGCTCGGCTCGATACATTCGACGCGGCCAAGCGCCAATCATGTATGCAGCGTCGAGGGCGCGAGGATTGGCGTCGAGTTGGTCAAGCATCTGCTTTGCAAGCTTGACCTTTTCCCAGAGACGCTTCTCCCTGGATTCGGCAAAGTACTTCCAGATTGCGAACGCCCCGCCCACAACGGCAACTGCCCAAGAGGCAGTCTCGATGACAGCCGCAATATCTTTGAGCACGCGACGTCCTTCGTGACGCCTGACGTGAATTTTGCCCGGGCGTGTAGCGCCGATCGTCGCGCCAGCCGATTCCTGTGTCAAATCTGCAGGACAGGCGCGAGAATCGAACTGTACCCATGTGGCCGACCCCGGATGCGGCGCATCAGCGTCGTCCGTTTTCAGTACATGCCTGGCTCAGACACTTCTCCGCCAAGCAATTCCTGTCAAATCGTCAGCAAGCATAACCTGCCAAAGAAGACAATTTATGCTGGTTTGACCAACCGCGAAATCGCCATGAAAAGCAAAACTGGGCCCGGAAGGATTCGAACCTTCGACCAAGGGATTATGAGTCCCCTGCACTAACCGCTGTGCTACAGGCCCGTAGACGTTGGGTCACGTTCGCGGGAAGAAGGCGCGAAGGCACCGCGCGAACGCTCCGGGATTTTACGCGAGAAGCGTCAGCTCGCGGCAACGTTCGCCTGCGTGGTGACCGCGCCGCGCAAGGCGCCACGCAGCGTGCGCTTCTCGGCTTCTTCCAGTTTGCGGCCGAGCAGTTCGCTCGCGCGCAGCAGCAGTTCGCGGTCGAGTTCGTGCGGTAGCGGGGTGCGTTCGGGCAGAGCAAGGATCAGTTCGCGCTGCGGCGTGTCGAGCGTGGCGGCGTATTCGTTGGCGAGTTCCTGCATGCGTGCGAGGTTGTGGGCGACGTCGGCGTCCACCGCCGCGGCTTCCGGCTCGGCGACGGGCGTGACCGCATATTCGCGCCGGAACAGGAATCGCCCGAGCGCTGCGGCATCGAGCTGTCGGCGGGTGTCGGCTTCGCGCTGCAGCGCGGCGGACTGGTTGCCGGAAGGATCTTTCGGTTCCACGCCCAACAGGTGCACGCGGATGCCGTGTTCCTGGGCTTGCTGCACGCCCACGCGCAGGTCCTCGTCGCCGGCCAGGAGCAGCGCATCGGAGATCGCGCGGTTGCGCGCGAGGTTGGTGAGGTCGGAGAAGATCAGCCCGTCC
>JBQCCP010000191.1:0-14578 GCA_051962095.1 Rhodanobacteraceae bacterium
CCGCGGCGGACAGCCCTTCGTCCATCGTGAAGCGTTCGCGCGACCAGTCGACGCTCGCGCCGAGCCGGCGCATCTGCTGCGTGATCGTGGAGCCCGATTCCTGCTTCCACTGCCACACGCGCTCGACGAACCGTTCGCGGCCCAGGTCGTGACGCATCTTGCCTTCCGCGGCCAACTGGTTCTCGACGATCTTCTGCGTTGCGATGCCAGCGTGATCGGTGCCGCCCTGCCACAACGTCTTCCTGCCCGACATCCGCGCGTGGCGGATCAGCGCGTCCATGATGGTCTGCTGGAACGCGTGGCCCATGTGCAGCGTGCCGGTGACGTTCGGCGGCGGCAGCAGGATCGAATACGGCTCGCCCTTGCCGGACGGCTTGAAACAGCCGGCGTCTTCCCAGCGCGCGTACCACTTCGATTCGATCTCTTTCGGGTCGAAACTCTTGTCCATCACTCGGGTCCCGGGGTTCCGCGCACCGCGCGGTTTGCGAGGCAAACATGCATTCTAGCGACACGGCGCTGATGCTTGTTGAGTCGGGGGGCGACGTCCCTGTCTCTTTCCGCGTCCCCGGGAGGGGCGCGGAACAAGACAGGGATGTCAACGTCTAATCAAAGACACTAGGTCCCGGCTTTCGCCCAGATGACGTCAGCAGCGGTGGCGGATTGCCCTCGCTACGGCGTCCACTTCCGGTGCGCGTGGATCGACATCACCACGCCGAATCCGACAAGCAGTGTGATCGCCGAGGTGCCGCCATAGCTGACCAGCGGCAGCGGCACGCCGACCACAGGCAACAGGCCGGAGATCATGCCGCCGTTGACGATCACGTACACCATGAAGGCCAGTCCGAACGAACCGGCGACCAGTCGCGACCAGGTATCGCGCGCGTTGGCGGCGATCCACAGGCAGCGTCCCACGATGAAGGCGTAGACCATCAGCAGCACCAGCACGCCGACCAGTCCGAATTCCTCGCCCAGCACCGCGAAGATGAAATCTGTGGTGTGTTCGGGCAGGAATTCCAGTTTCGATTGGGTGCCCTGGTTGAAGCCCTTGCCGAACACGCCGCCGGAACCTACCGCGATCATCGACTGGATGATGTGCCAGCCGGTGCCGAGCGGATCGTTCTCGGGATGCAGGAAGGTCAGCACGCGTTCGCGTTGATAGTCATGCATGAAGTGCCACGCGACCGGCGCGGCGGCGGCCACGCCGGCCAGCATCGCGCCGATCTTCCACCACTGCAGCCCGGCGAGGAACAGCACGAACATTCCGGAAGCTGCAATGAGCAAGGCGGTGCCGAGGTCGGGTTGCTTCACGACCAGCAGTGCGGGAATGCCGATCAGCACGCCGATCGCGATGATGTCGCGCCAGCGCGGCGGCAGCGGACGCGGGTGCAGGTACCACGCGACCATCATCGGCATCGCCAGTTTCATCAGCTCCGAAGGCTGAAAGCGGATCACGCCGAGGTCCAGCCACCGATCGGCGCCGCGGCCCTCGCCCAGAACGGTCAGCGCAAGCAGCAGCAGCATGCTGAGAAGATAGAACCACGGCGTCCATGCACGCAGCAGCGTTGGCGGGATCCGCGACACGGCCAGCAGCAGCAATCCGCCCGCGATGAAGCGCGCGGCCTGGCCCAGCACCATCGAGCGATCCAGGTTGCTGGCGCTGTACAACACCGTCAGGCCCATCAATGCCAGCACCACCAGGCCCATCGCGAGCGGCAGGTCGATGCGCGGGCGCGAGAAGATGCGCCGCCCGATCCTGAGCGCGCGTCCGCCGAGGCTGGCGACCAGTTCGTTCATGGGATGGTGGGCGCCGGTGCGCCGGGCTGGGTCGCGACGGTGGGCGCGGTGACCGGTGGGCGTTCGTCCGGTGGCGTGTCGGCCAGCCACTGGTCGAGCATCTTGCGCGCGATCGGCGCCGCGGCACTGCCGCCCCACGCGCCCTGTTCCAGCACCACCGCGATCGCGATTTGCGGATGCTCGGCGGGCGTGTAGCACATGAACCAGGCGCGGTGGCGTTCCGCGAGATAGGCGAGGTTCTTGTTGGTGTTGTACGCGTCGGTCTTCCGCGAGTAGCGCTCGGCGGTGCCGGTCTTGCCGGCGACCAGATAGGGAAAGCCCTTGCCCAGCCCGTAGGCGGTGCCGCCCGGGGTGTTCACCACGCCCAGCATGCCGTCGCGAACCGCCGCGAGGTCGGCGGGATCGTGGGTGATCTGGAAAGGCTTCGGCTGCGGATACGGCACCTCGGGCGCCTTCAGCCCCTCGCTGGTCGCCGTCAGCAGGTGCGGCGTGTGCGACAGGCCGCCGCCCGCCATCGCCGCGAGTGCGTGCGCGAGCTGCAGCGGCGTCACCATCCAGTAGCCCTGGCCGATGCCGGAAATCACGGTTTCGCCCGGATACCAGGGCTGTTTCATCGTCTTGCGCTTCCATTCCGGCGAAGGCAGCACGCCGCCGGTTTCATCGGGCAGATCGATGCCGGTGGGACTGCCGAATCCGAATTTGGACATCCATTGGTCGAAACGCTGGATGCCCATCTGGTAAGCCAGCGAATAGAAATAAGTATTCACGGATTTGGTGATGGCCTGCACCAGATCCACCCGGCCGGCGCCGTAGCGCGTGTCGTCGCGGTAGCCGCGCGACGAACCGGGTATGTAGTACGTGCCGGTCGACAGGACCGTATCGGTGGCCTTGCGCAGGCCAAGTTCGAGGCCGCCCAGTCCGAGGAACGGTTTGACGGTGGAGCCCGGCGGATAGCCGCCGCGCATCGCGCGATTGAGCAGCGGTTTTTCCGGATCTTCCAGCAGCGCCGCGTAGTCGGCCCGGCTGATGCCGTTGACGAACAGGTTGGGATCGAAGCTCGGCACCGTGACGATCGCCAGCACATCGCCGTTGCGCGGATCGATCGCGACCGCGGCGCCGGTCCGCCCGTCGAACGCGGCGATCGTGGCCTTCTGCAGGCGCTCGTCGATGGTGAGGTAGAGGTTCTTGCCGGGCTTGGCGGGTACCCGCTGCAGCACCCGCAGCGGGCGCTGATTGGCGTTCACTTCCACCAGTTCATAACCCGGCGTGCCGTGCAGCAGGTTTTCGTATTCCTTTTCGAGCCCGGTCTTGCCGATGTGCGTGGTGCCGGCGTAGCGATCGGGATCGAGGCGATCCAGTTCCTTCTCGTCGATGCGGCCGACATAACCCACCACGTGCGCGAACTCGGCGCCGTAGGGATAGTTGCGCGTCAGGTACGGATCGATGCTGACGCCCGGAAACTGCCACTGGTTCACCGCGAAGCGGTCGCGCTCGCTTTCGGTGAGCCGGAATTTCAGCGGCACCTGCTCGAACGCGCGGTGTTGCTTCAGGCTCTGCTTGAAGCGCTGGATGTCGTCGTCGGTCAGCGGCACCACCGCGGACAGTCGCTGCAGCATCTCGTCCATGTGCTTGACCTTGTCCGGCACCACGTCCAGCCGGAACGCCGGGACGTTGTCGGCCAGCAGCCGGCCTTCGCGGTCGTAGATCAAGCCACGTGGCGGCGGCAGGTGCTTGAGGCGCACGCGGTTGGCCTTGGCGCGCGTCGAATATTCCGCGTGCTCGAACACTTGCAGGTACACGAAACGCCCGGCCACGCCGACGAGCATCAGCAGCATGACCGCGAAACCGGCCAGCGCACGCCGCCCGAAACGCGCGCGCTTGGCACGTTCGTCCGGCAGCTCGCTGTGCCCGTTCATGTCGCTTTCGCTCCCTTGCCACGCAGGCGCGTGTTCACGTCATCCAGCAGCAGGAATACGAACGGCCAGATGGCCGCGCCCACCGCGGGCGACACCCACGACAGCGCCGGCATCGGCGAATCACCCGCGAACGCGCGGATCAGGGCCTGCAGCACGTGGTTGTTGAGCAGCAACAGCCAGATCGCGAGCGCCTGCTGCCACATCGGGAAAAAACGCAGGCGCGAACGGAAGCGCAGCACGATGAACACCAGCACCGCGAGGCGCAGCGCCTGGTCGCCAAGCAGCGCGCCGTTCAGAAGGTCGGCCGCAAGCCCGATGCCGAAGGCGAGGCCCACGCTCACCCGATCGGTGGCTTCCAGCGACCAGTAGACCAGTACCAGCGCCGGCCAGTACGGCTTCAGGGGCTGGATTACCGCAGGCAGCGGCATCAGCATCAAGAGCAGCGACAGCGCGATTGCGATCCAGAACGCCCAGCCTTGTGCGCGCACGCGGTTCATCGAGCCGCATCCGTCGCAGGCTTGCCATTCGAGGCGGCATGGTTGCCGGGCGCCAGCGAAGCGGGTGGTCCCACTTCGGGCGCGGGCGCGGGCGGCCCGACCGGATCAGGCTGGTCGCGCAGCAGCAACACCTCGCCGCTGCGCTCGAGTTCGGCCGCGGGTTTGGCCAGCGCTTCCATGAACATCCCGGACGCGTCGCGCTTCAGCTGGCTCACGGTGCCGACCGGAAATCCGGCCGGGAAGCGTCCGCCCAAGCCCGACGTCACGAGCTGGTCGCCGACTTTCACGTCGGACGACAGCGGCAGGTTCGGCACCACCAGTTGGCTGGTGTCGCCGGTGCCATGCGCGATGCCGCGCAAACCGGTGCGCGCGATCGTCACCGGTACCGCGTGGTCGGGATCGATCACCAGCATCGCCACCGAGGCGTGCGGCAGCGTTTCGATGATCTGGCCCATCACGCCGTGCGAATCGATCACCGTCTGGCCCACGTGCACGCCCTCGTCGGCGCCGACGTTCAGCATCACGCGGTCGCGGGTGGGACCCAGCTGCACGTCGATCAGCCGCGCGAGTTGCGCGTGCATCCCCAGCAATTGCTGGGTGTCGAGCAGTTGCTTCAGGCGTTCGTTCTGGTGGGTCACCGCGTCCATGCGGTTGAGGCGCGCCTCGGCCAGCAGCAGTGCTTCGCGCAGTTGGCGGTTTTCGTCGATCAGCTTGCTGCGCTGGGCGAACGCGGTGCCGGCCTGGTGCACCCAGTCGGCAGGCGCCGCGGCGATCTTGTAGATCGGCACGATCGCCGCCGCAGAGGCGTAGCGCGCGCGGTGCAGCCAGCCATTGCGATGATCCAGCACCATCAGCACCGCGGCCAACGCAAGGTACGCGATCAAGCGCAGGGTGCCGGCCGTCGCATCCGAGAAGATCGGAGTGGATTCCTTTTGCGGAAGCGCCATGGCTGGAGAGTGAAGTCGGCGGCCGCGCCGCTTGTGAAGAGTGAAGAGTAAAGGGTGACGTCGGCGGCTACGCCGCCTGCAAAGAGTAAAGGGTGAACGAGAACCTGGATCGGCGCTACGCCCAGCCAATCGCGATTACTCTGCCTTTTTCTTCACAGCGAACGCAGTGAGCGACTTCACGCTTTGCAGCGGGCCATGCGAGCGACTTCACCCTTTGCAGCGGGCGCAGTGAGCGACGGACTCACTCACTCGCAAAAAAATCGCTTCCGTGCATGTCGATCAGCTCCAGCGCCCGACCGCCGCCACGGGCCACGCAGGTCAGTGGATCTTCGGCGACCTGCACGTACAGGCCGGTTTCCTCGCTGATCAGCTTGTCGAGGTCGCGCAGCAGCGCGCCGCCGCCCGTCAAAACGATGCCGCGTTCGTGCACGTCCGAGCACAGCTCCGGTGGGGTCTGTTCCAGCGCGGCCTTCACCGCGGCGACGATGCCGTGCAGCGGCTCGCGCAACGCTTCCAGCACGTCGTTGGAGTTGATCGTGAACATCCGCGGCACGCCTTCCGCGAGGTTGCGGCCCGAAACTTCCATCTCGCGCACTTCTTTCTGCGGGTAGGCGCAACCGATTTCGATCTTGATGCGCTCGGCGGTCGGATCACCGATCAGGGTGCCGTTGCTGCGGCGCACGTAATTGATGATGGCTTCGTCGAAGCGGTCGCCGCCGATCCGCACCGACTGCGAATACACGATGCCGTTCAAGCTCATCACCGCGACTTCCGAGGTGCCGCCGCCGATGTCCAGCACCATCGAGCCACGCGCCTCGTGCACCGGGATGCCGGCGCCGATCGCGGCCGCCATCGGTTCCTCGATCAGGAATACGTCGCGCGCGCCGGCGCCTTCGGCCGATTCCTTGATCGCGCGGCGCTCGACCTGGGTCGAACCGCAGGGCACGCACACCAGCACGCGCGGGCTGGGGCGGAGAAAACGGGATTTGTGGACCTGCTTGATGAAGTGCTGCAGCATCGCCTCGGTCATCGTGAAGTCGGCGATCACGCCGTCCTTCATCGGTCGCACCGTGACGATGTTGCCCGGGGTCCTGCCCAACATCATCTTGGCGTCGTTGCCGACCGCCGCCACCGAACGCGGACCGCCGGCGCCGCGGTCCTGGCGGATCGCGACCACGGAGGGTTCGTTGAGCACGATGCCCTGGTCGCGCACGTAGATCAGCGTGTTCGCGGTGCCAAGATCGATCGAAAGGTCGTTGGAAAAAATGCCGCGGAACAGTTTGAACATGCGCGATCCGCCAGGGTGCGGGCCTGAGCGTCAGGCAGGGCAGGGAGAACGCGGCAGTCTAGGAAACATCACCGCAACCTGCAAGGTATTGCGTCGCTTTTTTGAAGCCCTTTGGGGGACCCGGAACCGTGCCGGGTCGAATCGCGGCCTTCGACCCGGTAGCATCGGCGATTCCGTCCGCGAAGAGTAAGGAATCCATCGATGCCGGCTGCGCTGATCTGTGGCTCCATGGCCTACGACACCATCATGGTGTTCGAGGACTGCTTCAAGAACCACATCCTGCCGGACAAGGTGCACATGTTGAACGTGTCCTTCCTGGTGCCGCGGATGCGCCGGGAGTTCGGCGGCTGCGCCGGCAACATCGCCTACAACCTGAAGCTGCTGGGTGGCGAGCCGATCCCGATGGCGACGGTGGGGCAGGATTTCGCGCCCTACCGGGAATGGTTCGCCAGCCAGGGCATCCGGCTCGACCAGGTGCGCGAGCTGCCGGAGGCCTTCACCGCGCAGGCTTTCATCACGACCGACCAGGACAACAACCAGATCACCGCGTTCCACCCTGGCGCGATGATGCAGAGCCATCAGAACCGCGTCGCCGACGTGGCCGATGCCGCGCTCGGGATCGTGGCGCCGGATGGCCGCGACGGCATGCTCCAGCACGCCGCCGAATTCGCCGCCAAAGGCATTCCCTTCATCTTCGACCCGGGCCAGGCGATGCCGCTGTTCTCCGGCGAGGAATTCCGCGCCCTGATCGGCAAGGCGACCTACGTGGCCGTGAACAGCTATGAAGCCAGCCTGCTCTCCGAGCGCACCGGCTGGTCGGAGGCCGGCATCGCCCAGCGGGTCAAGGCCTATATCGTGACGCACGGCGCGGACGGTTCGGTGATCCACGCGGACGGGGTGGCCCACGAGATTCCAGCCGCGACGCCGCGCGCGGTGGTCGATCCCACGGGCTGTGGCGACGCTTATCGCGCGGGCCTGATCCACGGCATCCTGCAGGGCTACGAATGGCCGGCGGTTGGCCGCGTGGCGTCGTTGCTGGGCGCATTGAAGATTGCCCATCCCGGTACCCAGAACCATCGCTTCGATGCGGCGGAATTCGCCGGCGAATTCGAGCGGCAGTTCTCGTGCGATCTTCCCTGATCGCTGCTTCGACGAACCGCTTGTTCGGCCATCAGGTGCTCAGGATCGAAGAGTCCACGAAAGCCGTGCGATCTTGCCTGATCGCTGGCTTTACCAACGGCGCCTCATGAAACCTTGCCGCTACGCAGCACGCTGAACAGCCTTCGTGAACTCTGGCGCCGTTCAGGATCGCCCGCAACAATGATCCGGCAACGCTCGATCCATCTACAGGAGGCCGTCATGCACGTCGCACGCAACCTCGTTCTTGCAGGGCTGCTCGCCGCCGGCGCCCCGTTGCTGTACGCCGGCAGCGCACACGCCGCGGGTGGCGAAATCACCTGCAGGATGAATTTCGAAATCCACGGCTGGTCGGCGTTCTACAAGACCGCCAGCGGCAGCGGCAAGGTCAGTTGCACCAACGGTCAGCACATGACCGTGCACTTGCGCAGCAAGGGTGGCGGCCTGACCTTCGGAAAATCCAGCGTTGAAGGCATCGGCAAGTTCTCCGGCATCTTCAACATCGACGAGATACTCGGCACGTACGTGGTGGGCGAAGCGCATGCGGGCGCCGCCGCGTCCTCGCGTGCCACCGTGATGACCAAGGGCAACGTCTCGCTGGCGTTGAGCGGCACCGGCAAGGGCTGGAACCTGGGCGTGGACTTCGGCAAGTTCACGATTAGCAGGTAGCAGGAATCGCCTTCGCTCGTCGCACCGTGATTCGGCACAAAAACAAACCCCGCCGAAGCGGGGTTTGTTTGATCCACAACCGGATGACTGCGCGTCACGCGTAGCGACGGCGCCGAACGAGCCAGCCGAGCGCCAGCAAGCCAAGCGCCAGCATACCCAGCGAGCCGGGTTCCGGCACGCCGACGGGAGGCACAACCTGGCCATTGCGGACTTGGAATAGGAACTGTCCCGCTACGCCATCGTTGGTCCCGGCGACCAGGGAATTCGGACCGCCGTCCAGCAGGGCGCCGTTGATCAGCGAACCGGCCAGCATCGCGTAGGTGCCCGCGGGGTTGCCCGGTTGGCCAGCGTTGTAGCCGGCTGCAGCGGAAATGCCTCCGAGCCCGCCACTACCGTAGCTGGCGTCGCCCGTTTCCCACTGGATCTGGTCGTAGTTGAAATAAAAATCGAAATTGCCAGAGCCGGTGTCGGAGCGGTCAACCAGGATCAGCTGGAAGGTGTTCAACTTGTCCGTGCCGTAATAGTAATAACCTACTCCCGGCCAGGTAACTCCGAATGCGTCGTGCCCGGCATAGTTGCCGGTGCCGTAGCTGGTCAGGCCGCTGCCCGCGCCACGCGTGTCCACGTCGGCAAAGAACGGCGCAATGATCGGCTGGCCGCTGTAGCTGCTGCCGAGGCCGTACGGTGTGTAGGTGCCGTAGCCGCTATTGAACGTCACGTTGCCGTTGTTGTTGACGTACAGGCCGGAATAGTCGGTGCCGTAGAAGTTGATCGTGAACGGTAAGCTGACCAAACCCGTATAGCCATCGTCGTTGGCGGGCAGCGTGTTCGCATTGAATCCGGGGGCAACGGTCGTGGCTTGTGCCATCCCGACCGCGAGCGCGCCGCCCAGCAAAACCATTGCTGCCAGTGCACATCGAATTTTCGATCTGGAAATCATCTTCGTCTTTCTCCTGGTGGGTGGGATCCGCAGTGCTCCGTCTTGCGCCCACCCTTCAGCAAAATTCGTGCCGCTTATGAAACCCATTGCATGTCAGTAAGTTACTGAAAGACGGAGTTGCGTGCCGCTCCCGAAATGTAAAGACGGTCGACACAAGACGACGACACTGCGGCGTTGCACAAGGAGGGGAGTCCACCGGCCGGACAAACCCAGCCCCCAGGTCGGGCAGATATACGCAACATGGGTTGCTGCGAGCGGGCGAACTCCAATCCGGCCGCCGGGCACGTGCCGGCAAATCTGCAGGGCGCGCCCTCGATCAACCCGCCGAGGCTGGACAAGCCGGCGTCCGGTCACGCCGGCACGGGTGATGGATTTTTTTATCAGGCGAGTGCGAGAGATCCGTCGCCGGTTGGTCAATGCGCCTGATGCGACGGAATGAACTGCTTGTCCACCGCTTCGGCCAACTGGTCCGGCGGCAGCAGGCCCTGCGACAGGATGAAGTCGTTGAACTGCTGCAGGTTGAACCGGTCGCCCAGCGCGATTTCGGTATGCGCACGCAGTTGCAGGATGCGCGAGTAGCCGTAGAAGTACGCGGTGGCTTGGCCCGGCGAGCGGAACATGAAGCGATCCAGTTCCTCGCGCGCGAAGGCCTCCGAGATGCCGACGTCGTTGACCAGGATGTCGTGCGCGCGCTGGCGATCGATCAGGCCCAGATTCAACATCGGGTCGAGGAACGCACGTGCGGCGCGCAGGAGCCGCAACTGCAGCGCGATCATCTGTCCGCCCGCGGGCTCGTACGGCACCATCATCCATTCCGCGTACAGCGCCCAGCCTTCCACGTTGACGCTGTTGAACGCGAACAGCGAGCGCGCCAGCGACACGCCGTGCTCCACCATCGCGGAGAACTGCAGCTCATGGCCAGGCCGGCCTTCGTGCGCGGTCAAGGTCCACGCGCAGGCCTTGCATGTGAAGTCGTCGTATTGCTCGTTGCTGCCCGCACTCGACGGCGGATTGCCGAGCGGCAGCACGAAGGCGCCACGCTCGCCATGGTTGTTGATCAGCGGCGGCGGGTCCATGTGCGGGGCGGGCTGCGCGGCGCTTTCGGCTTCCGACGCGAGACGCATGATCATCTTGCGCTTGGGCAGCGTCACGATGTGGTGGTCGCGGATGATCGCCTCGATCTTGTCGATCACCGTCTGGTAATACGGCTCGATGTTGTTGCGGTCGAGCTGCTGCTTCTTGAGTTCCTTGATGACGGTGCGGTAATCGGTGGTGGGCGCGAAACCTTCCGCCTTGGCGACGTAGGGCGCCAGCGTTTCCATTTCCGACTGGATCTCCATGAAGGACTGTTCGGCCTGCTTGATCAGTTCCTGCGGCGGAATGTCGATGCCGACGTTCTTGAGATTGTCGGCGTAGACCGGCTCCGGCAGGCGCGCATCGGTGCGGGCGCGGGGCAATACCGTGGATTTCACCCACGCGCTGTAGTCGTCCAGTTGCTTCTGCAGTGCATCCAGCGCGGGGCCGGCGCCGTCGATCTTGTATTTCGCGTACAGCTTGCGGATGCCGTCCACGTAACGCTGGGTATTGGCGAGGTTCTGTTCCACCTCGGCCTTGTACGGACCCAGCAGCTTCCTGTTGCCGGTCTTGGCATCGAACAGCGCTTCGGCCTCCTTGGTGATCGGCGTGCAGCCGGGCACCATGCCCACGTAGCACTTCAGGCGCGCCAGCGCGTGCGGGCGTCGTTCCGCCGCGACCTGGTCCTGCAGCAGCCCGAACTCGCCCCGAAAGATCGTCTGGCCGACGTCGGTGTAGGGCAGCAGGTATTCGTCCTGCAGCTTGCTGCTTTCGATGAAGCGGTCCGCCGCATGGATCATGATTTCCAGATCCTCGCGGACATTCGCGTCGGTGGTCTTCGCAAGGTCCACTTTCAGCGTGTCGCGCGCCCGGGTGAGCGCCTCGCGCGAACGCACCTCGACGTTCGGCTTGAGGTCGACGACCTTGTCGTCGTAGCCCGGCAGGCCGAATTGCGAAGCGAATTCCGGATGGAATTCGGCCAGCGTCTTCAGCAGCACCTGCGCATACGCGTTGCTCTGGGCGACCCAGGCGGGCGGCGGGACCGGCGCGCTGTCGGGACGCCGATCCGGCTTGGCCGAAGTGGGCGGCGCGGCGAGCGCCACGGGCGCGCTGAGCGCCAAGACGGCAAGGGCGGCAACGATTCGCTTGGACATGTCGGCTCTCCGTGGGTCGCCGGACACTAGCACGCTTCATCCGGCAACGGGATGGGCCGAAAGTCAGCGCCGCCGCGGGCTGCTACGGCGCCGAAAAGTCGCCCCGGTACGCCGGTTTCAGGAACTTGGCGAACACGCTTGCGGGCACGTCCACGACTTGCGTGCCGTACACGTAAGGCGCGACCTGGTACGGCGGGAAGATCAGGGTGAGGCCGGGGCTCGGCGCATCCGGCGTCGCGCCCGCGCGCACCACGAACACCGAGTAATTGACGGTGGTCGGCTTGGTGCCGTCGCCGAGCATCTGCGTCATGTTGGTTTTCCATTCGCGGAGTGCCGTGGGCGACCCCTCGCCGGGCCTGGGCGCCTTCGCCATGAACTTCTTCAGCAGCGTGTCGTGCGCGAAGTTGGCCAGCGCCGTCCGCGCCGCATCCGGGTCGGCGAACAGGTCGTCCAGCGCGATCAGCTTGCCGGCCTTTCGGTCGAACACGAACGCCGCTTCGACCGGAATGGGATGCGCGCCCCCGGTGTCCTGCATGCCGGTTTCGCGCACGCTGGTGAACGCCGGCGTGCCGGCGGCAAGCTTGAAGTGCAGCAGCAGTTCGAATTGCCGGTCGGCGAATTCCGGCATCTGCTTCGGATCGGGCAACGCGTCGATGAATTCGCGCTTGGCGTTGTCGGCGGTGGCACGCAGCGCATCGGCCAACGGCTTCTCGTTGGCCGGCAGGTTCGGCAAGGTGATCGCGATCTTGTAATGCTGCGTGGCCGCGTGGTCGCCGGGCAGGGCTGCGGTGGAGGCGCTCGCCGGCGCGGGCGGCCGGATCACGGGCGTCGCTGCACTTGCGGCGGATGCTGTGCTGGCGCTGTCCGGGGCGGCTTCACTTTCGGTTTGTTGCTGGCACGCCGCCAGCGCGATGCAGGCCAGCACGGCGGCCATGCAAAGGGGCATCAGCGATTTCATGGACCGGCACTCGACGAGATGAATCGCGAGTCTACCGAGGCGACGTTAAGCAATTATTTTTGCGGTGATCCGTGATCGCTGCACTTGCAGCTGCGACTCTCGCCATCGAAAAGTGATGCCACGACGGCACGAAGGCGAGAACCATCCATGGTGCGGGCGCTCAGTCGGGCACGCGATGTCACCGGCATCGCGTAAGCGCCCGCCTTCGCCCTGACTTTTCACGAAGCGCGTGAGCTTCCTATCATGTCCATGTGGAAGCACAGCAAGCAAACTCCTGGCGCCTCAGCGTTGCGCCGATGATGGACTGGACGGACCGGCACTGCCGCTATTTCCATCGCCTGCTCAGCCCGAACGCGCGCCTCTACACCGAAATGGTGACCGCCGCGGCGCTGGTGCGGGGCGAGCGGACGCATCTGCTCGCCTACAACCGGGAAGAACATCCGGTGGCGCTGCAACTCGGCGGCGCCGATCCGGTCGAGCTTGCGCAGGCCGCGCGCTACGGCGAGCAGGCCGGCTACGACGAGATCAACCTCAACGTGGGTTGTCCGTCCGACCGCGTGCAGTCGGGGCGTTTCGGCGCCTGCCTGATGCGCGAGCCGGATCTGGTGGCCGATTGCGTGCGCGCGATGCGCGAAGCCGTCCGGGTGCCGGTGACGGTGAAGTGCCGGATCGGCGTGGACGACCAGGACGATGACGCGGATCTGTTCGCGTTTGCCGCGCGCATGGTCGATGCCGGGGTGCGCGTGCTGGTGGTGCACGCGCGCAAGGCCTGGTTGCAGGGCTTGTCGCCGAAGCAGAATCGCGAGGTGCCGCCGCTCAACTACCCGCGCGTGTACCGTTTGAAGCGGGAATTCCCGGATCTGCGGGTGATCATCAACGGCGGCATCGATGGCCTGCCCGCGGTCGAAGAGCACCTGCGGCACGTGGACGGCGTGATGCTGGGGCGGTTGGCCTATCACAACCCGTACGCGTTGGCGCGCATCGACGCCGCGCTTTTCGGCGGCGAACCGCCAAGGCGCGAAGCCGTGCTGCGGCCCATGCGGCCGTACATCGAGGCCGAATGCGCGCGAGGTGTCCGGCTGGCGTCGATCACGCGCCACGTGCTGGGCCTGTACCACGGCGAGCCGGGCGGCAAGGCGTTTCGTCGGGTACTGTCGGAAAACACCCGCGCCGAGGGTGCGGACTGGGAAGCGGTGGAAGCGGCGCTGGCGCAGGTGCACGCCGATGCGGGACGCATGACCGAAGATCGTCCTGAAAACGTGGCCTTGCGGGCGTCGTAACGCCGCCGGGGCGATGTTCAGCACGAATTCAATGGGCTGCGGGATGATCGTCCCATTGAAGATTCGCGAATCGGGTGCCGATGGTCATGAAGGTCCGCAAGGTGGCGCTGGCGCTGGGGTGCGCGCTGTTGTGCGCGGCGCCCGCGTTCGCGCGCAAGCCGCCGCCGCGCCCGGCCCCGGCCGCGCCGGCACCTTCGCACCCCGCTACGCTGGAGCAGGCGGTGAAACAGGTCCAGCACCAGACCCGCGGCCATATCCTCGCCGCCGACACCGTGACCCGCGGCAAGGCCAACGTTTACCGCATCAAGGTATTGACGCCGCAAGGCCAAGTGCGGGTGGTGCAGATGCATTCGAACGCGCGGACGCAAACCGATTCGGGCAGATCCGGCCCTGGGAAATCCGATTCTGATCAAGGAGGGCACTGATGCGTATCCTGTTGGTGGAAGACGAGGCGCCGCTGCGTGAAACGCTGGCCGCGCGCCTGAAACGTGACGGATTCGCGGTGGATGCCGCCGCCGATGGCGAGGAAGGCCTGTATCTCGGCCGCGAAGTGCCGTTCGATCTTGCGATCGTGGACCTGGGCCTGCCCAAGCTGTCGGGCATGGAACTGGTGGAAGTCCTGCGCAAGGAGGGCCACAGTTATCCGATCCTGATCCTGACCGCGCGTTCCTCGTGGCAGGACAAGGTGGAAGGCCTGAAATTCGGCGCCGACGATTACCTGGTGAAACCGTTCCACGTCGAGGAATTGCTGGCGCGCATCAACGCGCTGGTGCGCCGCGCATCCGGCTGGGCCAAGCCGGTGCTGTCGTGCGGACCGATCCGCCTCGACACCACCGCGCAGACGGTGACGGTCGACGGCCGGCCCACCGACCTCACCAGCTACGAATACAAGGTGCTGGAATACCTGATGCTGCATGCGGGCGA
>JBQCCP010000192.1:0-14202 GCA_051962095.1 Rhodanobacteraceae bacterium
TGTTTCATCCCAGCCCGCGATCGCGTTGCGGATCGCGTCCAGCCGGGCCAGGATTTCCAGGCGTCGCGCATCCGAATCCCGCGTGGCCGCGTGCAGTGCTGCGGCATTGCCGACCGCACGCCCGCGCCAGCGCGGATCGCAGACTTGCTTCGCGAGCGCGTCCGGCGTGCGCCAGGTTTCCGCGAGCAGGCGCGCGGCATTCGCGTCGGTGGAGCAAGTGCGCCAGAAATCCTTCACGATCTCCTGCTGCAGGGCGCGCGCGTCCTCCAGCAGTTCCGGCTCGCCCGGCGCGCGGCCGGTTTCGAAGCCGAACTCGCCGAGCACGCGATTGCAGAAGGCGTGCAGCGTCCCGATCACCGCGGTGTCCATCGCCAGCTCCGCTTCGCGTGCCCGCGCGGCGAGGGTTTCCGCGTCGATGTTGGCCAGTGCATGCGCGATCACGGCGCGGGTGGCC
Source organism: Rhodanobacteraceae bacterium (assembly GCA_051962095.1). Classification (GTDB taxonomy): domain Bacteria; phylum Pseudomonadota; class Gammaproteobacteria; order Xanthomonadales; family Rhodanobacteraceae; genus 66-474. The sequence continues at coordinate 455 of JBQCCP010000192.1, forward strand.
TGCCGCTCGCCATCGTCTTCGCCGCGGTTGCGCACCGGATCGCCTTCGCGAAGGATTTCCGCTGCGATCCGCAGCCGACCGCGCAACCGCATTGCCAGCTCCGCGGTCGCCGCGCGGGTGAACGTGGCCACCACGATGTGTTGTGGCATCAGCCCGTGCTCGAGGATCAGGCGCAGATAAAGGGTCGCGATGGTGAAGGTCTTGCCGGTGCCGGCGCTGGCCTCCACCAGACGCACGCCCGAGAGCGGCAGATCCAACGGACTCATGCGCGAGTTCATTTGGACCGCTCCACCCACGCGCGCGCGGGCGCTGCGAATACGGTCATCGCGACGCGATGGAGGTGCCGCGCAAGTTCGCCGTCCGCCGCGCCGGGCAATTCGCGGCCGCGCCAGGCGATGCACACCGCATCGCTCTCCAGCTCGTTGGGTCTGCCGAAATCGTCGTCGTTGTTGGCCTGCTTCGCGGCCTTCTCGAACACGCCGACGTCCACCTGCTCCGAGGGCGCGCCGGACTTCTTCTCCGTCTTCGCGCAGGCCAGCGCGTGCTCCCAAGAAGTGCGCACGAAAAACGGCAACGGTGCGCGCCGGCCTTCGTGATGGAGTGCGATCAAGGCGCGCAGTTGTTCGCGCGCATCGTCCCTGGTGAGCCGAGGCAGATCGACCGAGCATGCATCGTTGCCATCGAGTCCAACCAGCACCACGCGCGTGGCCACGCCTGCGGCAGCGCACACCAGCGCATCCAGCCACGCGCGCAGCACCTGCCGGCCGTCGATCTCACCGGGTCGCACGTGCAGGACCCCGCTCGGGTAAAAATCGGACGGCGTGCCTTCCAGACGTGTGCCGTCGTTCCAGTCCACGTGCAGGGTTTCGACCGGCGATGGCGTGGCGCCTCCGGTAAACGCCTGCACGGCCGAACGCAACGCGTCGGCGCGCACCTGTGCATCTCGCAATGCTTCATCGCCGAGCGCGCCCGGCGGCAACTGGCCGCGCGCGCGCAACAGGTCGCGATCGCCGGACGCGTTGCCTTCGCCGAAATCCAGCAGGGCGCGGGTGAGGCTCCAGCGCGTCAGACCGTCGGCGGGCGACAAAGGTTCGTCGTCGGCATCGTCGCACTGGGCGCGCGGCAGCACCAGGCCCAAACCTTGCTCCAGGAACCCGCGTGCGGAATCGAGCAGGAAGCGGCGCAGCTCGTCCAGCGTCAGCGTCGTTGTCGGCGTGGCTTCGACCTGCGGCAACGGGGCATCCGGCGCGAAAGGCGCGATCGCCGCTTTCGCGTCGGGGGCGCTCGCCGCCGCCAGCCACTCCTTTCCATAGGACCGCGGCACGTCGGCATGGAACAAAGCAGGATCGAACGGATGCAGCGGCTGCACGCGCGGCAGCAATGCATCGCCGAGCCGGCGCGATTCGTCGTCCTGCGCAAGATAATCCTCGCGCAGCACATCCATCAATTCCGCGACGACCACCGACGGCGCCAGCGTCTCGTTACTGTGCGCGTCGCGGCCGATCCAGCTTATGTACAAGGTGTCGCGCGCCGCAGTGATCAGTTGCAGGAACAGCAGGCGATCGTCCTCGCGCACGTTGCGGTCGCCGCACTGCGCCCGTCCGGCGCGGCGGTCGGCGCTCAGGGGATCGAGACCCGATGGATCGCGGCGCGGGAACGCGGCCTCGTCCATGCCCAGCAGGCAGATCACGCGGAACGGCACGACGCGCAGCGGCACCATCCCGCAGAAGGTGACGCCGCCGGAGAACAGTTGCTGGCGCGGATCGGGATCGTTCAGGCGCTCGCGCAGGAACGCGCGCAGGTCCCGCCACGGCAGCGCCTGCACCGAGGCAGCCTCGCTGTGCTGGACCAACTCCGCGAGCGCGCCGCGCACGCGCTCCAGTGCGCGTGTTTCGGCGAGATCGTTGTTGTCGCCGGCGTACAAGCCATCGAACAGCGCATTCAGCGCGCGCTGCCATTCCGCTGCGTCCATCTCGCGCGAAGACAATTCGCGCAGGCGTCGCCACGCAGCGAGCACCGCCAGCAGCGCGTCCATCCGCGCGAATGCCGCGCCTTCCACGCCCGCGACCGGCGCCGTGCCCGCGACCAGCGCGCCCTCGTCGTCGCCACAGGCGAAACCCGCCAGCATCCGGTCCAGTCCGAACGCGAACGAGAACTCGCGATAGCCGCCGGTCTGCGCGCGCGCATGTTCGTCCTCGCCCCAGCGCACGCCGGCGTCGTGCAACTGCCGCGACAATCGCTCCAGCTCCGACGTGTCGAGATCGAAACGCCGCATCACCCCGGGCACCGCCAGCACGTCCAGGATTTCGCTGCATTCCCAGCGCGAGGTCGGCGCATCCAGCAGGGCCAGGAACAGTTGCGCGGCCGGGTGCGCGGCGCCCGCCGCGACATCGCCGAGGTTGTACGGAATGAAGCGTGGATCGTGTTCGGGCACGCCGCCGAACACCGCTTCGATCGCCGGCTGGTAGGCGGCCACGTCCGGCATCATCACCGCGATGTCGCGCGGCCTCAGCGCGGGATCGGCGGCAAAAATCGACAGCAGGCGATCGTGCAGCGTCTGCACCTCGCGCAGGACGGTGTGACAGGCGTGGAACTGGATGGAATCGTCCGGCAGCGCCACGCGCTCGTCGTCGTGCGCGCGGCAATGATCGAGGATGTCTTCGCGCACGCGGCCGAGCAGGGTGCCGCGCGCGATGGCGTCGTCGAACATGTCGAATTCCGCATCCGGCTGCACGTGCTCGTAGCCGTACAGCAGCTCGACGAACTCCGCCGCAGCACCGCCCAGCGAAGTGATCAGGGGATTGCCGCCATCCTTTTCCAGCAATCGCGCGCGCGCCCCGCGACGTGCGCGCGGCGTGTCGCCGAGATAGCCGCGCGAAGGCAGCGGCAGGTAGAAATCCATGTCGCAATGGCGCGCGGCCACGCCCAGCATCCGCAGCACGTCCGGCGAGACGTTGGCGCAGGCGAACGCGCTGACCTGCGCGGGCAGGCCGGGCGGCGCGGGTTCACCGGTGGAGCTTCCCGCCGGGTAGCCGGGGTCGAAAGTCCGCAGCCATTCGTCCATCCGCGCCGTGCGCGACACGCCGCCCACGCGCGGCAACAATCGGCGCCACAGTTCGGCCTGCCAATCGTCGCCTTCGCCGCGCTCCCACGCCAGCAGCCTGTCGCGCCGGTAACCCTGCAGGCGTTCGTACACGCGCGCCAGTTCGAGGCTCAGTCCGTAACGGCGCAGTGGATCGCCGTCGGCCGCGAGGTAATCGCGCAACGGCGCCAGCGCGGCGCCTTCCAGTTCCCCGCCCAGCAACGCATGCAAGTGCCAGCGCAACACCTCGACGTCGAATGGCGAGCGCTGCGGAAGATCGGGCCGCGCGGCGCGCAGCAGCTCCCACGCGAATTGCGCCGGCGGCGTGAACTCGACGTTCGCGATCACCCCCAGTCGTTCCGCCAGATGCACCTGCAACCAGCGCCGCAAACCCGCCTGTGGCACCAGCACCCGCGCGGGCACCAGCGGGTTCGCCGGCGCCGCACACAGGCGTTCGCCCAGCGCGGAGGCCAGCCTCGCGGCATCGTTGGAGGTGTGCAGTCGAAACATGCGCGACCTGCGGAGTGATCGCATCAGTATGCCTGCCGCGCGCTCACGGGTTGAGACGATGCAGCCTGAAGACGGCCATCACTTGTTGCGAATGATTCGCATTCGTGGGATTATGCCGCGCCCTTTCTTTCGAACCCGCCGCATGGCTGTCACCACGCACCGCTGGTTGAAATCCTTCCGCACGCTGCACTCGTACTTCGGCGTGTTCACTGCGCCGGCATTGCTGTTCCTCGCGTTCACCGGCGCGCTGCAAAGCGTGAACCTGCACGAGACTTCCCGCGGCAGCGATTACAGACCGCCGGCGTGGATCGCCAGCCTCGCGCACATGCACAAGAAGCAGAGTTTCGAGGTGCCGGCCAAACGCGCGCCGCCGAAGGCGACCACGCTCGATGCGAAGGTGCCGTCGAACGTCGGCGCGGCCACGCGCACGAACGACAAACCCGCGCCGAAGCCGCGCAATCCGTGGCCCATGAAGCTCTTCTTCGTGCTGGTGTCGCTGAGCCTGATCCTGTCGACGCTCACGGGCATCTACATGGGCTGGCGTTGCACACGTCGTCGTCGCCGTTACAGCGCGACCTTGGCCGCAGGCGTCGTGGTGCCGGCGATGCTGCTGTTGTTCTGATTCGCACCTGCAAGGATCGGATGGCAGGATTGGCACTCGCCACGATAATGGTGCGATGCCTCCATCGTCGAAAGCAGATAGCGCGAGCGAGTCCGTCGCGGGAGCGCAATGCCGGCCTGCAAACATTGCCGCCGCCGGCCTGATCGCGCTGGCGGTGGCGATGGGCATCGGTCGCTTCGCGTTCACGCCGATCATGCCGATGATGGAAGCCGACGCGGGCCTCACGTTGCGCGCCGCCGGTTGGCTGGCGGCAGCGAATTACCTCGGCTACTTCGTCGGTGCGCTGTGCGCCGCGCGGTTGTCGCTGGCGCAGGCAGTGCGCGGAGGATTGTTGCTGATCGCGGTGGTGACGTTCGCGATGGGCATCACGCATGTGTTCGCACTGCAATTGCTTCTGCGATTGGTCGCCGGCGTCGCCAGCGCATGGGTGCTGGTGCACGTGTCGGCGTGGACGTTGACACGCCTGCTTGCCCTGCGGCGCGCCGACGCAAATGGCATCGTATATGCGGGCGTGGGAGTCGGCGTCGCGGCGGCGGGATTGGTCTGCATGGCCACGATGCAGGTGCGCTGGGGTGCCGACCGCACCTGGCAGGTGTTCGGGATACTGTCGTTGCTGATCACGCTCGCGCTGTGGCGCAGTTTTCGTGGAGCCGGCACGCAAACCTCGCGCACTGTTTCGCCGCGCATCCACTGGAACGCCGACAAGCGCAGGCTGATGTGGTGCTACGGCGCGCTGGGCTTCGGCTACATCATCCCGGCGACCTACCTGCCCGACATGGCGCACCGCTACATCACCGATCCGCTGGTGTTCGGACTGGCGTGGCCTGTGTTCGGCGCGGCATCGGCGCTGTCCACCTGGATCGCGGCGCGCTGGCTGGCGCATGTCAACGATCGCAGGCTGTGGTCGATCTGCTATCTGATGATGATGGCCGGCGTCGCACTGCCTGCGCTGTGGCCGACGCTCACCGCGATCCTGACCGCGGCGCTGCTGGTCGGCGGCACCTACATGGTGGTGACGATGCTCGGGTTGCGCGAAGCGCGCCGCGCCGCCGGCGCCGAAGCGACGCCGTTCATGGCGGTGATGACCGCGGGTTTCGCGACAGGCCAGATCGTCGGTCCGTTGCTGGTCAGCGCGGTCGCGCGTCGACCCCATGGATTTGCGGCGGCGTTGCTCGGCGCCGCGGTCGTGCTTCTGCTCGCGGCGGTGTCCCTGTGGCGATCGTCGCGTCTGTAGGTTGGCGCTGACGCCAGCTTCATCGGCGGAAGCCCAACGATGCGCCGGTGTTGGGCTTCGCCGGATGAAGCCCGGCTCAGCGCCAACCTACCGAAGCCCCTGAATCCGAGTTACACCACCAGCACCTTGCGGATGTTGTTCTCGGGATCCAGCCAGAACGAATCGTTGACGAAACGCTTGAACAGGTCGGGCGGCAGCACCGTTTCGCGCTCGGGCGCCGACACCTTCGACTTCACCGTGTGCAGCCCAGGCAGGCCGAGGCGTGCATCGAACTCGTCGGCGTTGTACTCGATGTGGTCGAAGTCGTGTTCGAACCACGGCTCGTCGATGAACTGGTACACCGCCTGCATCGCGGTTCTGGGATCGCGCGTCAGGCTCTCGTAGGTCAGCAGCAGCATCCGGCCGGTCGCAAATTGTCCATACCAGGCATCCTTGGTCGCCTGATACGAAAAGCCCACCATCCCGTTCACGTCGATCAGCGCCTCGGCGCGCGAATACACCGTGCCGTTCGGATTGAAATTGAAAATCTTGTTGACGGTCAGCGGCTGTTTGCGGACCAGGCGTTCGATACTGTCCAGCACCCAGGGCAGTTCGCGCACGCAGGCGATCACCCTGGAATTCGGGAACAGCGCCGCGAGCAGCGGCAGCTTGCTGCACCAAACGCGGCCGGTATCGAACACCACGTCGGTACCGAGGAAACCGCCGTAGTAGTTCTGGAACACCCCGCGCAGCACCGCGGTGCGCTGCGCGTCCGAAATCGCCACCGAGAAATCGTTCTTGCCGCTCATCTCCGCGACCAGCACGCTGATCATGTCGCCCACAGGGCTGGTCATGCCGGCGTGGAAGCGCGGGTTCTGATTCAGGATCGCGGACAACAGGGTGCTGCCGGAACGCGGCAGGCCGGAAATGAAGTGCAGCTTCTCGGGTGGCTTGGCCGACTGCGGCTTGGCGGGCATGCGCCTCTCCCCGCTGCGTGACGGGGCGGAGTGTACCCCAATGCTGGCGCGGACTTCGCGCCGCCGTCGTTCAAGCCAGCAAATCGGCGAATTCAGGATGACGGCGGATGAACGCCGCCGCATACGAACATGCCGGCAGCACTTTCCGGCCCTCGCGACGCGCGGTGTCGAGCGCTGCGCGCGTCAGTCCGGCCGCGACGCCACGACCGCCGATTGCAGGCGGCACGTCGGTGTGGGTGATCACCATCGTGCCATCCCGCAGCAGGTAATCGAGTTCGCCGCGATGGCCTTCCACCGTGACGCTGAATTGCTGCGCGTGGGTGTCGTGCGTGATGTCCATGTCTTCCACTCCTTCCGATGAATGTGCGCGGTCAACCCTGCTCGCTGCGCGCGCGCACTTCGGCGAACGTCCAGTCGCGGACCAGCTTGCCGTTTTCCCAGACCGTCTGCATCGCGTCGTCCCAGCCCTGGCCCAGCGTGGCGGCATCGCCTTCGACCGCGTGTTCCGGCAACGCGACGGTCTTGAACGTGCCGTACTCGCGATGTCGCGCCAAGGTCAATCGCCCGCGCTTGGACGCCTTGGCATGGTCGGTCACCGGGTCCTTGAACACGTCCATCCACCGGCCGTCGATCCGCGCGGCCGAACACTTCAGCGCGAACTTCTGGGTGTCGCGGTCGAGCTTCTGCAGCAACGCGCCGCCCATCCCGAACGCGATGTTGTCGGCGGCGTAGCGCGCATGGGTGATGCGCTCCAGGATCAGCCGAATCGAATCGGGGTTCACGCCGTCGCCCTGGATCACGCGCACGTGGTTCAGCACGCGATAGCCCTTGGCGTTCACAGTGCTGCCGAACGCAGCGTTCAACATTTTCAAGGTGCGGTGCACCACGTCGGCCGGATCGCCGGAATCGGGCCGCACCACCAGCGTCGCGCCGCTCTTGATCACTTCCCCGCGCAATGCACCGCCCCACATCGCCTCGATCGCGTGGAACAGGTCGTAGCTGTCGGACACGCACGCCACCACCGCGCCGGGCCTGGCGAACTGGCGCAGCATGTTGCGGTAGGCATCCAGCTCGCGTTCCTTGCCCCACGCCGTGATGGTGCTGTGCTCGGCCGCGGGAATCGAGAAGCCGGCCATCGCCTCGCCGTAGTAGTCGCGCGCGGCCAGCACGCCAAGGATCGTGTCGGTGCCCTTGAAGTTGACCAAGTGCGCCATCCCGCCCAGCGCCGCCGATTCCGCGCTCGACACCCCGCGCGCGCCGAAGTCGTGCAGCTTGAACGGAATCTGCGCGGCCGCGCCGTCGCTGGTTCTGTCGAGGTATTCGCGGATGGTCTGCTTGACGTGCCAACTGATCGTCGCGACCGTGACCGGATACCACACCCGCATCAGCAGCGTTTCGGCATACGACGGCACCCAGAAACAATCGGGGCAGGTGCTCTCGATCGTCATCAGCGCCTGATGCGTCGGCACCACCTCGCCTTCCGGAACCGCGCGGATGCGCAGCGGAAGCTTTCCCTCATGGACTTCGACGATGTGTCGCCAGCCCGCCTCGTTGAACGGTTCACCGTGAACAGTGAAGAATGCCTTCGCCTCCTCGATCATCGCCGCCGTCGCCGGCTGCGACAGGTATGCCTTCAGGATCGACTGCAGCCCGAAGAACAGCGTGCGCTCGTACACGCCGCCGCGGCTTTCGAGATAAAAGAAGGTTGCGTCCACGCCCGGCGGATACTGCAGCCAATGGCTCGCCTTGTAGCTGTCGGTGTTGAGGATCAGGTTGCGGGCGGGATGCATGCGCGAAGTCGCCGGTCCGGTCGATCGACCAGCCCATCATTCTAACGATCGTTTTCGGCGGGGTCGGCTGCCCGATCTCTGCTTCGAACCCGCGCGGCGCCGTGTGGCCAACCCGGTCTACTTTTGTTTGTATCCCGGCCCGCGCAGCACCTGGCCCGGCAAGGCGTCGGTCATCCTGCCGTCCGCGATCACGGGCACACCATTCACGAGTACCCACGACATGCCCTGCGCGAGTTGCTTGGGCTGTTCGAACGTGGCAGACGCGCGCAGCGCCGCCGGATCGAAGATGTCGATGTCCGCCCACGTGCCTTGCTTGAGGACGCCGCGTTGCGTGAGGCCCATGCGCTGCGCAGGCAGCGCCGTCATCTTGCGGATCGCGTCCGGCAGCGTCAGTGCGTGGTCCTCTCGCACGTATTTCGTGATGATCCGCGCGAACGCGGCGTAGGCGCGCGGGTGAGGATGGCCCTGGCCGAGCTTGCCGGTCGGAGCCTGCGCCGCCGCGTCGTCGCAGATCGACACCCACGGTTGTTGCAGCGCCAGCGTGACATCCGGCTGCGACATCCCGAACACGGCGACGCCCGTGGCGGCGTGATCCTTGATCAACAGGTCGAGCAACGCGTCGATCGGCTTCTCATTCCACGTCCTGGCGACCTCGTCGAGACGCTTGCCTTCGAACTGTTTGAGTGCCGGGTTGTGCACGGAGGTGATCTCGACCGCGTGCGGGCCAGGCACTTCCAGCCAGTCGTTGCTCCACGCGTCCGAAGGCGCCTGCATGTCCTTTTCGATCCGCGCGCGGGTTTGCGGATCTTTCAGCCGCTTAAGCAACTCGGCATTGCCACCGGCGTGCGCCCACGGCGGAATGAACGAGGCGAGATCATTGCCCCATGCGGTGTAGGCGTAGGTATCGGCGCCGATGTCTAGGCCCTGCGCGCGAGCCGCATCGATCTTCGCGATCACCCTGGGCATGTCGCCCCAGTTCTCGTGGCCCGCGACCTTGAGATGGAAGATCTCGACCGGGATGTGCGCGGTGCGCGCGATCTCGAAGACCTCGTCGAGCGCGTCCATCTCGCCGTTGCCCTCGCTACGCATATGGGTGGCGTAGATACCGCCGAAGCTGGCGGCGGTCCTCGCGAGCGCGATCAATTCCGGCGTGGTGCTGTAGGTAGCCGGCGGATATTGCAAGGCCGTCGAAACGCCGAACGCGCCATCGCGCATCGCATCGGCGATGATCGCCTGCATCTGCTTCAGCTCGTTCGCCGTCGGCGCGCGGTCGCCGTAGCCGATCACCATTTCGCGCGCGGTGGCGGCGCCGACGTAGGTGCCGAAGTTCACCGCGATGCCCTGCTTTTGCAGGTGCGCGAGATATTCGCCAAGCGTGCGCCACGCCGGCTTCGCGTGCGCGCCTTCTTCCGCCAGGATCTTGTCGTTGAGTGGCGCGGCCGATTCGCCTTCGCCGGTGATCAGCGTGGTCACGCCCTGGAATATTTTCGATGGCGCGTGGCCGTCCACCAGCAGGGTGTGCCCGGACTGGTCCAGCATGTCGATGAAACCCGGAGCGACCACCATCCCGCGTGCGTCGATGACCTGCTTCGCATCGACATTGCCGAGCCGTCCGATCGCGGCAATGCGGCCATCCTTGATCGCGATGTCGGCGGCATACCAGGGCGAACCGGTGCCGTCGATCACGTGTCCGTTGCGGATCACGATGTCATACGAAGGCACGGACGCGGCGCGGGCGCCGAAGCAGAGCAGGCCGAACACAACGCCACAAAGCAGGCGGACGACTGCGCGCATGCAAACCTCCCTTCGACAAGCGTTTCGGGTTCCGGCGTCGCTCAAGCCTTGGCTGCCTGCGGTTGCATCGCCCGGATGCTGCGCATCTGCGGGCTGGCGAGGCAGCACAGCGCGATCACGGTGAGGGTGAGGCCCGCGATCTCGAAAAGCGTGGTGAGAGAAATCACTTTCAGCAACGCGCCGGCCGCAGCCGCGGACAATGGCCCCAGCCCCATGAAGGTGAACATCAGGATGCTCATGGCGCGGCCCATCATCGCCTGCGAGACGCGCTGCTGGATCCAGGTGAAGATCGCGATCTGCACGATGCCGCCGAGCAGGCCGGTGCAGAACAGCAGCGCCGCCCCGAACGAGGTGGTGTGCGCCAGCGTCAGCGCGGCCAATGTCAGGCCGATCAGGCTGTCGAAGCACAGCACCATCACGCCGAGGTGCCCGCGCGTCGTGCGCTGCGCGAGGCCCGACAGGAAGCTGCCCACGAACATGCCGACGCCCTGCGCGGTCATCAGGATGCCGAGCGAAGCCGCGCCAAGATCGAGTCGCGTGTCCGCCAGCACCGGCAGGCCGACCTGGATCGGTCCGCCCACGAACACCGACACGAAACTCGCGTAGATCACGAACGCGCGCAGCGGCACGTCCGTCCACACGTAGCGGACGCCCGCGGCGATGCTGGCGAATACGCCGCCGCCCGCTGCCGGCGGCTGAAAATCGCCCTTGATCCGGATCATCGCCAGTGACACCAGCGAGAACACGAAGCTCGCCGCGTCGATGCTGAAGGCCATGCCCAGCCCGCGCTCATCCTGCAGCGCCTGGGTCGACGGATGATGCGCGCCCAGCGCGATCACGAAACCCGCGAGTACGGGACCGACCACCATGCTGAGTTGGCGCATGCCCATGAACGCCGCGTTGGCGGGGCGCAACTGCTCCGGTTTCACCAGTTGCGGCAGGATCGCGGAACCCGCCGGATATGCGAATGCCGTCGACAGGCCGATGCCGAGCGCGAGCAGGTACACCGTCCACATCCGGATGTCGCCGATCAGCACCAGCGCGGCGAGGACCACGATGCAGGCGGCGTTGACCGCGCGCGCGCCGAGCAGCACGCGCCGCGGCGACATGCGGTCCACGATCGCCCCGCCGACCAGCATGAACGCCGCGCGCGGGAACGCCATCACCGCCAGCACGATCCCGAGCGCCGCGGGATTGCCGGTGAGCTTCAGCACCAGCCAAGGCAGCGCCACCAGCGTGAACTGGTCGCCAAAGGCGGAAATCGAGCTGCCGCCGAACAGCAGGCTGAAGTCGCGGTTGGCGAAAAGGGAATTGCGCGCGGGCGAAGGAGCCGCGGGAGAGGCGGTGTTCATGGGGATGCCCGATGGAATCCATGGCGAAGTCTAGTGATTTCGCGAGCCGCCTGTTGAATGATCAATGATGCCGGCGGGCGAAAGGCCGGCGATCATCAACTGGGCGATCGCGCGTCCCGGAGCCCCGGTTTGCGAGCACGGGTTTCAATGCCTTCACCCAGATCGCATAACCCGCGGGCGTCATGTGCAGGCCGTCATCGCGGAACAATGCGGCGCGCGGTTTCCCGTTCGCGTCCAGCATCGCGGGTGCGACATCCACGAAGGTCACGCGCGATTGCGTTCTCGACCACGCGGCGATCAGGCGGTTGGCTTGGCGCATGCGCGGCCAGATCGACCAGCGTGCAAGGCTCGGCTTGATCGAGATGTAGGCGATCGCAACATCGGGCAGGTCGCGACGGACCCGCGCGACGAATGCCTTGAATTCGTCCAGCACCTGCCACGGCGTGCAGCCCTCTTCGATGTCGTTGTCGCCCGCGTACATCACGATCAGGCGCGGGTGGTACGGCACCACGATGCGGTCGGCGAAATACGTGCTGTCGGCAATCGCCGACCCGCCGAAGCCGCGGTTGATCACCGGCACGCCAGGAAAATCCGCGGCCAGCGTGGTCCACATCCGGATCGAGGAACTGCCCACGAACAGCACGCCATGCTGCGGCGGCGGATGCGCATTATCATCGGCAACCAACTGGCCGATGTCGTGCTGCCACGACTGCGGCGGCGGCGGGAGCGCGAACGCGGCATGGGCGAACACCAGCAACAGGCAGCCGATCAGCCAGGTGCATCCGCGATCGAATCTGGACATGTCCATCCTCCGGCGCTCGATGTGGGTACCGGCATGTTGGACTTCGGGAGGCAGCGTGACAACCACCGATGACAAGACGGTGACGATGACGGTGTCGCTGGGCGCGGCGCCCGCGCTGCAGCCCTACGATCTGTTCGCGACCCGCATCTGGCAGGCGCGCCTGCCCGCGCTGCGCGGGCATCTCGACGCGTGGTTGGCGGAAGTCCTGCGGATGCGCGCGGCCAGCCCGCGACCGGCCGGACGCACCAATCGCAGCGGCTGGAACAGCAGCGACATGGCGGTGCTGGAACGGCCGGTGTTCGCGCCCCTTCGCGAAGTCGTGCACGCCGGTTGCGCCGCCGCGCTGCGCGACATGGGCGTGGCGCCCGTTCGCTTCGAACTGCAATCGTGGGTGAACCTGCACGATCGCGGCGGCTTCAACTTCCTGCACGTGCACGAAGGCTGTCTGCTGTCGGGTTCGTTCTACCTGCAGGTGCCGCCCGGTTCCGGACGGTTCGTGTTCCGCGATCCGCGCCCGGGCGTGGTGCATGGCTACGTCAAGGGTGCGGTGCCGAACGGCTACAGCGACATCCAGCTCACGCCGGAAGCCGGACTGATGGTGCTGTTCCCGTGCTGGATGGAACACTACGTGGAGCCGCACGACAGCGACGAACCGCGCATCGTGATCGCGTTCAACGCAGTGACGGCGAATCCCTGATCGCGGCGCGGCGGGAGCATCGCGCGTTCGGGGCGCAGTCCTCGCGCACGCGGTAGATCGGACATTCCTTCCCATCAGCATCGGGGGTGCCGCATGATCATTCGTTTCCGCTTGCCGTGGCTGGTGATCGCGTGCATCGGGCTGCCGTTGGCTGCCCTCGCCGCGGCGCCCGGCACTTCTTCCACGGTATCGGCGGGCAACGCACGCTTCGAGTTCCTGACGCCCTCGCTGGTCAGGATGGAGTACGCCCCGTCCGGCCATTTCGTGGACGCACCGACCGCCGTGGTCGAGCGCCGCCACTGGCCGCACGTGCCGGTGGAGAGCAACCGCAAGGACGGCTGGCTCGTCGCGAGCACCGGCGCGATGACCGTGCGCTACCGGCTGCAATCCGGCGCCTTCACGCCGACGAACCTGAAGGTGACGTGGACCGATGCGAACGGCGGCACGCGCGCCTGGCAACCAGGGCAAGTCGACGACCGCAATCTCGGCGGCCTCACCTATTCGCTGGACAATGTCGGCGCGAAGAACCTGCCGGCCGACGTCCGCGACAGTCCGGTCCACGATATCATCCCGGGCATCGATGTGCTGCTGCCGAAGGCCCAGCCGGGCCTGCTGAGCCGCAACGGCTTCGCGTTCATCGACGACAGCCACACGCCGATGTGGAACACGCGCACGCAGTGGATCGAGCCGCGCAGATTCCGCGACGGACAGGACTGGTACCTCTTCACCTATGGCCGCGATTACCGGAAGGTCCTCCGGGAATACGCAGAATTGTGCGGCCCGGTGCCGATGATCCCGCGCTACGTGCTGGGGCCGATGATCACCGACCTCAACTTCGAATACTTTCCCGGCGCCGCCGAAACGAAGTCACCGGAGTTTCGGGATTACGGAGAACAGCACCTCGAAGAC
>JBQCCP010000193.1:0-11353 GCA_051962095.1 Rhodanobacteraceae bacterium
TCTGCTCGCCCGCGATCGCTTCCAGCCACCACGGCAGTTGCGGCAGCACTTCCGAGCGATAGCCCTCGTCGAATTCGCGCCCGAGGTGCCGCTGCAGGTGCCGCACCGCGCCGGCGACCAGCGGATCGGCCGGTCGGTCGACGCGCGCGAACGCACCGTTCGCATCCACGTCCACGTGTTCCTCGAACACTTCGCGGTCGTGCAGCGTGAAACGCGTGATCGGCAACGCATCCAGAACTTCGTTGGCGAACAGCACGCCCGACCACGCCTGCTGCGGCGGACGGTCCAGCCACGCGCAGCGCGCGAACAGCTCCGCCGGCAGTTCCGTCTGCAACCTTTCTCGCTGGCGTTCGCGCAGGTCCGCCGAAGGTTCCAGCAGCCAGTAGTGACGCGGCAGCGCGCCCAACGCCTGCAATGCGAGCAGGCAGTCGCGCGCGAATGCGCCGCTGCCGCCGCCGAGCTCGAACCAGACCGCATCGTCGCCGCAGGCACGCAGAGCCGGCGCCAGCGCGCGCGCCACGCAGCCCGCGAACAGGAACCCGAGTTCCGGCGCAGTCACGAAGTCGCCGTCCTTGCCGAACTTCAGCCGTCCCGCGCTGTAGTAGCCCAGCCCCGGCGCGTACAGGCAGCGCTCCATGAAACGGGCGAACGAGATCGGTCCCGACGCGGCGATTTCGCGGCGGATCAACTCGGCCAGGCACGCGGAATGCGCGGTCTCGTCGGCAGAGGGTTCTGGCAGGGCGCGGTCCATGCTGGCGAAGTTCCCGGTTTTGCGGCAGGCTGCAGCCATGCAGGATAACGTGCGAAGCTTGCGATGAGCGAAAACCGCCCGGTCGCCCTGGTCACCGGCGCCGCCCGCCGGGTGGGCGCGGTGATCGCGCGCACCCTGCACGCCGCGGGCTACGACCTCGCCCTGCACTGCCGCCATTCGCGCGCCGAACTCGACGCCTTGATCGGCGACTTGGAAGCGCGGCGCGCGCATTCGACGCTGGTGCTGCAGGCCGACCTTGCCGAAGCAGGGCATCTTCCGGACCTGATCGAAGCGGCCGTCGCGCATTTCGGCCGGCTGGACGCGCTGGTCAACAACGCGTCGATCTTCAGCGCGACGCCCCTCGGCATGCTCACGGCGGCAACCTCCGACGCGTTCTTCGCCGTGAACGCGCGCGCGCCGCTGCTGCTGGCGCAGGCCGCCGCGCCGCACCTGAAAAAAACGCGCGGCGCGATCGTGAACATCACCGATATCTACGCCGAACGTCCGCTGCCGCAGCACGCGGCCTATTGCATGAGCAAGGCCGCGCTGCGCATGGCGACCCTCGCGCTGGCGCAGGAACTCGGTCCGGATGTGCGCGTGAACGCGGTGGCGCCAGGCAACGTGTTGTGGTCGGAGAACCCGATCAAGGCCGAAACGCCGCAAACCCTGCTCGAACAGACCGCGCTGCAACGCCAAGGCACGCCGGAGGACGTGGCGGGCGCGGTGCTGTGGCTGATCCGCGACGCCGCATACGTGACGGGGCAGACGATCCGGGTGGACGGGGGGCGCGTGCTGGGCGGGTGATCGATGGCTGAAGCGCCGCAGCCGGCGGGTTGAATCGTCGGCGGCGCGCCGGCATGTTGAAGCGGTTCGACCTGCATCGAGGACTGCGATGACCGTTTCCGTTCCAGCCGCCGCCGGCCAGCCTTCGCAGCGGATCGCGCATCAGATCCTCGATTTCCTTTCCGAGATCCCGTCCAGCCGCGAGCAGCCGCACGAACATCCGCGCGCCCGTGCCGAAGCGATCGCGCGGGCTGCGCGCCGCAAGGCCTTTTTGGCTTCGTCCTCGCTGGCGCTGCCGCCCGGCCCGGTCGGGTGGCTGACGGTGCTGCCGGAGCTGGTGGCGATCTGGAAAATCCAGGCGCAGATGGTGGCCGACATCGCCGCCGTGCACGGCCAGCACGCCACGCTCACCCGCGAACAGATGCTGTACTGCCTGTTCCGCCACGCGGCCGCGCAGGCGGTGCGTGACCTTGCGGTGCGTGCCGGACAACGCTGGGTGGTGCACCTGGCGACCACGCAAACGTTGCGCAGCGTCGCGCACCGGATAGGCGTCAAGCTGTCCGAACGCGCGCTGGGCAGTTCGCTGGCGCGGATGGTGCCGCTCGCCGGCGCGCTCGGCGTCGGCGCCTACGCGTGGTACGACACCCGCCAGGTCGCGCACACCGCGTTCATGATGTTTTCGCGCGAAGTGCAGATCGTGTCCGCCCAGGCCAGCGTGGAGGTGCGCGCCCAACGCGTGCACCGCGACCGCGCGCAGGATGCACGCGAGGCGGGGTTGTAGGCGGGCAGGCTCGCGCCCTCAGCCGCTGGTGGCCTGCCCTGACTCCCCGATCATGATGCCCGCGGCAGCGATCAATTCGCGCGCGGGGGGTTGTGTGAATTCTTTTTTTTCGAGTGCGTGCGGATCGGCCAGCCAGCGCTCGCCCGCGCGCAGCGCCAAGAGGTCGATGTCGATTGCAACCTCGCCGGAGCTGTCGCGTACGCGCCCCAGTTCGGTTTCGATGCGTTTGAGCTGCCCGCGCAGCGCTTCCCGATCGAGTTTGCAATCCAGCTCCGCCAGCGCGTTGTAATAGAAACGCGAAGCGTCCCCGCGCGCGGACAGGCGTTCGATCGGGGTCAACGGGGTGACGTGACCGAGCAAGGCCAGGCACTCGAATGCCTGCTGCACCCGTTCCGGCCCCACGAGATTCGAACCCAGCAGCAATAGCCAACGCGTCGGCATGTCAGCGGAACTCGCGGCGGACTTCCACGCCGACGCGCGCGCAACCGAGGTGCTTCGCGGCATTCGGCTTCTCGATCCGCAATTCGATCGTGCGTGCCGTTGGAAACTCCCGGTGCAGCATTGCCACGCAGGCCTCGCCCAGGGTTTCCAGCAAGCCGTCGGTACGTTGCGGAACGAAGGTCTTGATTGCATCGACGACCGCGGCGTAATCGATCGTGCCGCCGATCTCGTCCCGGCTGTCGATCTCGCAGTCCAGCGATACCGAAAGCACCAGCGGCTGCGGCGCGTCGCGCTCGCGGTCGTAAACGCCGATCACCGTTTCGACGGCAAGCCCTTCGACGAAAATGGTGGCCACGTTCACGCCACTTCCGGCAGCGTCTGCAAGTCCCAGCGCGGCAGCACGTTGATTTGAGGGCCGGTCGTCTGGCCGGCCACGAGCCGGATCGAACCTGCCAGCGCGATCATCGCGCCGTTGTCGGTGCAGAACGCGAGCCGCGGGAAATAGATGTGGAAGCCTTCGCGCTGTCCGGCTTCGACCAGTTGCGCGCGAAGGCGCTTGTTGGCGCCGACGCCACCCGACACCACCAGCCGCGTGTAGCCGGTCTGCGCCAGCGCGCGGCGGCACTTGATGGCCAAGGTTTCCACGATGGCTTCCTCGAAGCCGCGCGCGATATTGGCCTTGGTCGTTTCGGCATGATCACTGTCGCGCCAGGCAAGCAGCACCTGGGTCTTCAGGCCCGAAAAACTGAAATCGAGTCCGGGCCTATCCGTCATCGGACGCGAGAACCGATACGCCTTCGGATCGCCATGCTCGGCCAGCTTGGCCAGGGCCGGTCCACCCGGATAGGGCAGCCCCATCAGCTTGGCGGTCTTGTCGAAGGCCT
The DNA here is from genome assembly GCA_051962095.1 of Rhodanobacteraceae bacterium. Taxonomy (GTDB): domain Bacteria; phylum Pseudomonadota; class Gammaproteobacteria; order Xanthomonadales; family Rhodanobacteraceae; genus 66-474. Next base: position 3,641 of record JBQCCP010000193.1, read on the forward strand.
CGCCGGCGGCATCGTCCAGCGTGTCACCGAGGATCGTGTAGCTGCCGATCCTGTCCACGCCGACCAGCAGCGAATGCCCGCCCGAAACCAGCAGCGCCACGAACGGCGGCGCAAGCGGCTCGGTGCCGGGCGCGGGTTCCTCGAGAAGCGGCGCCAGCAAGTGGCCTTCCATGTGGTGCACCCCGATCGCAGGCACTTCCAGCGCCCAGGCCAGCGACCGCGCCACCGCGGCGCCGACCAGTAGCGCGCCGATCAGGCCGGGACCCGCGGTATAGGCCACCGCCGCAAGGTCCGAAGCCTTCAGGTCGGCGTCCGCAAGTGTCTGGCGCAAAAGGGGAAGCAGCTTGCGGACGTGGTCGCGACTGGCCAGTTCCGGCACCACCCCGCCATACTCGGCGTGCAGCGAAACTTGCGAATACAGCGCGTGCGCCAGCAGGCCGCGGCCCGGTTCGTAGACCGCGACCCCGGTTTCGTCGCAGGAACTCTCGATACCCAGCACCGGACCCGGCGCGGAGGGCTTTGAATTGGACATGTCGATCACGCTATACTTCGCGGCTCACCCGCGCCCAAGCGGGCCAGTTTACCAAGTGGAGCGTCCATGCCCAGCGTCAAAGTCCGCGAGAACGAGCCCTTCGAAATCGCCCTGCGCCGATTCAAGCGCACCTGCGAGAAGGCCGGCGTACTCGCCGAAACGCGCAAGCGCGAGTTCTACGAGAAGCCGACCCAGGAACGCAAGCGCAAGCGCGCTGCGGCGGTGAAACGCCACCTGCGTCGCGTCTCGCGCGAAGTCACGCGCCGCAAGCGCCTGTACTGATCCAGGCTGCATCCTTGCGAATGTCCGGCCGGTGCTGCCCTGCGGCACCGGCTTTTTGCGTTTGTATCGACACGATTCGGAGAGCGCCATGAACGCATTGAAGCAACGCATCACCGAGGACATGAAGGCCGCGATGAAGGGCGGCGACAAGCCGCGCCTCGCCACCATCCGGCTGATCCTGGCCGCGCTCAAGCAGCGCGAAGTCGACGAGCGCATCGTGCTGGACGACACCCAGGTGCTGCACACGCTGGAAAAGATGTTGAAGCAGCGCCGCGATTCGATCACCCAATACGAAGCCGCGCAGCGCGAGGATCTCGCCGCGCAGGAACGTTACGAAGTCGGCGTGATCGAATCGTATCTCCCGGCGCAACTCTCCGACGCCGAACTCGACGCCCTGATCGCGCAGTGCATCGCCGACGCGGGCGCGACTTCGCCACGCGACATGGGCAAGGTGATGGCGCTCTTGAAGGAACGCGCGGCCGGCCGTGCCGACATGGGCGCGCTGTCGCAGCGCGTCAAGGCAAGGCTGGCAGGCTGATCGCGTTGTAGGTTGGGCTGAGCGCAACGAGCAGGTAACGCGGAGGTGCTCTTGTAGGTTGGTGCTGAGCGCAGCGAAGCGCATCGTTGGGCTTCTCACCGGGTGAATCCGGCGACTACCAACCTGCGGTCTTGCACCTGCACCCAATTGCAAGCGTCCACAAAGCGACCGCGGCTACCATCGCGCGATGAACGCGAGCGTCCACCTCCGCCTCCTCGACACCGACGGCAGCGTCGACGCAGACGCATTGATGAGTGCCACAACCTGGGCATCGGTGACGCGCGTGGACCTGCGCGATATCGGCCCCGCATTGCGCCTGTGGAGCCGGAAGCAAAACATCGACACCGCCCGCGCGCGCATCGCCGCGGCGGGCGATTCGCGCCCCTCGATCACGTTCCTGGGCTCGGGCGATTTCCATCACCTGGCTGCATTGCTGATCGAGCGGGTGGATCAACCGTTCACCGTGCTGCTCTTCGACAACCATCCCGACTGGGTGCGCCTGGCGCCGCGCTGGCATTGCGGCTCCTGGGTGAACCGCGTCCTCGAATTGCCGAACGTGCAGCGGGTGGTGACGGTCGGGCCCTGCAGCGACGACCTGGTCAATCCCGGTCGCAAGGGCGGCAACCTCGCCGCACTCGACGCCGGGCGGCTGGCGCTGTTTCCATGGCAACATGCGCCGTCGCGGGCACGGCGGGTCGCCGATGGCCCCGGCCACACGTGGATAGACGGCTGCATCCACTGGCGAAACCTTGGCGAAAGGCAACTGGAGGATGCTATGCAGATGGTGCTCGACGCGATCCCGACCGATGCGGTGTGGATCACGATCGACAAGGACGTCCTGCCCGAACACGAGGCCCTGACCAACTGGGATCAGGGCCGGATGCCGCTGGCCGCGCTCACCACCCTGCTGCGCGGGGTTGGTCGACACAAACGGATACTGGGCGCCGATATTTGCGGCGAATATTCGCCGCCGCGTCATGCGAACTTGCTGAAGCGGATCGAGTCGAAGCTCGACCAGCCGGCCCGCGACGCGACGGACCGGCAACGAATCGGCGACAATGTACGCACCGACGGTGAGCTGGCGCGAGCGCTCATCGAAGCCTGCACCGCCACTGCAACGACATGACCACCACCCTCGTCACCCTTTTGCTGCTGCTCGGCTCGGTTGCGTGCGACGTGACCGGCCAAGTGTGCTTCAAGCTCGGGGTCGGCCACGAAGCCCTGGGCGCCGATGCGCCCTCGCTCGTCTACAAGGTGTTCCACTCGCCATGGATCGCGCTGGGCGTCACGGTCTACGCGCTGGAATTCGTGCTGTGGTTCGCGGCGCTGTCGCGCACCCAGCTCAGCATCGCGTTTCCGTTCACGGCACTCGGCTATGTCGGCGTGGTGCTGGCCAGCCGCTACATCCTGAACGAACGTATTTCGCTGCGCCGCTGGGCCGGGATCGGAACCATCGTGGTCGGGGTCGTACTGGTAACCGGGCAGCAGCTCGGTTGATGCAACAAGGACAGGGGCCAGGGCCTGTCAACGCCATGCCACGTGGCCGCGCCGGCGGCCCTTTGTCTGCAGGGCAAGGAAGAGTGAGGAAGATGTATGTCGATACATAGACGAGCGATGACGCAGCCATGCGGGCAAAGGGCCCCGGCCCGAAGGGTTGCTCCGCAGCGGCCGCCATCCATCGGTGCGCGCCTTGACCAGAGAACCACTCCGGCGCTGCGGTACGCGCCTCGTCTGGCGACCGCTGCGGAAGCAACGCGGCTCACGCGGCATGGCGCTGACAGGCCCCTATGACCCAATCGATGATCAAACAGGCAGACTTCCTGCTGCGCGGCGGCCGCGCGGGGGTGCTGCTGATCCACGGCCTCACCGGCACGCCGGCCGAAATGCGGTTCGTCGGCAAGGGCCTGAACCGCGCCGGCTTCACGGTGTACGGCATGCAACTGGCCGGCCACTGCGGCAGCGAGGCGGATCTCCTGAAAACCGGTTGGCGCGACTGGGCGCGCAGCGTGGCGGAAGGCGCCGACCGCTTGCGCCGCGAAGTCGACCACCTGTTCGTGGCTGGCCTGTCGATGGGTTCGGTGCTGGCGCTGAACCTTGCGATCGAGAAACCGCAGTGGGTGGATGGACTGGGCTTGTACGGCAGCACGTTCTTCTACGACGGCTGGACGATTCCGCGCATGGCGCGCCTTTCGTTCATGCTGCCGCTGGTGTGCGGCATGGGCTTGTTCAAGCAGCGCCGCTTCATGGAAAGCTTCCCCTACGGCATCAAGGACGAGCGCGTGCGGATGCGCATCGCCGGCGCGATGCTGGAAGGCCAGAGCGAGGCGGCGGGCCTGCCCGGCAATCCGTGGCCCTCGCTCGCCGAATTCCACAAGCTGGTCTGGCACGTGCGCCCGCGCCTGCAGGACGTGCGCGCACCGGCGCTGATCATGCACGCCGCCGACGACGACATCGCCAGCGTGCGCAACGCGCGGCTGATCGAGCAGCGCGTGACCGGCCCCACTGAAACCGTGCTGCTGAACGACAGCTACCACATGATCACCGTCGACGGCGAACGCGACAAGGTGATCGCGCGCTCGGCGGATTTCTTCACCCGCATCCTCGCCAACAGTCCACTGCGCATCTCCCGGCCGCGCATCGCGACGGCCACCGTCTCGGCGGCATGACCACCACCACCGCGCAGCCTTCGATCGACGCGTTCGCGCCGGTCGAATGGAACCGCCTGTTCCCGCACGAACTGGAAGACCACGCCTACCTGCGCGCGATCGAGCGGGCGGGGTTGTCGGGGTTCCGCTACCGGTATTTCGCGGTGCGTGACGGCGATCGCCTGCTGGCCGCGGTGCCGGCGTTCGTCACCGACTACCGCCTCGACACCACGATGCAGGGCGGCGCACGCCGCGCCGCCGAAGCACTCGCCAGGGTTTTCCCGCGACTGCTGCGCATCCCGATGCTGTCGCTCGGCTCGCCGGTCACCGAACGTTGCCGGGTCGGCTTCGCGCCCGACGCGGCGCCGGAGCAGCGCGCGGTATGGCTGGATGCGATCCTCGCGCAGATGGAAACCGTCGCGGCCAGGGAAAAGTTCGGCATGCTCGCCGTCAAGGACGCGCCGCTCGCCGAAACGATGTGGGAACAGGTGTGCCCCCGCCACGGCCTGCGCGCCCTGCCCGGCCTGCCCGGCGCGACGCTGCCGATCCGCTGGCCCGACGTGGATGCATATCTCGACTCGCTCGGCGCCTCCACACGCAAGGACCTGCGCCGCAAGCGGCGTACCGGCGAAGCACTCCGGATCGCATGGCGCACCGACCTCGACGGCATCGCGCAAGACGTGCAGCGGCTGTACCGCGAGACGCTCGCGCACGCCGAGTTTTCGTTCGAAGAATTGACGCCGGCGTATTTCGAGAACGTGCTGCGCGACATGCCCGGCCGCGCCTATTGCGTGACCTACACCGAAGGCGAACGGCTGGTGGCCTTCAATCTGGTGCTGCGCGATTCCGAACGGCTGCTCGACAAGTTCCTCGGCATGGATTACGCGGCGATGGATCGCTACAACCTCTACCATGTGAGCTGGCTGGAAAACGTGCGGTTTTGCATCGACGAAGGGATCGGCGTGTACGAAAGCGGCCAGGGCCTGCACCGTGAAAAGGCGCGCCTCGGCAGCGTCCTCGCCCGCAATGCGCTGTGGTACCGCCACCGCAACCGTGTGGTCGACGGCGTGTTCGCGCGCTTCGAAAAGCTGGCGCGGCTCGATCGTTTCGACGACGAAGCCCTCGCGCAGGAACGCCAACCGTGAGCGCGACCACGCCATCGCGGTGGCGGCGCCTGGCGCCGCTGATCATCGCCTGGGCGCTGCTGCTGGGCATCGAAACGCTGGGCCAGGTGTCGATCAAGATCGCAGGCTCCCGGGTCGGCGCATTCGAACTCGACCGCGCCTCCGTCCTCGCGGCCGTGTCCACGCCCTGGATCTGGATCGGGCTCGCCTGTTATCTCGGCGCGTTCGCGGTGTGGATGATCATCCTGGAAAAGACCGCGCTGTCGGCCGCGTTCCCGACCAGCGCCATCGCATTCGTCACGGTGATGATCGCTTCCTGGGCGGTGCTCGGCGAACCGATGGGCTGGGAGAAGATCCTGGGGTCGACCATCATCGTCGCTGGTATCCTGTTGCTGGGTGGCGACACCCAGCACACTCCGCCCGTGTCATCAGGCAATGATGCCGAAGGGAACCCGCCATGAGCGACGATTTCACCCCGGACAACGTCAGACAAACCGTTTTCTCGATCATCGCGAAGGAAGCCGGCATCGATGAAAGCAAGGTGACGCTGGATTCGACGCTGAAGGACCTCGAGATCCCTTCGCTGGATGCGATCCAGATCATTTTCGAGATCGAGGATCACTTCAAGATCCAGATGCCCGACCGCGACCCCAACTTCGACACCGAATCGGTGAAGGGGCTGGTCGACACGGTGGAGAAGCTGCTCGCCGACAAGGCCGCGAATCCGCCCTCTGCCTCGCCGCCTTCGAATCCACCCGCCGCGTAGGCGGCGTTCGCCATGAGTCGCCGCGTCGTCATCACCGGAGTCGGCGCCATCTGCGCGCTGGGCCAGGACGCGCGTGCGATCTGGGCCGGCATGCGCGAAGGCCGAAGCGCGATCGCGCCGCTCGCGGGTTTCGAGAATGAGGACATGCGGGTCAAGGTTGCCGCGCAGGTGCGCGGCTTCGATCCCGCCGCGCACTTCGATTCGAAGAAGCTGATCCTGCTGGACCGGGTTTCGCAGTTCGCGCTGGTGGCCGCGCGCGAAGCCGTGGCGCAATCCGGGCTCGATTTCTCGCGGGGCGAGCTGCGCCAGCGCAGCGCCTGCGTGGTCGGCACCGGCACCGGCGGTGAAGAAACCGCGGACGAAGGTTCGCGCCGGCTGTACGGCGAGCACAACCCGCGCCTGCACCCACTGTCGATCGTGCGGCGGATGATGAGCGCGCCCGCGTCGCAGGTTTCGATCGAGTTCGGCATCACCGGCCCGAGCTTCGCGGTGTCGAGCGCCTGCGCTTCGGCCAACCACGCCTTCGCGCAAGCCTTCTCGCTGGTGCGCTCGGGCGTCGCCGATGTCGCGCTGGCGGGCGGCACCGAAGCCTGCCTCACGCTCGGCGTGCTGCGCGCGTGGGAAGCGATGCGCGTGCTGGCCGACGACACCTGCCGTCCGTTCTGCAAGCAGCGCCGCGGCCTGGTGCTGGGCGAAGGCGCCGGCATGATCGTGCTTGAGGACTTCGACCACGCGCGCGCGCGCGGCGCGGAGACCCTCGCCGAATTCGCGGGTGCGGGGATGAGCGCCGACGCCGGCGACATCGTGATGCCGTCCGACGCGGGCGCGGCGCGTGCGATGACCGCGGCCCTGCGCGACGCGCAACTCGCGCCCGAGGACATCGACTACATCAACGCCCACGGCACCGCCACGCCCGCCAACGATCCCACCGAAACCCGCGCGATCCATGCGGCGCTCGGCGACCACGCCAGCGAAATCGCCGTGTCGTCCACCAAGTCCGTGCACGGCCACGCGCTCGGCGCGGCCGGCGCGCTGGAAATCGTCGGCGCACTCGGCGCCTTGCGCGACGGCGTGATCCCACCCACCGCCAACTTCATCGATCCCGACCCGGAATGCGACCTCGATTACGTGCCGAACACGGCGCGTGAAACGCCCGTGCGTGCAGTGCTGTCGAACGCTTTCGCGTTCGGCGGATTGAATGCGGTGGTGGTGCTGAAGCGCGCGCCGTAGAGATGACGGCCATTCACTTGGTCATTCCGGCATAGGCGGAATCCAGGCGCGCAAGCCGTGGGAAAGTGCGCATACCAGGTCTGGGTTCCGGCTTTCCTCGCTCCCCAGAACGCGGCCGTCCTTGGCCGCTCTCCGCGTCGCCGGAATGACGAGAAGGCAAGGGCAGTCGATATGAGCAGGCGCTCTCGAGCCCGAGCTTACGCTTGCTGCGCCAGCCACTCGTCATCGCTGCCTTCGTTCACGCCCTCGAACAGGAAGGTCGAGAGATAGCGCTCGCCGGTGTCCGGCAGCATCGCGAGCAGCACCGAGTCTTGCGGCGCCTGCTTCGCGACTTCCAGCGCGGCGGCAACGGTCGCGCCCGACGACAGGCCGCAGAAGATGCCCTCTTCGCGCGCGAGCCTGCGCGCGGTGTCGCGCGCCAGCACCTCGTCGACCGGCACGATCTGGTCGGCGATGGTCCGACTGAGTACGGCGGGCAGGAAGTCCGGCGTCCAGCCCTGGATCCTGTGCGAGTGCCATTCGCCGCCCGCGAGCAGCGAGGCGTTGGCAGGCTCGGTCGCGATCACCTTGATGTCCGGGCGCGCGAGCTTCAGCAC
>JBQCCP010000194.1:0-6209 GCA_051962095.1 Rhodanobacteraceae bacterium
GCAAAATCGACGTCACGCGCGGTCTCGGCGATGCCTTCGAGGTGGTATGCGGTGTAGTGGAACAGGTCGCGGAAGCACGCCCACAGGAACTGTGCCTGCGGATCGTTCGATTCACGCAGCTTGGCGAATTTCTCGGCCGGGTTCTTGATTGCCAGAATCGCCGCGACTTCGTCCGACGCCTTCTGTTCGGATGCGCGGTAATCCAGTTTCGCGAGATCCAGTACCTGGATTTCCTTGCCGGCCTTCCGATAGAAGCCTGCGCCAGCCTTGGCGCCCAGCGCGCCTTTCTCGATCAGTGCGGTCAGCCACCCGGGCGACTTGAAGTGTTCGTGCCAGGGGTCGTCCGGCAGGGTATCGGCCATGGTCTTGATCACGTGCGCCATCGTGTCCAGACCGACCACGTCGGCAGTGCGATACGTAGCGGATTTCGGACGCCCGATCGCCGGTCCAGTCAGCGCGTCCACCGCGTCGAAGCCGAGCTTGAACTGGGTGGTGTGGTACATCGTCGAGAGGATCGAGAACACGCCGATGCGGTTGCCGATGAAGTTCGGCGTGTCCTTGGCGAAGACCACGCCCTTGCCGAGCGTGGAGGTGAGGAACGCTTCCAGCCCTCCGAGCAATTTGCGATCGGTCGCCTTGCCCGGAATCACCTCGACCAGGTGCATGTAACGCGGCGGATTGAAGAAGTGCACGCCGCAGAAACGATGCCGCAGGTTTTCCGGCAACGCTTCGGCCAGCTTGTTGACCGACAGTCCGGAAGTGTTCGAAGCCAAGATCGCGTGTTCCGGAATGTGCGCGGCGACCTTCTTGTAGAGGTCGAGCTTCCAGTCCATACGTTCGGCGATCGCCTCGATCACGAAATTGCAATCCTTGAGCGTGGCGAGGTTCTCGTCGTAGTCGGCCGGCGCAATTGCCGACGCGACTTCCTTCACCGCCAGCGGCGCGGGCGAAATCTTGCCGAGGTGCTGGATGGCCTTGACGGCGATGCCGTTCTTCGGCCCTTCCTTGGCGGCGAGGTCGAACAGCACCGTCTCGATGCCGGCGTTGGCGAGGTGCGCCGCGATCTGCGCGCCCATCACGCCGGCGCCCAGCACGGCGGCTTTGCGGATTCGAAGAATGTCAGACATGAAAACTCCGGGGATCATGGTGAATCGTCAACGCGGGATCTCTCCAGAGTATCCCGGGCGAAGCGGCTGTTGTGAAAAGTCAGGGCGAGGACGGACGCTCGCGCGATGCCGGTGGCCGTTCGACCGAGCGACCGGCCAAGGATGGCCGGGCCGGCGCCCGGCGCCATGGATGACTGCTTGCTGAAGTATTTGTCATCGGCGTCTCCGACGATGCGGCGATCACGGACGATCGCACAACTACGCCCGCAATCCCGCGGCAGTGAAATGGATCAAATGCCTGGCCATCTGCTCGCGGTGCGCGCGTTCGGTTTCGCCGCTGCGGCGCTTGATCATCCCGAAATCGGCCATGGCATAGGTGAGTGCGCCGACCGCGATGTCCAGCCGCCAGTACAGCTCCTGCTTGTCAAGCTGGGGCAGCAGGCGGGCGAACGCCGCGGCGAAATCCTTCAGTACGTAGCCGTAGTTGTCGGACAGGAACTTGCGCAGGTTGCTGTTGTGTTCGGCGAATGCGCGCGCCAGGACGCGCATGAACACCGAGCCGCCTTCGCGGTCCAGCGATAATTCCAGCGCCGGCGTGATGAAGGCGTCGAGCAGGCCCTCCAGGGTGGGCGTACCGGACCGGACCAGCTCGTCCAGGCACTCGAGGCGGCGATCGCTCAGTTCGTCCAGCCGGCGGCGGAACACCTCCTCGATCAGCGCATCCTTGGAACCGAAGTGGTAATTGACGGCGGCAAGGTTGACCTTGGCGGCGGCGGTGACCTGGCGTAGCGAGGCCGCGGCGAAACCGCGCTCGGCGAACAACTCTTCCGCGGCGCCCAGGATGCGCTGGCGGGTGGAGAATTGCGGGTTGTCGCGCATGCCGGGATTCCGTTTCAAACAACCGTTTGAAGTCTAGGCTGAACGGGCACCCCGGTCAACGCGCGTCGCGCCGTTGGCCAAGCCGGCGCAGGTGAGCTAGAATCTTTCGCTCTTTTGTGAGCTAACTCTGCATTTTGCGCGGGTTTTTCAGGATATGCTCACGAACCCGGGCGGGTTTCGTGCGCATCTTTTTATCTTTCGTCGGCAAGTCGAGGAAAAACATGGCGCTGGAGCGCACCCTTTCGATCATCAAACCCGATGCGGTCGCCAAGAACGTGATCGGGCAGATTTACGCCCGCTTCGAGAAGGCTGGCCTGAAAATCGTTGCGGCCAAGATGCAGCAACTCTCGCGTGCGGAAGCAGAAGGTTTCTATGCGGTGCACCGCGAGCGTCCGTTTTTCAAGCCGCTGGTCGATTTCATGGTGTCGGGCCCGGTGATGATCCAAGTGCTGGAAGGCGAGGGCGCGATCGCGAAGAACCGCGAGCTGATGGGCGCCACCAACCCGAAGGAAGCGGCGGCGGGAACCATCCGCGCGGATTTCGCACAAAGCATTGACGCCAACGCGGTGCATGGCTCGGACGGCCCGGATACCGCGCAATTCGAGATCGGTTATTTCTTTGCCGCGACGGAGCTTTGCCCTCGCGGGTAATTTGCTTTTCGGGGAATGCGCATGGCCGACACGGCCCGTGCCAATCTGCTGGACTTCGATCGCCAAGGAATGCGTGACTTCTTCGCCGGACTGGGCGAGAAGCCTTGGCGCGCCGACCAGGTGATGAAGTGGATCTACCACCGCCTCGAAAGCGATTTCGGGGCGATGACAGACCTCGGCAGGGGCTTGCGCGAAAAGCTCCCCGAAGTGGCAGTGGTCAGTCCTCCCAAAGCCTTGCTGGACAAGGCTTCCAGCGACGGCACCCGCAAGTGGCTGCTGGGCATGGATGCGGGCAATGCGGTCGAGACCGTGTACATCCCGGAACCGACGCGCGGCACGCTGTGCGTGTCGTCGCAGATCGGTTGCGGCCTGAATTGCCGGTTCTGTTCCACCGGCACCCAGGGCTTCAACCGCAACCTCGCCGCATCCGAAATCACCGGTCAGATATGGCACGCCGCGAAGCAGCTCGGCAACGTCACCCACCAGCAGCGCCGCATCACCAACGTGGTGATGATGGGCATGGGCGAACCGCTGCTGAATTTCGACAACGTCGTGCGCGCGATGAGCCTGATGCGCGACGACCTCGGCTTCGGGCTCGCGTCCAAGCGCGTCACGCTTTCGACCGCCGGCGTGGTGCCGATGATCGACAAGCTGGGTGAAGTCGCCGACGTGTCGCTGGCCGTCTCGCTGCACGCGCCCAACGACGAACTTCGCACGCAACTGGTCCCGCTCAACAAGCGTTGGGGCATCGACGAACTGCTGGATGCCTGCGCGCGTTACGCCGCGCGCAAGCCGCGCGCGACGATCACGTTCGAATACACCCTGATGCGCGGCGTGAACGACACGCCGGTGCTGGCGAAGCAGCTCGTGAAGCTGATGCGCCGCCTGCCGGCCAAGGTGAACCTGATTCCGTTCAACCCGTTCCCCGGCGCGCAGTACGAGCGCTCGGACGAAACGGTGATCCGTGATTTCCAGACCATCCTGTTGAATGCCGGCGTGCAGGCGATGGTCCGCCGCACCCGTGGCGAGGACATCGACGCCGCCTGCGGACAGTTGAAAGGCAAGGTGGCGGACCGTACCCGCCGTCACGCCGAATTCCGGCGCCGCGTCGAAGCGGCCACGCAATCGGAGATTCACGCCCATGCTGCCTAAGTCAGTCCTCGTGTCGGCGGCGATGGCGCTCGCGTTCGGGCTGGTCGCGTGCAAGCACGATCCGGCGATCATCAAGTACCCGACGCCGATGAGCAATTTGAAGTCGGCGCCGCGCGACAGCGCCAAGGAAGACAAGCAGTCTGCCGCGCAGACCCACACGCAGCTCGCGGTGGCCTACATGGGCCAGAACAATCTCAAGGACGCCGAAACCGCGTTGCGCAAGGCACTGAGTTTCGACGACAAGTACATCCCGGCCCACACGATGCTGGCGATCCTGGATTGGCGGATCAATCGCCTGCAGGATGCCGACAAGGAATTCCGCGCCGCGATCGCGCTGGATCCGTCCAACGGCGACACCAACAACAACTACGGCAAGTTCCTGTGCGAAACCGGCAAGCAGCAGGATGCGATGCGCTATTTCAAGCGCGCGCTCGCCGATCCGTTCTACAAGACGCCGGCGGTGGCCAACACCAACGCCGGCACCTGTCTCCTGAAGAGCAACGATTACGCCGGTGCCGCGGGATACCTGCACAAGGCGCTGGAAATCGATCCGAATTACAGTACCGCCCTGCTGGCGATGGCCGATCTCGACTACCAGAAGGGCGACGCGTTCAAGGCGCGTGGTTACCTGCAGCAGTTCGAGGCAGCGGGCACCGCCACGCCGGATTCATTGCTTCTCGGTTACCGCATCGCCACTCGTCTTGGTGACAAGGAAACGGCCGCCAATTACTCCAGCCGCCTGCAGGATCAGTTCCCGAATTCGGCGCAGGCGCAATCGCTCAATGGTTCCAGCCAATGATCGAACGCGAAGAAGACAGCCGGGATCTGTTCGATTCCGGTGAAGTGCAGGGCAACGCGCCCGTCGCGGAACGGGGTCCCATCGCCGACACGCTCGGCGCACGATTGCGATCGGCACGGGAAACGAAGGGCTTGACGGTCGCCGACTGCGCCGGTGCGCTGCACCTGCCGATCAAGGTGCTGGAGCGCCTGGAGTCGGACGACTTCGGCGAACCCGAACACTTCGTGTTCCTGCGCGGCGCCCTGAAAGGCTACGCGCGCTACCTCGGATTGCCCGCCGGCAGTTGCGATCAGGCGCTGCGGACCGTGGCGCCGGCCGCGCAACCGCCGCTGGTTTCGGTGGCACGCACGTCGCCGGCGCGTTGGCTGCTGCAGCGCTACGGCACCGCGGCGACCTACATCGTGCTGACCGCGACGATCGCGGTGCCGCTGGTTTTGCTGGGCCTGCGCGGCGGGCTGGAACGGCCCTCCGCGCGGATCGTTTCACTGGACCAGGCGCCCGCGTCGACGCCGCGCGTGGCGCAGCACAGCGCGCCGAACGGCGTCGCGGCGTCCAGCAGCGACGCTTCGACGGCATCGCCGGATGCCACGCCGTTCCGCGCGTCGATGACGCCGTTCGCGGCGATCGGCCTCAGCGACAGCGGCGATGCGGCGAAAGCCGCGTCGGTGGCACCGGCACCCGTGCCCGCGACTGTCTCCGGCCAGCATGCGCTGACGCTTTCCGCGAAGTCCGATTGCTGGTTCGAGATCACCGACGCCGACGGCAACAAGGTCGATTCCGGCATGTTGCACGCGGGCGACAATCGCACCTGGCACTCGGCCGGGACGCTGCACGTTACGCTGGGGAACGCCGATGGCGTGACCGTCACCCGTGACGGCCAGCCGTTGGCGCTGGACGCCTACCGGCACGCCAACGTCGCCCGTTTCGACGTGTTCGCGGCGCCAGCCGCCAGCGGCGAAAACAACTAAGTTCCAGTATCCTTGGCCGTTCCGCGCGCGGTTCCCGGCGCGCGGAGCTTCCGCATGCACGTGAGTGAACGATGGCTTTCGAAGACTACGACGAGTACGAGCAGGGCGAACAGGTCCGCAAGTGGATCAAGGAAAACGGCATCGCCGTCGTGGTCGGGGTGGTGCTCGCGCTTGCGCTGATCTTCGGCTGGCGGCAGTGGCAGGCCCATCGGACCAACCATGAGATCCAGGCTTCGTCGCAATTCGCGGTGATCCAGAGCGCGGTGCAGGCCGACAACAAACAGGCCATGACCGCTGCGCTCGGCGACCTGCAGAAAAATTACGCCGACACCGCCTATGCCGCGTTGGGCAGCGCCGCGGTGGCTGAATACGACGTCGGCAAGAACGACCTGAAGCCGGCTGCCGAGAACCTGCAATGGGCGGTTTCGCACAGCAAGCAGCCTGCCTTGAAGTCATTGTTCACGCTGCGCCTCGCCCGGGTGCTGATCGCGCAGGACCAGGCGCAGCAGGCGCTCAGTGAACTCGGCGGCATCCCCCAGGATCAATATGCCGCCCTGTCTGCGGAACTTCGCGGCGATGCGCTGCTCAAACTCGGCAAATCCGACGAGGCGCGCAGCGCCTACCAGCAGGCGATGGCGAAGCTGGACAAGGACGA
>JBQCCP010000195.1:0-8962 GCA_051962095.1 Rhodanobacteraceae bacterium
GGATCAAACAGGATCAAACCGCCGCTGGTGGAACCGACCCACAACCTTCCGTCGCCGGCATCGGCCAGCGAGGTCACCCTGTAATCCTCGGGCAAGCTGTCGGCGCGGTTCGGGTCGTGCGTGTAGCGGGTGAGGCTGTAGCCGTCGTAGCGGAACAGCCCGGCTTGCGTCGCGAACCACATGAATCCGGTTTGGTCCTGGAAAATCAGCGAGACCGAGTTTTGCGTCAGCCCATCACGATCATCGAGCTGCTGGAAGTGGTAGTTGCGCTGATACGCCTGCCACGAAGTCGGGGCCTTGTCGGCGTGCGCCGCTCCGGCCGCCATCAGCAGGGCCAGGACGGCGGCCATCGCACGCGCGATCCGCGGACGCGCCGACCGCAATCTGGCCACGGATGATCCGGATGCAACGCGGCTCATGGAAGGGTCGCCCCTGACGAAAAATGCCGTCCCGGTCTTCGCGACTGCCTTGGGGCCGTCGGCCGCGACTGCAGGCCAAGTGTACTCAAACGCGCCTTGCGCGTCGTGGGAAACAAGTCAGAGTTTGCCTAGAATGTCCGTGGCACGAGCCATCGGAATCGCCGGCATGCAAATGCCCACCCATGAAAGCCTGGAGGCGGCGCTCACGCGGGCGAAGCTCGGCGTCTCGGCGGCCGACCTGCATGGTTCGATCACCGGCTATCTGTGCGCCGGTGGGCAGGGCGGCGCGCATGCCTTGCTGGAGGCGCTGGCGCTGGAGGGCGACGATGCGGGTGCGACCGGCGCGTTGCACCCGCTGGTGGACGCGCTTGCCAGTGACGTTGCCCATCGGTTGCGAACGGGCGAGCCGGTCATGCCGCTGCTGCCCTCTGCGCCTCTGGTTGCACGCGCCGACGCGATGGTGGACTGGTGCCGAGGGTTCTTGGGCGGACTGGCGCTGAAGGGCGATCTTGCCGCCGCCGCGGAAATGCCCGAAGTACGCGAGGTCCTCGACGACTTCAGTCAGATCGCGGCGATGCACCTCACCTGCGGCGACGACGATGAACCGGCGCTCGACGACCTGCTGGACTTCATCGGCGGCGGCGTGGCCCGCCTGCACGCGGCGCTCGCACCCGCGGGGCGGCAATGATTGCGCGCGCGGAGTTCGTGCGCCGTCGCGCCGAATTGATGCGCATGGCGGGCAGGGACGCTGCGATGGTGGTCGCGGCCGCGCCGCAGCGGATGCGCAACGCCGACGCCGCGTGGCCCTACCGGCAGGATTCCGATTTCCATTACCTCACCGGATTTCCCGAGCCCGATGCGGTGCTGGCGCTGCTGCCCGGCCGGCGCAGCGGCGAAGCGGTGCTGTTCTGCCGCGAGCGCGATCCGGCCCGCGAACGCCTCGAAGGTCCGCGGATCGGGCCTGAGAACGCCGTCGCCCAGTACGGCGTCGCCGACGCGTTTCCGGTGGAAGACATCGACGACATCCTGCCCGGGATGCTGGAAGGCCGCACGCGGCTGTATTGTCATTTCGGGCGCGAGAACGAATTCGACGCGCAATTGCTGCGCTGGATGCGGCGCCTGCGCAGCAGCCGTGGCGGTGGCGTGGTGCCGCGCGAGTTCGTGGCGCTGGGCCACCTGCTGCACGAACTGCGCCTGTACAAGTCGCCGGCGGAACTCGCACTGATGCGGCGCGCGGCGGCGATCGCCGCCGAAGCGCAGCGCGCCGCGGTGCGGGCTGCGTGTCCGGGCGCGGCCGAATACGAAGTCGAAGCGGCGCTGCTGCACGCGATGCGCACCCACGGCGCGGTGCCGTCGTACCCGCCCACCGTCGCGGCCGGCCGCAACGCCTGCGTGATGCACTACAACGCGAATCGCGGCAGGCTGGACCGTGGCGACCTGCTGCTGATCGACGCCGGTGCCGAAGTGGAGTGCTACGCCTCCGACATCACCCGCACCTGGCCGATTGGCGGAAGGTTTTCGCGCGAGCAACGCGCGCTGTACGGGGTGGTGGTCGATGCACAGCAGGCCGCGATCGAGGAGGTGCGCGCGGGTTCGCCGTTCACCGCCGCGCACGACGCGGCGACTCGGGTGATTGTCCAGGGATTGTGCGCGCTGAAGCTGCTGCCGGGCACCGCGCGCGCCGCGATCGAATCGGGCGACTACAAGAGATTTTTCCCGCACAAGACCGGCCACTGGATCGGCCTGGACGTGCACGATGTCGGCGACTACCGGATCGACGATGAGCCGCGCATGCTGGAACCCGGCATGGTGGTGACGGTGGAACCCGGCATCTATGTCGCGCCGGACGACACGACGGTGCCGGCGAAGTGGCGCGGACTCGGCCTTCGCATCGAGGACGACGTTGCGGTGGGCGCGCGCGGCAATGAAGTGTTGACGGCAACGTTGCCCCGCGACATCGAAGAAGTCGAGGCGCTCTGCGGCTGACGCCTCGGCGGCTGCGGTCCCGATTGGTGTATGGTGCCCGCTCGGGGCCGGTCGCAGCGGCGACGGCCCGTCCGCTTGTCCATCGATCACCGGAGAACCCGCATGGCCGGCAGCAACCCCTGGACCAAGGCGTCACCGCATTTCCTCAGCCTCCTGCGCATCGTTGCGGCGTTTCTGTTCCTGTGCCATGGCGCCGACAAGCTGTTCCATCTTCCGGAAGGACCGTTCACGCTCATTTCGTCGGCGAAGCTGTTCACGCTGGTGCCGGGCCTCGCCGGCATCCTGGAATTCGGCGGCGGCGTGCTGCTGTTGCTCGGCGTGTTCTCGCGGCCGATCGCCTTCATCCTCTCGGGCGAAATGGCCTTTGCGTATTTCATGGCGCATTTTCCGACCAACCACGTATTCCCGTACCTCAACGGCGGCGACAGCGCGGTGCTGTTCTGCTTCGTGTTCCTGTACCTGTCCGCCGCTGGGCCGGGTCCGTGGAGCATCGATCGCGCCCTGGGCCGCGCGTAACGGAAGCGCCGCCATGCACCACAGCCGGCTCTGCAGCATCATCATCGATTGCAACACCGACGATCTCGAAGCCGCGGCGCGGTTCTGGTCGCAGGTGCTGGGGCGTCCGTACAAATCGGACGATGACCGGAAGTACGTCGACATTGAAACCCATGACGACGAGCCCATCGTGATGGTGCAGAAGGTCGACCATCCGAGCCGCGTGCACCTCGACATCGAGAGCGACGACATCGAGGCCGAGGTGCGCAGGCTTGAAGCATTGGGCGCCAGGCGCGTCGAGGCGATCAAGACCTGGGTGGTGATGGAAGCCCCGACCGGCCAGCGTTTCTGCGTGATTCGTCCGCAGCGCCACGGCAAGGTGGGGCTGCACGCGAACGAGTGGCCGTAGGGCCGGCGAGGCGATAACGGGCAACTGCGGCGTATTGTCGCGCCTGTGGGGGAAAATGACGGTACCTTGACGCGCGGGGCGATAATGGTGCGGCTTTGTTCGCAGCACGCCGCGCCGGCGGCGAAGGACGGAAGTCGTGACCGATGCGCTGTTTCTGTCGCGCCTGCAGTTCGGGTGGGTGATTTCCTTCCACATTCTGTTTCCGGCGTTCACCATCGGCCTGGCGAGCTGGCTGGTATTCCTGGAAGCGTGGTGGCTGAAAACCCGCAACGAACACCTGCGCGACCTGATCTTCTTCTGGATGAAGATCTTCGCGGTGTCGTTCGGCGTGGGCGTGGTGTCGGGCATCGTGATGAGCTTTCAGTTCGGCACCAACTGGGCGCGCTTTTCGGCCGACGCCGGCAACGTGGTGGGGCCGCTGCTGAACTACGAAGTGCTGACCGCGTTCTTCGTGGAAGCATCATTCCTCGGCATCATGCTGTTCGGCTGGCAGCGCGTCGGCCACAAGACGCACTTCGCCTGCACCGTGATGGTGGCCGTGGGCACCCTGGCGTCCACGTTCTGGATCATGTCGGCTAACAGCTGGATGCAGACGCCGGCCGGGTATGCAATCAAGGACGGCGTGTTCGAGCCTGCCGACTGGTGGCAGGTGATCTTCAACCCGTCGTTCGGAATCCGCTTGCCGCACATGGTGCTGGCCGCGTTCCTGACCACGGCTTTCATGATCGGCGGGATTTCCGCGTACTACCTGTTGCGCAACCGCTTCATCGAAAAAGCGACGTTGTGTCTCAAGGCCGCGCTGGTGTTCGTGGCGATCGTGGCGCCGCTGCAGATCATCGTGGGCGACATGTCGGGCCAGGAAGTCGCGCACAACCAGCCCGCCAAGCTGGCCGCGCTGGAAGGCATCTGGGACAGTGGCGGCAACGTGCCGTGGACGGTATTCGCGATCCCGGACGAGGATGCGCAGCGCAACGACTTTGCGCTCGACATTCCGCACGCCGGCAGCCTGATCCTCACCCATTCCTGGAGCGGTTCCGTGAAGGGCCTGCGCGATTTTCCGCGCGACGAGCAGCCGCCGGTGGCGATCCCGTTCTTCTCCTTCCGCATCATGGTGGTGCTGGGCGTGTTGATGGTGCTGGTCGCGTGGTACGGCTTGTGGAGGTGGCGGCGCGGCACCGCGTTCATCTCGCGCGCCTATCTTCGAAGCTGGATCTGGATGATGCCGTCGGGCTTCGTCGCGTTGATCGCCGGCTGGTGGGTGGCCGAGGTCGGGCGCCAGCCATGGGTGGTGTACGGATTGTTGCGCACGGCCGACGCGGTCAGTCCGAACGTCACCGGCGGCAGCGTGCTGGCGTCGCTGATAGTGTACGTCGCGGTATACGTGGCGCTGTTCGGTTTCGTCGGCTGGTATCTCCTCAAGATGCTGCGCGTCGGGCCGATCGCGGCGCCGCAACGCAAGGGCGTGCCGCCGACCGCAGCGCGGCCGTTGTCGTTGGCCGATGAAGAGATGGGGGAACGGCCATGACACTCGCGAACACGCTTCCCGTGGTCTGGTATTTCATCATCGGCTTCGCGGTGATGATGTACGTGTTGCTGGACGGCTTCGTGCTCGGCATCGGCATCCTCACGCCGTTCGCCGACGACGACCGGCAGCGCGACCACATGATGAATACCGCCGCGCCGATCTGGGACGGCAACGAAACCTGGCTGGTGATGGGCGGCGCGGGCTTGATGGCCGCGTTTCCGAAAGCCTACGCGGTAGTGCTGTCGACCTTGTACCTGCCGATGCTGATCATGCTGGTGGCCCTGATCTCGCGCGGGGTGTCGTTCG
This sequence comes from Rhodanobacteraceae bacterium, assembly GCA_051962095.1. Classification (GTDB taxonomy): domain Bacteria; phylum Pseudomonadota; class Gammaproteobacteria; order Xanthomonadales; family Rhodanobacteraceae; genus 66-474. The sequence goes on from JBQCCP010000195.1 coordinate 5,141, forward strand.
AGTTCCGTTTCAAGGCCGCGAAGTCGCGCGTGGTGTGGGGGTTCGCATTCGCGGCGGGTTCGATCCTCACCGCGTTCATGCAGGGACTGATCCTCGGCGCGCTGGTGGAAGGCATGCCGCTGACCGGCGGCAAGTACGTCCACGAGGTCGCGTTCGCATGGTTCAGCCCGTTTTCGATACTCACCGGGATCGCGGTGGTGTTCGGTTACGCGCTGCTGGGGGCGACCTGGCTGATCCTGAAAACCGAAGGCCGCGTGCAGCGCATCGCGTTCGACCTGACGCGCCCGCTGATGCTGGCGGTGATCGCGTTCATGCTGCTGGTGAGCGCGTGGCTGCCGTTCCTCGATTCCAACCTGATGGCGCGCTGGTTCACGTGGCCGAACTTCCTGTACCTGTCGCCGGTGCCGATCCTCACCGTGATCAACGCGGCCGCGCTGTGGCTCGCGGTGATCCGCAATCGCGAACTGGCGCCGTTCGTGCTGTCGCTGTGCTTCTTCGTGCTCGGTTTCATCGGGCTGGTGGTCGGCATCTGGCCCAACATCGTGCCACCCATGCTTACCATCTGGGAAGCCGCGTCGCCGGTGCAATCCCAGGGCTTCGTGCTGGTCGGCGTGATCATCATGATTCCCGCGGTGCTCGCCTACACCGCGTATTCGTATCGCGTGTTCCGTGGCAAGGTGGCCGCGGGCGAGGGGTACTACTGAGTGCGAACCGACGGCGCGACGATGGGTCGATAGAGACCCGGTAAAGAAACGTTGGGCTTCACTGCGCTCAGCCCAGCCTACCAATGCTTTTTGTAGGTTGGGCTGGGTATCGCGAAGCCCAACACAGGCGAAGGGATGGGCTTCTGTGAGGCGCCCCAGCCTGCCGGCGGCGCGTCGCCATCCCGGCTTTGCCGGGATGGCCAACGATGTCAGCGCGCCGCGGCCGCGGCACGCGCCGGCGCGGCCGGACGTACCTCCGCATCCAGCGCCTCGACGATGCGCTGGTGTTCGGCCTTCAATTCGTCCGGCAGGTGCGAACCGTAGCCCGCGAGGTATTCGCCAATCGCGGCTTGTTCCTCGCGCCATTCGGCGTTGTCCACGCGGAACAGCTCGTTCAATGCGCCGTCGGACAGGCTCAATCCCTCGAGGTTGAGATCGTCGGCTTGGGGCAGATTGCCGATCGGGGTTTTGACGGCGCCGGCTTCGCCCGCGACGCGTTTCAGCATCCACTCCAGCACGCGCATGTTGTCGCCGAAGCCGGGCCACAGGAACTTGCCGTCCTTGCCCTTGCGGAACCAGTTGACGTGGAACACGCGCGGCAGTTTCGCATTCGGTTGATCGAACGACAGCCAGTGTGCGAAGTAGTCGCCGTAGTTGTAACCGCAGAACGGTTTCATCGCCATCGGGTCGCGGCGGATGTTCACCCCCACGTCGGTTGCGGCAGCCGTGGTTTCGGACGCCATCGATGCACCGACCAGCACGCCGTGAGTCCAGTCGCGCGCTTCGAACACCAGCGGCACGCGCGCGGCGCGGCGCCCGCCGAACACGATCGCGTCGATCGGGACGCCTTCGTCGTTCTCAGCTTCGGGCGACCAGCTGGGGCACTGGTTGGCGCGCACGGTAAAGCGCGAATTCGGATGCGCGGCGGGGCCATTTGCGGGATCGTAATCACGACCCTGCCAATCCTTTGCTGGCTTGCGGTCGTCCAGGCCTTCCCACCACGGTTGATTGTCGTCGGTGACCGCGACGTTGGTGAAGATGGTGTCGTGCTGCAGCATCGCCAGCGCGTTCGGGTTGGTTTTCTTCGAAGTGCCGGGCGCGACGCCGAAATAGCCGGCTTCCGGATTGATCGCATACAACCGCCCGTCCTTGCCGGGGCGCATCCAGCAGATGTCGTCGCCGACGGTCCATACCTTCCAGCCTTCGCGCCGATAACCTTCCGGCGGAATCAGCATCGCGAGATTGGTCTTACCGCAGGCCGACGGGAACGCCGCCGCGACGTAGCGGATTTCGTGCTGCGGGTTCTCGATGCCGACGATTAGCATGTGTTCGGCCAGCCAGCCTTCGCTGCGCGCCTGCCACGAGCCGATCCGCAGCGCGTGGCACTTCTTGCCCAGCAAGGCATTGCCGCCATAGCCCGAACCGAACGACTTGATGGTGAGCTCTTCCGGGAAATGCATGATCCAGCGGCGCTCGGGGTCAAGTTCGCCGATCGAATGCAGCGCCTTGATGAAGCTTCCCTCGCGCTCGATGCGTTCCAGCGCGGCGGTGCCCATGCGGGTCATGATGCGCATGTTGGCGACGACATACGGCGAATCCGTGATCTCGACGCCGCAGCGCGACAGCGGCGAACCGAGCGGACCCATGCAATACGGGATCACGTACATCGTGCGGCCGGCCATGCAGCCTTCGAACAGCGCGTCGATCTTCGCGTGCGCCTCGGCCGGGTCCATCCAGTTGTTGTTGGGGCCGGCGTCGTCCTTGTTCTTCGTGCAGATGACGGTGAGCTTTTCGACGCGCGCGACGTCCTTGGGATCGGAGCGGTGCAGGTAGCAGCGCGGATGGGTTTCCTGATTGAGTTCGATCAGGTCGCCGGTTTTCAGCATTTCGTCCACGAGCAGCTTGTATTCGGCTTCGGAGCCGTCGCACCAGTGGATGTGATCGGGCTTCGTCCTTTTTGCGACGTCGTCAACCCATCGGTTCAGAGAATCGAGTTTGCTTGGCATCGGTTTTGATACTCCAGAAGAGATCTTGTAGTTGTGCATCAGGCATCGCGGCCGTCGCGTTGCAGCGGGAAGGTCGTTGTCTTTTTTGATGACCTTCGGCGACGGACCGGCGTGTCGAGTCAGCCTGAAAAACATTGTGAGAGCATGCGTCTCCCAAGATGTGCAGGGGAAGTGACGGTAGTCTCGGCGCCGGGTTTATGCAAGCAAAGCCATGCGGCACCGCAGCATGTTCGTGCGATCGTTCCTGATCGCCGCTTCATCAGGGAAAAAGCCACTGGATGGTCGGTGCGGTATCGAGACCAGAACGGCCTTCCATGGCCTGATCTTTCGCAACAGCATCTTCGAGCCAGATGCTTACGGCACCAGCGTTCCGATCACGTGCTCGACGTAGGCTTCGTATTGCTCGTGCGACAGGTGCGGCATTTCCAGGGTCAGGTTCAACTGCAGGAAACCCACATAAGCCGCGTAGGTCAGGCGTGCGCGATGACGGGCCGCTTCGTCACCCAGCCCGGCGGCGCGGAAGGCCTGTTCCAGAAATTCCATGCGGCGCTGCGACACGCGGGTCATCATGGGCTTGACCAGCGGATGGTCCAGCGCCTGCAGCAGCGCGGCATAAATGCGGTGCGCCTGGGCTTCGCCTGAAACCCAGCGGAACAATGCTCCCAAACGTTCGCGCGGGTGTTCGCCGGCCGCGCCGATGTGGCTGGACAACTCGCGCGTGTCGTCGGCTTCCCAGCGGTTCAGCGCCGCCTGCAACAGCGCTTCGCGGTTCTTGAAATGCCAGTAGAAGCTGCCCTTGGTGACGCCGAGCCGTCGCGCCAGCGCTTCCACGGCGAGCGCGTCCACGCCTTCTTCGGCGATCATTTCAAGCGCGCCGCGTTCCCAGTCCGGCGCTGAAAGGCGCGCGTGGGCACGGCCGTGGCGACTGGATTCGGCAGCCCTGGATGTGGCGGCAGGTTCGCTGGTCATGACCATACTGTAGCGTATTGACAGTGCTTCGACACAAATCCATACTTTTGCGTATGGAAGCGGAAAAGCTCTCTTTCGAGCAGGGGCTGGCCCGGTTGCCGGTTGGCGGCGGCTTGTCTCTCGCGGTGGAAACGCGCGGCCCG
>JBQCCP010000196.1:0-3604 GCA_051962095.1 Rhodanobacteraceae bacterium
GACCTGCGCGATCTGCCCGATCGACAAGGAATCGCTCAACTACCTGCGACTGTCGGGCCGCGATCCGAAGCACATCGAACTGATCGAAGCGTATGCCAAGGCGCAAGGCATGTGGCACGACGAGAACACGCCGCAGGCCGAATTCAGCGCCGTGATCGAATTGAACCTCGCGGATGTGAAGCCGTCGCTGGCCGGCCCCAAGCGCCCGCAGGATCGCGTGCTGCTCACTGACATGCGCCAGAGCTATCGCGCCGCGATGGACGCGCTCAACTCCGGCAAGACCGACACGCGTTGGGACAAGCAGAAGGAGCGCTTTCTGAACGAAGGCGGCAGCACCGCGGTCGGTCGCGCCGAGAGCCAAAACGAGCCTTCACCGGACGTGTGCCCGCACATCGAGCATTGCGAGTTGGAAGACGGCTCGGTGGTGATCGCGGCGATCACGTCGTGCACCAACACTTCCAACCCCGCGGTGATGATCGGCGCCGGCCTGCTGGCGCGCAAGGCGGCCGCGCGCGGCCTGAAACCCAAGCCGTGGGTCAAGACCTCGCTGGCGCCCGGATCGAAAGTCGTCACGGACTACCTCGAAGCCACCGGCCTGATGAAGGATCTGCAGAAGCTCGGCTTCTACCTCGTTGGCTACGGCTGCACTACCTGCATCGGCAATTCCGGGCCTTTGCCCGAGGATGTCAGCAAAGTCGTCACCGACAAGGATTTCGCGGTGGCGGCGGTACTTTCGGGCAACCGCAACTTCGAGGGCCGCATCCACTCCGAAGTGAAGATGAACTACCTCGCCTCGCCGCCGCTGGTGGTGGCGTTCTCGATCGCCGGCACCATCGACATCGACCTGTCTACGCAGCCGCTGGGCCAGGACAAGGACGGCAAGAATGTTTTCCTGAAGGACATCTGGCCGAGCAACAAGGAAATCGCCGATCTCGTTGCGAGCTCGGTATCGGCCGGCATGTTCTCCAAGAACTACGCCGACGTCTTCAAGGGCAGCAAGGATTGGAACGCGGTGGAAGTGCCCGAGGGTGATCAGTACGCGTGGGACGAGAAATCCACGTACATCAAGAATCCGCCCTACTTCGAAGGCATGACGATGGATCTGCCGAAGCACGCGGACATCAACGGCGCGTATTGCATCGGCCTGTTCGGCGATTCCATCACCACCGACCACATCTCGCCCGCCGGCGCGATCAAGAAGGATTCGCCCGCCGGCAAATACCTGATGGCGCGCGGCGTCGCCCCGAAGGATTTCAACTCCTACGGTTCGCGACGCGGCAACGACGACGTGATGGTGCGCGGCACCTTCGCCAACATCCGCATCAAGAACCGACTGCTCGACGGTGTCGAGGGCGGATTCACGATGCACGTGCCCAGCGGCGAGCAGATGACGATCTATGACGCCGCCATGAAATACAAGGCGGAAAAGACGCCGTTGGTCGTGATCGCCGGCAAGGAATACGGCACCGGCTCGTCGCGCGACTGGGCGGCCAAGGGCACCCTGCTGCTCGGCATCGAAGCCGTGATCGCGGAAAGTTTCGAGCGCATCCATCGCTCGAACCTGGTCGGCATGGGCGTGCTGCCGCTGCAGTTCAAGGATGGTGAAAACGCGCAATCGCTTGGCCTGACCGGCAAGGAAACCTTCGCGATCACCGGCCTCGACGGTGGCGACGCCAAGTGGGCGCACGTGGTCGCGACGGCGAAGGACGGCAAGGAGACTGCGTTCGACGTTCACGTCATGCTGCTGACCCCCAAGGAACGCGACTTCTACAAGCACGGCGGCATCCTGCAGTACGTGCTGCGCGATCTGGCGAAAAAAGGTGAGGCAGCGCGCTAAGCCGATGCCTTGAATGGCATCGGCTGCGCTGCCGAACGCCCGAGGCAGGATGCCGAGGGCCGATTGCTTGGCGAGCGCACGACGCGCGAGCTTAGCAACCGTTGCGCGCATAGGATCAAAGCCAACGCGAACCCCTGCTGGGGGTGAAGGTGCGGCAACTCCACGCCATCTGTGCGAAGACTGCCGTTACGCGAACTGCCGGACCCTCATCCGGCGCTTACTCGCGCCATCCATGGCGCTCGCCCGTTCGGGCCGACTACGTCGTTCACGGCCGATCCAGTCGGCCGTAGTCGCGCCACCTTCTTCCGAGGGAGAAAGGAAAACAGCAGCCGTGTGACTGGTGATCACTTGATCCATGTAGCGCTGTAGCACTTCCACTTTCCACCTTCGCGCCGCCACGCCGTCGTCATCGGGTAAACCTCCGACTGGTCGGGCAGCAGATCGCCCGGCTTGCCGCCGGTCAGTACCAGGTTGAACTTGGCGACGATGCGATCGGCCCGGTGCTCGAACGAAACCGGCCCGATCAGCACGCCCGTCTTGTCCTGGCGGAATGCGCGCACCGCAAGCAGTTGCCGCAGTCCACGCCGGTCCAGTTCCCCTTGATTGCCGGTGAAATCGTCGCTCACCACGGCCAGCACGCCGGACGTGTCGTTCGCACGCGCGGCAGCGGCCGCCGCATCGATCGCATGCCGGATCTGCTGCTCGGCCGGCGCGCGATGGCAGCCGGCGAACGCCCACGCCACCAGCGTCAGCATCGCGAAGCACGCGAGACGACGCGTTCCCATCGGAAGTCGCCATTGCGGATCCACGGATTCGATCATGCAGGCTTTTCGCTGTCGAAGATTGCCGCAATGCAGCTTGCCGGTTCCGCGCTTATCGTGTCCAATGCAGTCACATTGCAACCGGCAAAACCGGACAGGAGGGAACAAGTATGGCCGATCCGCGTCCCTGGTTGGCGCATTACCCGCCCGGGGTGCCCACCGAAGTCGACGCGCACGCCTTTGCGTCGATCGTGGCGATGTTCGAGGCCACCTGCACACGCCACCCGCAACGGCCTGCCTATTCGAGCTTCGGGGTTGCGCTGACCTGGGCCGAGCTGGATCGCCAAAGTGCGCATTTCGCGGCGTTCCTCGCGAACGAATGGGGGCTCGGCAAGGACGATCGCCTCGCGATCATGCTGCCCAACCTGCTGCAATATCCGATCGCCATGTTCGGTGCGCTGCGCGCGGGCCTGGCTGTGGTCAACGTCAACCCGCTGTACACCGCGCGCGAACTGCAGCACCAGCTCGAGGATTCCGGCGCGAAAAGCATCGTGGTGCTGGAGAACTTTGCCGCGACTTTGCAGGAGGCGATCGGCAAGACCCAGGTCAAGCACGTGATCGTCACCTCGATCGGCGACCAGCTCGGTTTCCCGAAAGGCCCGCTGGTCAGCTTTGCGGTGAAGCACATCAAGAAGATGGTGCCGCGCTGGTCGTTGCCGGGGCATCTCTGTTTCGGTGACGTGCTTCGCCGCGGCGCGCGGACGGAGGCGCCGAAGGTGCCGCTCGGCCACGACGACATCGCATTCCTTCAATACACCGGCGGCACCACCGGCGTCGCCAAGGGCGCGATGCTGACCCACGGCAACATGGTCGTGAACACGCTGCAGCTCGCCGCGTGGGTGGGCGACCTGTTCACGCAGGGCGAGGAGCAGATCATCACGGCGCTGCCGCTGTACCACATTTTCTCGCTGACGGTTAATGCGATCCTGATGACGTATTTCGGCGG